>JBOHSH010000001.1:0-2865 GCA_050733195.1 Gemmatimonadales bacterium
CTCGACACGGCCCGCCGGAAGTAGGGGCGCCCGTGCGCCTCGACCGCGAGAAGCTGGACGAGCTCCGGCGAGTGGTGGCCGCGCACGCCGGCCTGGGCATCCGTACGGCCCTCGAAGCGGTGCGGCACAACAAGCTGCGGGCCTCGCTCACCTCCCTCGGCATCCTCTTCGGCGTGGCCTCGGTCATCGCCATGCTCGCGATCGGCAAGGGCGCCGAGCAGGAGATCCTGGAGCAGATGCGCCTGCTCGGGTCCAACAGCATCATGATCACGCCGCTCGTGGAGCAGAGCGAGGGGGCGGTGGAGCAGAACGAGAAGGAGAAGCAGTCGAAGCGGTTCTCGCCGGGGCTCACCTACGAGGACGCCCTCGCGGTCGCCCGGGGGGTGCCCGGGGTCGACCTGGTGAGCGCCGAGATCGTGCTCAACACGAACCTGACCCGCGAAGGCTACCGGCGATCGGGGAAGCTGGTGGGCGTGGACACCACCTACTTCCAGCTCACCAATCTCGAGCTCAACCGGGGCTCCTGGTTCAACCAGGCGCAGGTCGAGCGGGGTCTCCCGGTCGCGGTCATCGGCAGCGGCGTCCGCAGCCGGTTCTTCACCTCGGACGACGCCATCGGCCAGCCGCTCAAGGTAGGGGAGACCTGGGTCACGGTGGTCGGCGTGCTCCAGGACCGCCGGGTGAGCGAGCTCACCACCCAGCGGCTCGGCATCCGCGACGCCAACATGGACGTCTACGTCCCGGTCCGCACGATGCTCCGGCGCTTCCGGGACCGCTCCCAGGTCACCCAGAAGGAGGTCGAGGCCGCCTCCCGCCAGTTCACGTTCACCAGCGCCGACAGCGGCCAGGAGACCGACGAGCAGCGGTCCGAGCGCCTCAACCAGAACCAGCTCGACCGGATCATCGTTCGGGTCCAGGATTCGCGGGCGATGGCGGGGACCGCCGACATCTTGCGCCGCATGATGACCCGCCGGCACAACACCGTGGTGGATTTCGAGATCACCGTGCCCGAGATGCTGCTCCGCCAGGAGCAGCGCACCAAGAACATCTTCAACATCGTGCTCGGCGCCATCGCGTCGATCTCGCTCGTGGTGGGCGGGATCGGCATCATGAACATCATGCTCGCGTCGGTGCTCGAGCGGATCCGGGAGATCGGCGTGCGCCGGGCGATCGGCGCCACCCAGAAGGACATCCTCTTCCAGTTCCTGAGCGAGGCGGTGCTGATCAGTGTCGCGGGCGGCGTGGCCGGCATCATCACCGGGCTCGCCCTGAGCGTCGGGATCGAGCAGTTCGCCGAGATCCAGACCATCGTGTCGGTGCTCTCGGTGATGCTCGCCTTCGGCGTCTCCTTCACTGTGGGCCTCGCCTTCGGCATCGTTCCCGCCTACCGGGCCGCACGCCAGGATCCTGTCGTTTGTCTGAGGTACGAGTGAGTCCCATGCTCCGACTGCGCCATCTGGGTCATCTGTGTAATTTGTGGTTGGCCGTTCTCCCGTCCGCGATCCACGCGCAGCAAAGTCCGGCGGCGATGACGCTGCAGCAGGCGATCTCCCTGGCGCAGGAGCACGGCGACCCGGCCCGCGCCGCGGCGGCCACGCGTGACGCGGCGCGCTACCGGCACCGCGCCTTCTACTCCCGGCTCCTCCCGCAGCTCTCCCTGGGCGGCACGCTGCCCTCGTACAACCGCTCCATCATCCAGGTGGTCCAGCCCGACGGCAGCACCATCTTCGTCCCCCAGAACCAGACCCAGGCCTCGCTCACCGCGACGCTCTCGCAGCAGATCCCGTTCACCGGCGGCGATTTCTTCGTCACCTCGTCGCTGGCGCGGCTCTCCATCTCGGGCGAGGAGGCCTTCCGGAGCTATTCCTCGACGCCGGTCTCGTTCGGGATCCGGCAGCCCCTCTTCCGCCCCAACGTCGCGTCGTGGGACCGGCGCGAGGAATCGGTCCGCGGCGAGCTGTCCGAGCGGCAGTTCCTCGAGGCGCGCGAGGACATCGCGATCCAGACCGCGGTGCTGTTCTTCGACGTCTACGCCGCGCGGGTAGCCCGGGACAACGCCGCCCGGAACGCGGTGATCAACGACACCCTCTACACTCTCAACAACGGGCGGTTCCAGGTCGGCCGGATCGGCGAGAACGACCTGCTCCAGAGCGAGCTCCAGCTCCTCCGGTCGCGGACCACCCTCGACGGCGCCCGGCTGGAATACGACCGCGCGCTTGCGGCGCTCCGGCTCGCGCTCAACCTGGCGCCGGACGCGCCGCTCGAGATCGCGGCGACCGGGGTCGTCCCGGACTTCGACGCCGACACCACGCGGGCCGTCGCCGAGGCGCTCGAGAACCGGGCGAGCGTGAGTGACGTCGCGCTGCAGGAGGTCACCGCCCGGAGGCGGGTGAGCGAAGCCCGCCTGGCCCCGGGGCTCGGCGCCACGGTGCAGGCGAGCTACGGCTTCAATGCCACCGGCGACCAGCTGAGCCTCGCCTACCGGGACCTCCTCGAGGCGCGGCAGTTCTCCGTCTCGGTGCAGTTTCCGCTCTGGCAGTGGGGAGCCCGGAAGGAGACGCTCAAGGCGGCCGAAGCCGACCGCGACCGGGTGGCGAGCAACGGGCGCAACACCATCCGGCAGACCGCGCAGGAAGCCCATTTCGCCGCGCTCCAGCTCTCGCAGGCCCGCCGGAGCCTCGTGCTCTCCGCCAAGGCCGACACCGTCGCCACCAAGCGCTTCGAGGTGGCCTACAACCGGTACGTGATCGGCCGGATCGCCATCGACAACCTCTTCCTCGCCCAGAACGAGAAGGATCAGGCGCGAAACCAGTACGTGCAGGCGCTCCGCAACTACTGGCAGGCGCACTACCGGCTGCGTCGCCT
>JBOHSH010000002.1:0-16439 GCA_050733195.1 Gemmatimonadales bacterium
TCGGGGAAGTCGGGGGTGCGATCGCTGGTAAACCAATCTAGAACGGGGTGAAAGGGCATTCCTATGGACCACGTTGTCAACCCCCGCCAGCTCCTTCTGCTCAGCCCCCTAACTGGCGGCAGTTAAGGAGTTAGCCACCACTGCCGGGCCGGCATAACCAGAATCGCGCGGGGAGCCCGATCTGCCCCGGGCTACCCCTCCTCGTATTGCTGAGCCATGGCGTCGGCCCGGATCATCGCCTTCGACGATCCAGGCGCCAACTATTGGCTCGCTGTCAACCAGTTCGCCGTCGTCGAGAACAAGCACCCCCGCTGTCCCGACATCGTCCTCTTCCTGAACGGGGTCCGTTCCTGGCAGACTCCCAGGAAAGTCGAGTGATGACCAACGGGGCCGTGGCGGGCTCGACTAAACGGCGGTTTGTGACGCTCAGGAGCGGGCCGGAACCGGCCGCCGGTGGCGGACGGCGTTGATCTCGGCCAGGATCGCGAGGGCGATCTCGGCCGGCTCCCGGCCGCCCAGGTCGAGGCCGATGGGGCCGTGGAGTCGCGCGATCTCCTCCGGCGTGAACCCGGCGCTCCGGAGCCGCTCGCGGCGGAGCTGCTGGGTCTTCCGCGAGCCGATCGCGCCCACGTAACACGCGGACGAGCGCAGCGCGATGTCGAGCGCCGGCTCGTCGAACTTGGGGTCGTGGGTGAGCAGCACGACGCAGGTCGCGGCATCGATGCCCGTGCGGCCGAAGACTTCCTCGGGCCAGCCGAGGATGAGCTCGTCGGCGTCGGGGAATCGCTCGCGGGAGAGAAAGGCCTCGCGCCCGTCCGCGACCACCGTCCGGAAGCCGAGCGGCTTCGCCATCCGGGCCAGGTGCGTGGCGATGTGGACGCCGCCGAACACGAGGAGCGTCGGCCGGCGGGGATAGACCTCGAGGAAGACCTCCGCCGCTCCTTCGCCCTCGCCGATCGTCTCCACCCGGCTGCCGAGCCGCTCGAGCGCATTTCGGGACGCGGCGGCCACCGCCTCTTCGAGACCTGCCGGGAACTCGCCGAAGCGCTTCCGTCCTCCGTGCTCGTCCAGGACGAGGCCGCTCCCCGCCGGGGCGCCGCCGCCCGTCACCGTGGCCACGACGCTTCCGCCGTCGCTTCGGGCGGCTGCGAGCACCTCCGGCCGAATCGACGGCTCGACCAGCACGCCGATGGTGCCGCCGCAGGAGAGCCCGAGCTCCCAGGCGCGCTCATGACTCACGCCCCAGCTCACGGTCGACGGCGTGCCGCGCGCGATGGCCGCGACGATCTCCAGGACGGCGGCGTTCTCCACGCATCCGCCGGAGACGGAGCCGGCCATGCGGGCGTCCGGGGTCGCGATGAGGGACGACCCTTCCGGCCTCGGCGCCGATCCCCAGACCGCCGTCACGACCGCGCGGCCGACCGGGCCGGTCTCGGCGAGCCTGGTATAGTCGGCGAGGAGGTCGCGCATGTCAGACGGCCAGACGGCCGGACGGCCGGACGGCCGGGGCAGATGGCCGGATGGCGGGTTGCTGCTTCGGGTCGAGCATGCGGGCGACTTTCATGAGGGAGGCGACGCTCGCACAGGGAAAGAATCCGTCCACATGCGGCAGCGCGGCGCGGAGCCCCGCCGTCTCGGGGGCGAATCCGTCGCGCTCGGCCAGCGGGTCGAGCCAGAGTAGACGATAGCAGGAGCGCCCGAGCGTCGCCATCTCCCGCTCGAGCAGCGCGGGATCGCCCCGCTCCCAGCCGTCGGAGGCGAGGAGGACGATCGCCCCGCTCCGGACGCTGCGGCGCACCCACTGGCGGTTGAGGGTCCGCAGGCTCTCGCCGATCCGCGTTCCACCATTCCAGTCGACGACGCTCCGTCCGACCCGGCGGAGCGCGTCGTCGGGGTCGCGAGCCCGAAGGTCCCGCGTGATCCGCGTGAGCCGGGTGCCGAAGACGAAGACCTCGAGCGGTGCGCCGCTCCGGGCCAGGACGTGCGCGAACCGGAGCAGGAGCCTGCTGTAGCGCTCCATGGATCCGCTCACGTCGGCGACCAGCACCAGCGGGCGCGGTCTGCCCCGGCGCCGGAGCCAGCGCCAGAGCACGAGCTCGCCGTCGGTGCGCACGGCCGCCCGCAGCATGGTCCGCAGAGCCGGCCGCGGGCCGTGTCTGGCCCGGCGCCACCTGCGGGAAGGACGTCGCGGCAGCCCGGCGTGCAGCGCATCCAGAAGCACGAGCGCTTCCTCCGCCTCCGCCGGCGTGAGCGTCGCGAAGTCGGCGTGGCGCAGGAGCTCCTGCGTGCTCGCGACCGACGAGCCCGGCGGCGGCTCGACGTCGATCGTGGTCTCGGGCGCCATGGGCGCGGGCGCGGGAAACGCGGGCCGGCGGCTCTCCCCCTGGCGGATCCGGGGAAGGACCGGCGCCTCCGGCGAGGGATCGCCGTGGCGCTGCCAGAAGAGCGCGAACGCGCGATCGAAGAGGGGGAGCTCCTCGCGCCGCCGGACGTAGACCGCCCGGCCCGCCGCCCGGGCGGTGAGGGGATTGCCGAGGCCGACGAGCTCCAGGGCCTCGAGAAAGGCCCGCGTCTGGCCGGGCTCCACCGGCACGCCGGCGCGCCGGAGCAGCCGGCCGAAGGCGACCGCGTTGGCGACGAGCGCCGCTCCCTGCGGGGGTGGTGCGGGCGGAGCGATCACGTGACCCGCGTGGCGCGCGCTTCGGCGAGGAGCGTTGCCGTGCCCGCGCCGCGGATCCGCGCGATGTCGTCCTGATACTTGAGGAGCGCGCCCACCGTCCGGTCGATCGTGCCGGCCTCGAGCGGCGCGCCGCCCAGCTCGATCAGTGCGGCGGCCCAGTCGAGCGTCTCCGCGACGCCGGGGGGCTTCACCAGGTCGGCCGAGCGGAGCCGCTGCACGAAGGCGACGATCTCCCGCGCGAGCGCGTCACCCACCCCGGGCCGGCGGGCGTGGAGGATCGCGAGCTCGCGCTCCGGCGTGGGATACTCGATCCAGTGGTAGAGGCAGCGGCGCTTGAGCGCGTCGTGCACCTCGCGGGTCCGGTTGCTGGTGATCACCACGCGCGGGCGCACGGCGGCCCGGATCACGCCCAGGTCGGGAATCGTGACCGAGAAGTCGCTCAGCAGCTCGAGCAGCAGCGCCTCGAATTCCTCGTCCGCGCGGTCCACCTCGTCGATCAGCAGCACCGGCGCCGGCGGCTGGGCGGCCTGCAGCGCCCGGAGGAGCGGACGGCGAATCAGGAACGGTTCACTGAAGATCGTTTGAACCGCGCGATCCGCGGGATCCGTGGTTCCCAGGAGCCGGAGGTGGAGGAGCTGACGCGGATAGTCCCACTCGTAGAGCGCCGTCGACGTATCGAGCCCCTCGTAGCACTGGAGACGGATCATCTCGCCCCCCGTCACCAGGGCGAGCGTGGTGGCCAGCGCGGTCTTGCCGACTCCGGCCTCTCCTTCGAGAAACAGGGGTCGCTCGAGACGGAGCGCGAGGAAGACCGAGGTGGCCAGATCGTCGTCGGCGAGGTAGCCGCGTTCCGTGAGCGCTGAGCGGAGGTCGGCGACGGTCTTCAGGCGGGGCTCCTCTCGCCGGATTCGGCGGCGTCGAGCGCGCGGAGGTCCTCCGGCGTATCGACGTCCGGATTGGCGCCCGCGACCGACACGGTGCGGACCGGCGTCCGGCGGGCCTCGAGCAGCGCGCCGAATCCCGCGTCGCCACGGAGCTCGGCGGCGAGCGGCCAGAGCGATCGGTCGAGCAGCAGGGGGTGGCCCGGCCGGCCGGGGTCGTCGCGATAGCTGGGCCGCACCGCGGCCACGGGACTCCGGGACCAGGTCTCGACCAGCGCGCGGATCACGTCGAGCCGGAGCAGCGGCTGGTCGGCGAGACAGACGAGGGCCGCTTCCCGGTCGTGCCCCGAGCTGTGCGCCGCCAGGCTGTCGAGCCCCGCGCGAACCGAGAGCGACAGCTCGCCTCCCGGAGGGACGGCGACGGCCGAGGCGCGGTAGGTCGCGGCGAGATCCCGCACCGCGTCATCGCCGTCGCGATACACGACCACCGTTCCGGCCACGAGTCCCGCCGCGCGGGCGCCGCCCAGCTTGAGCAGAACGTGACCCAGCAGCTCGCGGTCCTGCCACTTGGCGAGCAGCTTCGCGCCGCCGAACCGCTCGCTGCGGCCCGCGGCCGGAACCAGGCCGTAGACCCTCAGGGGGACCGGCCCAGCGCCGTGGTGAGCGCGCGACGGACCGCGACGCGCGCGAGGTGGGCGCGGTAGTCGGCGGGCGCGTGGATGTCCCCCGAGGTCTCGATGCCCAGGAGGGCGCCGTCGGCCACCGCGGCGATCGCGGCGGCGTCGCCGGCCGTGCCGACGAGCCGCTCCGCCGAACCGGCGAGAAAGGCGCAATCGGTCACGCCGGTGATCGCCACGCGGCACTGCGTGATCTTCCGGGCCCCCACGACCAGCGCCGCCACGCCCACCAGCGCGTAGCCGGAGGCGGCCTGCTCGTGGCTCACGTAGGCCGTTCGGGCGCCGCGAGGCACCGGAGGGATCACGATCTCGGTGAGCAGTTCGTCGGGCGCCAGCGCGGTCGTGAACGCGCCGAGGAAGAAATCCCGCGCGGGAATGGCGCGCTTGCCGGCCTTGGAGCGGGCGTGGATCGCGGCGTCCAGCACGAGCAGCACCGCCGGCAGGTCGGCGGCCGGATCCGCGTGGGCGAGGGCGCCGCCGATGGTGCCGCGGTTCCGGACCTGGATGTCGCCGATGGTGTACGCCGCGTCGGCCAGGAGCGGCGCGCGTTCGCGGACCAGCGGCGAGTCGAGAATCTGACGGTAGGTCGTGAGCGCGCCGAGCCGGAGGCCGCGGCCCTTCTCGGCGATGCCCTTGAGCTCCGCCAGCTCGCCGATGTCGACCAGCTTCGGCGGCTGCGCGAGCCTGAACCGCATGAGCGGGAGCAGGCTGTGTCCTCCGGCGAGCAGCTTGGAGCCGTCGCCGGCCGCGAGCGCGTTGAGCGCGTCCCGGAGATTCTTCGCCCGGGCGTACTCGAAAGCCGCGGGAATCATCGGGCACCTCCGTCCGCCTGCCGGATCGCCGCCCAGACCCGCGCGGGCGTGAGCGGCTTGTCGATGTGGCGGATCCCGAGAGGGGCGAGCGCGTCGCAGACCGCGTTGACCAGGCACGCGGCCGACGCGATGGTTCCCGCCTCGCCGATGCCCTTGACGCCGAGCGGGTTCACCGGCGACGGCGTCGTCTGGGCGATCGACTCGATGCGCGGCATCTGGGCGGCCTTGGGCACCGCGTAGTCCATCATCGTGCCGGTGAGGAGCTGCCCCTGCTCGTCGTACACCGCCATCTCCTGAAGTCCCTCGCCGAGACCCTGGATCACGCCCCCGTGCACCTGTCCCTCGACGATCATCGGGTTGATGCGCGGGCCGCAGTCGTCCACGGCGACGTACCGGAGGATCTGTACCGCGCCGGTCTCCGCATCGACCTCGACCGTGCAGACGTGGGTGCCGAACGGGAAGACGAAGTTGCTCGGATCGAAGAAGGCGCTCGCCTCGAGGGCCGGCTCCATGCCGGCCGGCAGGTTCCACGCGACGTTCGCCATGAGGGCGAGCTCGCTGAAGCTCTTTCCCTGGTCCGGTGAGCCGCGGACCGCGAACCGCCCGTCCTTCCACTCGAGATCGTCTTCGCTGGCCTCGAGCAGATGGGCCGCGAGCCGTTTGGCCTTCTCCATCACCTTGATTGCCGCGAGCTTGACCGCGGAGCCGGAGACCGCGGTGGTGCGGCTGCCGTACGTCCCCCAGCCCTGCGGGGTCGACTCGGTATCGCCGGCGACGATCTCCACGTTCTCGATGGGAATGCCGAACTCGTCGGCGACCACCTGCGCGAAGGTCGTCTCTTCGCCCTGGCCGTGCGGCCGCGAGCCGATGTAGACGCGGACCACCCCCGTCGGATAGACCCGCACGATCGCGGACTCGTAGAGGCCTCCGCCGAAGCCGACCGCGCCGGCCACCTGCGAGGGACCGAGCCCGCAGATCTCGGTGTAGCAGACGAGCCCGATGCCGAGATACCGGTCCCCCCCCTGCGCGCGAGCCTTCGCCTGCTCCGCCCGGAATCCCGTGTAGTCGATCGTCCGGAGCGCCGTGTCGAGCGCGCGCTCGTAGTCCCCCGAGTCGTAGGTGATGCCGGTCGCGACGGTGTAGGGGAACTTGTCCTTCGGAATCAGATTCATCCGGCGCACCTCGGCCGGGTCCACGCCGATCTCGCGGGCGAAGAGGTCCACCAGCCGCTCGATCAGATAGGTCGCCTCGGGCCGGCCGGCGCCGCGGTAGGCGTCGACGGGCGTCGTCGTCGTATAGACGCCGTAGACGGTGCCGTGGATGTTCGGAATGGTGTAGGCCCCCGAGTACATGAGGCCATGCAGGATGGTCGGGACGCCGGGCGCGGCGGTCGAGGCGTACGCGCCGAGCCCCGCGTACACCCGGGTGCGGAGGCCGGTGATGCGGCCGTCACGGGTGCCGCACAGCTCCACGTACTCGACGTGGTCGCGGCCGTGGATCGTCGTCTTGTAGTTCTCCGAGCGGTCCTCGGTCCACTTGACCGGCCTGCCGAGCGCCATCGACGCGAACGCGACGAGCGCCTCGTCCGGATAGGCCGGGATCTTGCTCCCGAACCCGCCCCCGACGTCGGGCGAGATCACCCGGATCTTGTGCTCGGGCAGCTTGAGCATCACCGAGCAGAGGAAGCGGTGGATGTGCGGGTTCTGACTCGTGGCCCAGAGGGTGAGCTGGCCCGTGCCGGCGTTCCAGCTCGCCACCGCCGCGCGCGGCTCCATGGCCGTGGGCAGGAGTCGCTGCTGCACGATCCGCTGGGAAACCTTGACCTCGGCGCCGCGGAACGCGGCCTCCGCGTCGCCGCCGTTCACCACCCACGTGAAGGCGACGTTGTTGGGGACGTCGGCGTGGACCTGGGGAGCGCCCGGCTGCGCCGCCTCCTCCGGATTCACCACCGCGGGGAGCGGCTCGTACTCCACGTCGATGAGCTCGACGGCGTCGCGGGCCGCCTCCCGCGAGGTCGCGACCACCATCGCCACGCCGTCGCCGACGTGGCGGACCTTCTCGTGCGCCAGCAGCGGGTGCTCCGGCAGCCGGATGTCGCAGTTGGGCACCGCCCAGGCGCAGGGGACCGGGATCACCTTGTCCTTGAGATCCGCCCCGGTGAAGACGGCGAGGACGCCGTCGGCCTTGCGCGCGGCGGCGACGTCGACGCGGCGGATGCGCGCGTGGGCGTGCGGGCTCCGCAGGATGGCGGCGTGACAGACGCCCGCGAGCTTCACGTCGTCGGTATAGGTTCCGCGGCCGGTGAGAAAGCGCGGATCCTCCCGCCGCTTGATCCCGGAGCCGAAGAGCGTGGCCATGGTGGCTTCCCCCCTCCCCCTTCTCAGGCGCGCGCCGGCGCGCCGCGCATGGTTTCCGCGGCGGCGAGCACGGCGTCAACGATGTTCTGGTAGCCGGTGCAGCGGCAGAGGTTGCCCTCGAGCGCGTGCCGGACCTCCGCCTCCGAGGGCGACGGATTGGACGCGAGCAAATCGGCGGCGCACATCACGACGCCCGGAGTGCAGAAGCCGCACTGCAGCCCGTGTTTCTCCCAGAACGCGGTCTGGAGCGGATGCATCTCCCCGTTCGTCGCGAGGCCCTCGATCGTGGTGATCGGGTGGCCTTCCGCCTGCACGGCGAGTACGGTACAGCTCTTCACCGCCTGGCCGTCCAGATGCACGGTGCAGGCGCCGCACTGGCTGGTGTCGCAGCCGATGTGGGTGCCGGTGAGGTTGAGCTCGTCGCGGAGCACGTGACAGAGCAGCGCGCGCGGCTCCACGAATACGTCGTAGCTGGCACCGTTTACGGAGAGAACGACCGGACGCTTCATCGGAATCCCTCCGGAGAGGCGGGAGGATGGCGGGGCGAGGGCAGACGCTAGCCCGGTGCCCGAGGGAGGTCAAGGCGAGCGAAGCGGCTGAATGGCCAGCCGCCCGTCCGGAGAGTAGCTTGGACGAGCCGGCGCAGGGGGACCCGGCCGGCGAGACCCTTCACCCCTACGCGAGAGCGGCAGATGACCACGTCCGCGGATCCCCGAAGGCGCCTGGACCCCCCGCCGGTTGCCAGCCCCAAGCCCCCGACCGACGCCGCACCCCAAACCGACCCGGCGCCGTCCGACAGCACCCCTGAGAGCCTCGACAAGGTCCGCGACATCCTCTTCGGTGGGCAGATGCGCGGGGTCGAATCGAGGCTGCACAACCTCGAGGAACGGTTTCAGGCCCAGCACGACGCCCTCCAGGCCGACTTCACGAGGCGACTCGCCGAGCTGGATGACGCAACCCAGCGCGAGGTGGCCGGGCTCGTCGAGCGGCTAGGGCAGGAGCGGGCTCGGCGGTCCGAGGATCTGAAGGCGCTCGGCGCGGAGCTGAGGGAGGTGCTGCGTGGCCTCGAAAAGCGACACAGCAGGCTCGAGGAAACCTCGAGCCTAGCCGATGCCGAGCTGCGAGACCAGATCCTCTCCCAATCGACGGCGCTGTCCACGGAGATCACCCGCGTCGCCGAACGCTTGTCGAGCGATCTCGAGCGCTCGGCAGGCGAGCTCCGGTCGGCGAAAGTGGATCGGTCGGCCCTGGCGGGATTTCTTCGGGACGTGGCGTCCCGGTTGAGCGACGACGGCTCGGGAAGAGGCGATACCGGAGACTGAAACGGTGACGCCCCAGCGGGATGGCCCGGGTGCCGCGCCCGGCATCGCGAACGACCTCGATCCCGCGTCGACCGAGTTTCAGGAGCTGCGCGATCTCCTGGTCGGTCCGGAGCGACGGCGGCTCGACGAGCTGAAGCGCCGGGTCGACGCCTCCGAGATCACGCCCGCCAACCTCGCCGAGCATCTCCCGGAAGCGATATCGCTGCGGAGCGAGCGCGATCGACAGCTCGGACGTGCGCTCGCGCCGACGGTCGAGAACGCGCTCCGGGAATCGGTGCGCCGCGATCCGCGGGAGATCGCGGCCGCCATCTTCCCGGTGCTGGGTCCGGCCATCCGGAAGGCCATTGCCGAGACGATGGCGGGCCTGGTCCGTTCGATCAACACCGCCATCGAGCACAGTCTCTCCATCCAGGGGCTCAAGTGGCGCCTGGAGGCTTGGCGCACGGGAGCTCCGTACGCGCAGGTCGTGCTCAAGCATGCGCTCGTCTATCGCGTCGAGCAGATCTTCCTGATCCACGCGGAGACGGGACTCCTGCTGGCGCACGTGGCGCCCTCCGAGCTGCACGTAACCGACGCGGACCTGATCTCGGGCATGCTGACCGCGATCCAGGATTTCGTGAGCGACTCCTTCAAGGTGGCGGAGGAGGGAGGCCGCCTCCGCAGCTTCAGCGTCGGCGAGCTCACCGTGATGGTGGAGCCGGGCCCCCGCGCCGTCCTCGCCGCCGTGGTGCGCGGGACTCCGCCGGACAGCCTCCTCAGGCGGCTCCAGGACACGCTCGAGACCCTCCACGTCCAGTTCGCCCAACGTCTCGCGGAATTCGACGGCGACACCGAGCCGTTCCGCGCCGCTCAGCCGATGCTCGAGGATTGTCTCGAGACGGTGCTGACGACGGATCGGGCCCGGCGAAAGCGTCACACCTGGCTTCTCTGGGTGGCCCCACTGCTTCTCGTGGCCGGCTGGCTGGGATGGCGGGCGATCCGCGCGGAGCGGAACTGGCGCCGGGTCGTCGCGGGGCTTCAGGCCGAGCCGGGCATCGTCGTGGTGACGGCGGACCGCAGCGGAAGCAGGTACAGACTGAGCGGGCTGCGCGATCCGCTGGCCGGGGCGCCCGCCGCCGTGCTCGCCGGGTTGGGCGTCGACACGACGCGGGTGTTCGGTCGGTGGGAGGCCTACCTCTCCCTCGACCCGCCGGTGGTCCTCGCCCGCGCGCGCCGGCTCCTGGTCGCACCGCCAACCGCGACCCTGGCGCTCGACGGGGAGACCCTTCGCGCCGGCGGTACGGCGCCGGTTCCCTGGCTGCAGCGGACGGCGGCGCTCGCCTCGGCTCCTCCTGGAGTCGCCCGGATCGATCTCGGGGGAGTCGAGCCGCTCTTCCCGGGCGAGCTGGGATCGCTCCGCGACGACATCGAGCGACGGCGGGTGCTCTTCGCGGTCGGATCGGCGGAGATCACCCGGGAAGCCGGGGACGTGCTTGCGGAGGCGGCCTGGTCCCTGCGCCGGCTGATCGACGGTGTCGGCGGGCCGGCGTATCGGCTCGACGTCGAGCTGGCGGGACGCACCGATTCGACGGGCACCGAGACGACGAACGAGACGCTGAGCCAGCTTCGCGTCGAGGCGGTGAGGCGGTTCCTGGCCGCCCGCGGCGTCGCCGATAACGTCCTGCGCACGACCGGGCTCGGCACGGCGAGCCCGCTCGCCGGAGAGGGCGGCGAGGCGCGCCGGGCGGCACTCAATCGCAGCGTGTCGTTCGCGGTCCGGGTGGTGTCCACCGGTGTACGTGGAGCCACCGCGCCGTGAGCCTCCAGAAAAAGATCTGCATGGTGGGGATGTTCGGGACGGGCAAAACCTGTCTGGTTCGCCAGTATGTGCATTCCATCTTTTCGACCAAGTACCACTCCACCGTGGGCGTCAAGATCGACCGGAAGACCGTCGACGTCGGCGGTACCGAAGTCTCGCTGCTCCTCTGGGACATGGCGGGCCGTGACGGCGAGCAGGACATCACCGTCAGCTACCTGCGGGGGGCGCACGGGATTCTGTACGTGATCGACGGCACCCGGCGCGAGACCTACGAGCCGATCTTCGAGCTCCGGGAGCTGGTGAGGTCCGCGGCCGGTGACGTGCCCTCGGTCATAGCACTCAACAAGAGCGACCTCGTGGATCAGTGGGTCCTCGCCCCCGCCGACGTCGACGGACTCGCGAAGCACGACTGGCATCCGCTCCGCACCAGCGCCAAGACCGGAGAAGGAGTGGAAGCCGCGTTCACCTGGCTGGCCCGCGCGACACTCGCGCCGGCAGGAGGAAGCACCGCATGACCCCCGCGACCACCACGGCCGCCGCCGAGCTCGACTGTCACGGCCTCACGAATCCCGGCAAGCGCCATTCCAACGAGGATCAGTTCGTGGTCGCGTCGATGCGGAAATCGGTCGAGGTCTCGCACACGAGCCTCCCCGACGCCGGGCTGGGCGGGCGGCTGGAAGGCCCGAACGCGCGCCTCCTCGCCGTCGCGGACGGTGTGGGAGGGCAGCCCGGCGGCGAACTGGCGAGCGCGGCGGTCGTCGAGCACCTGCTGGAGTACGTGAGCGAGGCCGCGGGCTCCTTCCAGCGGCTCGACGTGGAAGAGGAGCAGCAGTTTCTGGACCGCCTCGAGCAGAACGTCCGCTACACGCATGGACGGATCCTCGCGGAGCACGGGCGGTCCCATGGCGCGCCGGCCACGACGCTTACGGTCGCGCTGGTCGTGGGGCTTCGCGCCTATCTCATCCACGTGGGCGACAGCCGGGCCTACTACCTCCGCCGCGGGCGACTGCGGCAGATCACGCAGGACCAGACCGTCGGCGCCTACATGGTGGACGTGGGCGCGTGGACCGACGAGCAGGCCGCGCGGTCGAGGACGGGAGAATCGCTCGCGAGCGCCGTCGGAGGATCCGAGCTCACGCCCTCGGTGGGACTGATCGACCTGGAGCCCGGCGACGTCTTTCTGCTCTGCACCGACGGCCTGACCAAGCACGTTCCCGATGCCGATATCGGGAGGATCCTCGGGTCGGCGGGGAGCGCCGAGACCGCGTGTCGCGAGCTGATCGCGCAGGCCCTCGAGGGCGGCGGAAGCGACAACGTCACGGTCGTCGTGGCCCGCTGCGTGCCGTCGCCGCCCGCCGGAGGGCCGACCTCCGGCTGACCCCGCCAGGAAGGTCGTCCGATAGACTCATTCCCAGGGATCAATCCGCTCTCAACGGAGCCCCTCAGAGATGGCCCGTCTCCTGGCAGCCCTCAGCGTGACCGCGCAGGGGAACAACTGGCAGGATCCGGCGAGCTGCGATGCCCAGCTGCAAGTGGGCGGGCGACGCCTCCGCGCGAACGCCGTGCTGGCGACGCCGGCGCCGAGCGGTGCGGGGCAGGGACCCCGATGCACCGGCGTGGCGTACCTCATCAGGAAGAAATGACGACGTCGCGTCTCCAATAGCTTCTTCTACCCCAGCCGAGGGGGTTGCTATGAGCATCCGCATTTCCAAACGGTTCCTGGATCGCGCGAAGGCCGGCCTCCGCCGCTACCAGAAGATCCTTGCCTCCGCCAAGGTCCGCGATGTGAATGAGTCCGATACCGTGGTGATCGTGTCGGACTTCCTCGCCGAGGTCCTTGGCTATGACAAGTACAGCGAGCTCACCACCGAGTTCGCGATCCGCAGTACCTTCTGCGACCTGGCCGTCAAGGTCGACGGTCGGCTCAACTTCCTGATCGAGGTAAAGAGCGCCGGAACGGACCTGAAGGAGAATCACCTTCGGCAGTGCGTCGACTACGGTGCCAAGCAGGGCACCGAGTGGGTGATCCTGACGAACGGCTCCGTGTGGCAAGCGCACCGGATCCGATTCGAGCAGCCGATCCAGTCCGACCTAATCTTCACCATTGATCTTCTCGATCCGACCAGTCGGACTGCGGAGCTGCTCGAGCGTCTGTACCTCATCAGTCGCGAGAGCGCGACCGGATCCGACATCACCAAGTTCGCGGCTCACCGGGAGGCAACCAGCCGTTTCGTCGTGGCACGGCTGCTGTTGACGGAGAGCATCCTCAGCGCCGTGCGGCGCGAGATGCGCCGCCTCTCCCCAGGCTTGTCGATCGCCACAGCAGAGGTCGAGAAGCTCCTGCGGGAGGAAGTGCTCAAGCGAGAGGCTCTTGAAGGAGAGCGCGCGGAGTCGGCCGAGTCGCTGGTCAAGCGCGCGGCGCGTCGGCGCGCTCGCGCGGAGGCGGCCACTACGGAATCAGAATCGGCTGCGGCCGCGGTACCCTGATGCCGAAGGTCCCGATCCAGTGTGTCGGTGGCCCGCTCGATGGCCAGGTCTTCCAGCTCGAGCAGCCCTACATCCTCGTGCCGGACGACTCCCTCGAGCTCCCCGGCTGGTTCACGAAGGACACCGAGCCCAAGGTCTCGGGGCAGGGGTACTACGCGGTCGATTCGCCGGAGACGATGGAGTGGATCCCGGAACCAGGCACGCCGTGACGCCGACCCTGACGAGGTCCCCATGAGATTCCTGGCTTAATCAGAACACCCACGATGATTCTGATCGTTCTCTTCGCGATAGGCGTCCTCATCATTTGGGGAATCTGGTACCACGGCCAGATCGAGAAGCGCGCTGAGGCCGAGCGCCTCGAACAATACCTCCGAGAGGCACAGGCAGCCCTGAATGCTATCGATGCGTTACCTGCGCTGCCGCCCGTTGATGCAGGCATCCCACTGCAGAAGGGCGAAGTCTGTTACTGGAAGGGCGGCTGCTCCTGGAGGGAGCTCCGCTCGAGAACCACCCGTGTTAGCTACCACGGGCCCACGGTGTCCATCCCGATCATGAAGGGCGTTCGCTACAGGCTGGGGTCAATCGCACCCACGGTCGAGCGGTCGCAGAGCCTCGAGCAGATCGATAGCGGCGTGCTGTACATCACTAGCAAGCGGCTGTTCTTCGACGGCGCCGCCAAAAACAGCACCATTACCTACAAGTCGCTCGTTCGAGTGGCTGTCTTCCCAGGCGGGTTTGAGGCAGAGAAACAGACGGGCCGGAGTCCCTACTTCTATCTCGAGCAAGACACGCACCGGGGCAGCGCGATCGCCTCGCGGGCACTCGCTGAAGCTACGAGAGAATGACCCGCTACCGCCTGACCCGCGAGGGCGCCCCGCTGCTATCCCGGCCTCGAGCGCGGGGCCACGTACCCGGCTGCCGGCGAGGCCGACGGGCTGGGCGGCAAGGTCGGGGCCTGGCTCGACGGCGCCCTGCTGCGAGGGCCCGACCCCTACTGAGCCGGGTCGTCCTTGCACTTCTTGGGTTGCACCGGACGGAGCGGGAACCCGCAGAGCTTCTCGATTCGCTTGATCGTCTCGATCGGCACGTCCTTCTCCGGATGCGGCACCACTACAGGATAGCTGCCTTGCTTCCCGAACACGTGATGCGAGCCCTTGACCCGGAGCAGCTTCCATCCGGCGGCTTCCAGCTTGGCGATGATCTCGCGCGAGTTCATACAAGTATATGATACAACCTAACGGTTGTGTTATCAAGTTTGCCACTAGCTTACTGTGCGACACAAGCCGCCTCTTGACAAACAACACAGCGGTTGTTTGGTTGTGGTAGTGATAACTGCGGAGACGAGGAATGCGTTATCCGGCCATCGTGGTCCGGGAAGGGTCGGTGTGGCTGATCGAGTTCCCCGACTGCCCGGGCTGTCAGACGTTCGCGCGTGCGGCGGCCGAGATCGAGCCCCGGGCCACCGAGGCCCTCGAGGCCTGGCTTGAGACTGTCCTGGAGGGCGGACAGGTACCGCCGCCGCCCCGGCGTCGCCACGCACCGAAAGGCGGCGAGCTCCGCCAGGTAACGGTCCCGGCCGGGCTGAGCGCCGCTATCACGATCCGCCGGGCTCGCGCGGAGGCGAAGCTCTCGCAGGCCGCTCTGGGCCAGCGTATTGGGGTGAGCCAGCAGGCAATCGCGAAGCTCGAGCGGTCGGGGGGGAACGTGTCGATCGAGACACTGGAGAAGGTTGCCCGGGGCCTCGGGCGCTCGGTTGAGATCGAGCTCGTATCCTAGGAGACTCACCTAGCTCAAGGTGCGCTGAATCGGCATCGCGCTGGCGCTGGGTCTCTGTTACAGTCGAATAGACCCAGCGCCGCATCCGTCCGCACGCCTGACGTCGATCGGCCCGCGCCCGTTAGTATTCGGTGCGGGCCGTCTCGTGTGCGAGCCGGTCTAATAATGGGGTGTAGCTCAACTGGCAGAGCGCCCGGCTGTTAACCGGGAGGTTGCAGGTTCGATTCCTGCCGCCCCAGTCCGTCTATACGATCGTCCGTCGTCCTGCCCGCCAGGCGACGAGCGCCACCGCGATCGCGCTCCAGAACAGGACGGCCAGCGGGTTTCCTGCGGGGAGGTGAGCACCCAGGGTGATCCGCGCGCCCCGCTCGATCACCTCGTAGCTGTTGCGCCACTTCTCGTCGGCCCAGCGGTACTGGTAGTCGCCGAGCGGCTCTCCGAACGCGGCTTCGAAGGCGCGATCGGGCGGCGCGTCCGATTTCCAGAACCGCGTGAAGCGCTCGGGCCCGAACTCCCGAATCAGATCCGAGATCCACCATTCCGGATGGGGTCGGGCCTCGTGCAGGCCGGCGGACCCGACCCGCCAGTACGCGCCGGTGAGGTCCGGCGGAAACGCCCGTCCCAAGCGGGCGGTGAGCGCGGTGTCGACCACCGTCGCCTCGCAGGCCGCGCGATCTCCGGTGAGACAGCGGATTCCCGGGGCTCCCATGGAGTAGCGTGGCCGCCGGAACAGGAGCACGTCGCTCAATCCGAGCCGGTCGAGGGCCCGAGACCCCCGGGATACCCACGCCGGCCGGAAGAGCTCATCCCGGAAGATGTCGTCCTCAACCAGCACGGAGGACCAGGGGAGCGAGCGAGACCCATCCGAGAATATACGAGCGCCCGTGAGCCAGGCGATCGACACCGCCGGACGCCAGCGCGCGGCCGTGAGCCAGGCCCGCATCGTCGAGCCGGGCGCGCCGAAGCGGGCCAGCAGCAGGCAGGGTCCAATGGCCCGCTTGAGGGTCACCTCGCCCACGTGCAGTACTCCCGTCAGGCCGATCCGGCCCGGAACGATGGCGAGGCATCTCGGCGCGGGCTCGGTTCGAAGCAGCGCCCCGGCGTACCCCCACAACTCGACCCAGGGATCATGACCCTCGCCGCGATAGACCAGCACTCCGATGCGGGTGGCCGAGTCTCCGGGACCGACCCGCGCGCTCAAGGTCGCGAGCAGGGACGCCACGCGTGGCGAGCCGATTCCCTCGGGAAACCCCAGATACCTGATCTCAATGGGAGCGGAGGCGGGAGGAAGGGAATCGAGCAGGGGAAGCGTCGACTCCCGCACCTCCATTGCTGCCGCGATCGTGTTCGCCGAGCGCGCACGGGCGCGCAGGCGGGCCAGCCTGGCCGAGGACTCGCCCTGCACCTCGATCGGCTGAGCGGTCCGGAGCAGCGGCACCAGAACCGCCGCCAGTCCGAGGGCGATCAGGCCCACACGCCGTGCGGCTAGACCCATCGGGCGAGACCCAGAGCGGAAAGCAGCAGGAGCCCGGTCCACGCCAGCGCCGCGATCGTGGCTGGTGCGCGGATCGGGGAAGACTCGGGCCGGAGCGCGAGCGTCTCACTTCGCCAGCGCGCGATGAGGGAATCGAGCGGCGCGCCTCCGGCCG
>JBOHSH010000003.1:0-67330 GCA_050733195.1 Gemmatimonadales bacterium
GTTTGCAACCAGGGGGTCGTGGGTTCGAATCCCATCCGCTCCATCACCCGCAGGTGGTCCATCCTCCACTCCCCGATGCCCATGTCCCGATCGGCTCGCCGTCTGCTCCGCGCCACGCTCGTCATCCTCCCGGCCGTGACGTCCGGTACCGTCGCCCAGACCCGCGATCGCGGCCGGATCGCCGCCGCCGTGGATTCGATCGTGGCCGCCTCGCTCACCGGGGGCCGCGGCGCCGGAGTCTCCGTCGGCGTGATGCTCGGCCGCGATACGGTCGTGCTCAAGGCCTACGGCTTCGCGGATCTCGAGTTCGGCGTGCCGACGCCGCCCGACGCGATTTACGAGATCGGCTCGGTAACGAAGCAGTTCACCGCCGCGGCGATTCTGCTGCTCGCCGAGCAGGGCAAGCTCTCCCTCGACGACGAGGTGACGCGGCACCTGCCCGACTACCCGACGCAGGGGCGGAAGTTCACCATCAGGCGGCTCCTCGATCACACGTCGGGGATCAAAGGCTACACCGAGATGGCGGAGTTCGGCGAGCTGAGCGTACGCAAGCTGCCCCGCGACTCCCTGGTCAGGCTCTTTGCGGCGAAGCCGTTCGAGTTCGAGCCCGGCGAGGGAGCGATCTACAACAACTCGGCCTACTTCCTCCTCGGACTGATCATCGAGAAGGCGGGCGGGCAGCCCTACGGCGACTTCGTCAAGCAGAAGCTCTTCGAGCGCGCCGGCATGCGGAACTCGCGCTATTGCGACGAGCGGGCCGTCGTGAAGAACCGGGCGCACGGTTACGACATGGGGCCGGGGGGCGTGCTGCTCCGGGCGGCCTACCTCGACCACACCTGGCCGTATGCGGCCGGCTCCCTCTGCTCGACCGCGGGGGACCTGCTCGCCTGGAACCAGGCGCTCCACGGCGGAAGGCTCCTCTCACCGGCGAGCTACCGCGAGCTCGTGACGCCGGGAACCCTCAACGACGGCACCGTGCTCCGGTACGCCAAGGGCCTCGCGACGGATTCGATGCTGGGGCGTCCGGCCCTGCAGCACGGCGGCGGGATCCACGGGTTCCTGAGCGACCTCAAGTACTTCCCGGCCGACTCCCTGCACATCGCCGTGCTCGTCAACACCGCCGGTCCGGTGAATCCGGGGGCGATCGGCACGGCCATCGCCCGGCTGATCCTGGGACCGGTGCCGCCTCCGACCGGCGTGGCGTTCACCGGCAATGCGGACGACTACACCGGCACCTTCCATGGGCCGGCCCGCGGCGGTCCGGCGAGCGTCACCATCGCGAAGGACTCGACCGGCGCCCTCACCTGGAGGCTGCGCAACGGCCAGCCGGCCCGCATGCTCTACTTCGGCGGCGAGCAGTTCCGCGTAGGCACCCTCCGCCTGCTGTTCGTGCGCGAGCAGGGCCGCGTGACCCGAATCCGCGCCGATTTCGGCGCGGGCTTCTCCACCTTCGTCGCCGGCGGAAAGGCGAACTAGGGCACCAGGACCGGTTTCTCCACGGCTCCTTCGCCGAGGACCTTCCTGGAGAAAAAGGCGTACTCCCGCTTCATCTTGTCGAGCTGAAGCCGGGGCTCGGCGAGCCCGTGACCCTGCCGCGGGTACACGACCATCTCGACCGGCACGCCGTTCTTGCGAAGGCCCATGTAGAGCTCCTGCGCCTGCCCGATCGGCACGCGAAGGTCATTGGCCCCGTGCATGATGAGGGTCGGCGTCTTCGCCTGCTTGATGTAGACCATGGCGGAGGCGCGGCGGTACGCCTCCTCGTCGTCCCACGGCTCGGCCCCGAAGTACTCCTCGAGCGTCGTCTGCAGATCGTTGGTCGAGTACATCGAGTACATGTTGGTGAGCCCCGCGCCGACCATCACGCCCTTGAAGCGATCGGTCTGCGTGAGGGTCCAGGCGGTCATGTACCCGCCGTAGCTCCAGCCGCTCTGTCCCAGCCGCGCCGGGTCGGCGATGCCGCGTCGCACGAGCTCGTCGAGGCCCGTCTGGATGTCGCGGTAATCGCCGCCGCCCCAGTCGCGGACGTTCGCCAGCAGGAAGGACTCTCCGTAGCCCGACGATCCCCGCACGTTGGGATAGAACGCCACCCAGCCTTTCCCGGCCCAGACGTGACCGTAGTTGCCCCAGCTCCCGGGGAACCCCTGCGTCCAGGCGCCGGCCGGCCCGCCGTGGATGAACGCGATGGTGGGGTAGCGGCGGCCCGGCTGATAGTCCGGCGGGTACAGGACCAGGCCCTCGATCTCCATCCCGTCACTGCTCTTCCATCGCACGACCTCGCTCCGTCCGAGCGCGAGCGACCGGACGTCCGGGTTATGGTCGGTGAGGCGCCGGGGCTCCGACGCCCCGGCGAGACGCGTGACGTACACCTCGGCCGGGTTTCGCACCTCGGCGACCGTGAAGGCCAGCGTGACGCCGTCGCCGGCGAGGGAGCCTCCGCTCATCACGCCCGCGCGGTCCGTGAGCTGCCGGGGCGACCCCCCTGCCGACGGCACGCTCCACAGCTGGGTCGTCGTCCGGACCCCGGCGGTGAAGTAGAGCGTGCGGCCGTCCGGGGACCAGAGGGGCGAGCCGGGCTGATACAGAAAGCCGGTGGTCACCTGGCGAGGGGCGCCGCCTTCGGCCGCGACGATCATCAGATCCTGCTGGCCGGTCGCGACCTTGCCGTCCCGCCGGCTCAGGTACGCGATCCACCGCCCGTCGGGCGACCAGCGGGGCGATCCGTCGGGCCCGGGATTGTCGATGAGCTTCCGGCTCTTCCCGGTCGCCACCTCCACGACGTGGATGTCGGCGAGCCCCGAGTCATCCGCCTTCGGCGAAGGCGTGAGGACGTAGGCGAGGTGCCGGCCGTCCGGCGACCAGCGGGGGTCGCTCGCCTGGAAGTCTCCGCTCGCGACCTCGCTCGACTTCTTCGACTCGACCTCGATCACCCAGATGCGGGAGAACCGGAATTCCGCGTCGACGACCTGCGCGTCGTCGCGCTCGCGCCGGCGCCGCTGCTCTTCCGGCGTGGAGTCGCGCTGCGCGACGAACGCGATGCGCCCGCCGTCCGGGGACCAGGCGAAGGCCTGCACGCCCGCGCGCGAGTCGGTGAGCTTGTCGGCCTCGCCTCCGGTCGGGGAGATGAGCCAGACCTGGTTCCGCTCCTCCCTCGCCGAGACGAACGCAATGCGGCTTCCATCCGGCGACCAGCGCGGCGAGTTGTCGGCCTTGCGGCTGTTGGTGAGCCGCCACGGCCGGCCTCCGGCCGTGGAGACGAGCCAGATGTCGGTATCGAAGCCGTTCTCCTTGAAGTCCGCGACGGAAACGACGTACGCCACCCACTTGCCGTCGGGCGAGATCTGCGGGTCGGAGACGTTCTTGAGCGCGAGCACGTCGTCCGGCGTCATCGGCCTGGGAGCCGGCGCCGGAGCGGCGGGTTGCTGGGCACGGCCGGCGGCCGGCACCAGGCCCAAGGCCGCCAGAAGGAGCGCGGAGCGAAGCATGGGGAACGGCCTCGATGCCGATGAGGGGAACTCTGAAGGTGGCTCGGGCCGCCCCGAGGCGCTAGGTTCGGTCCGCACGCTACCCTCATTCCAGTCTGATCACGTGACCGACGTCATGCCGGGCCGGATCCCTCCCGCCTCGACGGAGGATCCGGTCGAGTCGGACCGCCAGGGTATCGCCGCCTTCAACCGGGCGGTGGGAGCCCTGGACCCGGCGATGGTCGATGTCGCCATCGCCTCCGCACGCGAGGCGTTCGGGCCCATCCCCGCACCGATCTGCGAGGTCTCCGCGACCGCCGACCTGCTGGCGCTCGATCTGCAACGCGCGGTCCAGCGGCGCGTGCGCCGTCTCTACACCTGGCTCGGCGCGGCGCTCGTCGTATTCGGCGTGACGAACCTCTTCGAGTACGCGGTCGTCGCCTACGTCGTGGCCCTGGGCGTGCTCGCGCTGGTGGTGTACCGCTTCCGCCGGGCGCGCGAGGAGGACCGCTTCCTCGATTACCGCGCCCTCGCCGAGGGCCTCCGCGTGCTCGGCTGGTGGCGGGCGGCCGGCATCGAGGCGAGCGCCGCGGAGCGCTATCCCGGCCGGCATCAGGAGGCGATCGGCTGGGTGCGTGCGGCCGTGGCCGCCATCGAACGGGCCGCCGGCTCCTCCGGGGCCGCACTGCCCGACGTCGGCCGGGTGCGCTCGCGATGGGTGCGCGACCAGGCCGAATACTTCCGGCGCAAGAGCGACCAGGTGCGCGGGGCGGCTCGCCGCTGGGACCGGGTCCTCGGCGTGGCGGTCGCACTGAGCATCGCGGTGGCCATCGGTTACGCCGCGACCCTCATGCTCTTCGACGCGGCCGGCACCCTTGCCGGACCCCGCTTCCAGTCCATGCTCGGAGTCATTGCCGGGGTGGGGGTGACAGCCCAGGCCTATCAGACCAAGCAGGGGTACGCGGAGCTGGCGAACCAGTTCCGCCTCATGCACCGGCTGTTCGAGCAGGCGGACCAGGACCTCGAAGCCCGTCCCGGACGCGCCCGGGAGATTCTCCTTCGTCTCGGCGACGAGGCTCTCCAGGAGAACACGGAATGGCTCGCCTATCACCGCCGACATCCCGTCGAGCTCGTGACGTGAGCGGACGGCCCGGACGGCTCCCCTGCCAGCGGGAGCGATTCGACATCCCCGCCGACGTGGCGTACTTCAACTGCGCCTACATGTCGCCCCTGCCCCGCAGCGTCCGCGAGGCGGGCGAGCGGGCAGCCGGCACCAAGTCCCGGCCCTGGGAGATCCGGCCCGCGGACTTCTTCGAGGCGACCGATCGCGCGCGGGACGCGTTCGCCCGGCTCCTCGGCGCCGAGCCCGCCGGCGTCGCCGTCATCCCGTCGGCGAGCTACGGCATGGCGACGGCCGCGCGCAATACGCCTCTGGCGCGGGGTCAGCGGGTCCTCATGCTCGACGGGGAGTTCCCGTCGACGATCTACGCGTGGCGTGCACGGGCCGAGGTGGCCGGGGCGGAAGCCGTCCTCCTTCCGCGGCCTGAAGACCATGACTGGACGCGCGTGGTGCTTTCGGCGATCGACGAGCGGACGGGCGCGGCCGCGCTCCCGCACTGCCACTGGACCGACGGTGCCCTCCTCGATCTGCCCGCGATCGCCGGCCGGCTGCGCGATGCCGGCGCGGTGCTGGCGCTCGATGTCACCCAGTCACTCGGCGTTCTGCCCTTCGACTTCGCGGGGGTCGAGCCCGACTGGCTGGTGACCGCCGCCTACAAATGGCTGCTCGGACCGTACAGCGTGGGCTTCCTGTACGCCGCGCCCGGACGCCGGGACGGCGACCCTCTCGAGCTCACCTGGATGGCGCGAGAGGGCTCGGAGGACTTTTCCAGCCTGGTCCAGTATCAGGAGGGCTTTCAACCCGGCGCCCGCCGTTACGACGTCGGCGAGGCGTCCAACTTCGGCCTGCTCCCCATGGCGGTCGAGGCGCTGCGGCAGATTGTCGAATGGGGGGTGCCGCAGATTCAGGCGGCCGTTGGCGACCTCGTCGAAGCGATCGTGGCGGGCGCGGAGCCGCTCGGCTATCGCGCGGTGCCGAGGACTCTCCGAGCCGGACATTATCTCGGCCTTCGGAGGGAGGGCGGACTTCCACCCGACCTCGCGGACCGGCTCACCACGCGCCGCATCTACGCCAGCGTGCGCGGCGACGCGCTCCGGGTGACGCCCCACCTCTACAACGACGGCCGGGACGTCACGCGCCTGCTCGACGCGCTGGCGGAGTGAGTCTCAGGAGGCGCGCCGGCGCGGGACCGGCGCCTTCCTCCCGTGGTCGATCTCGAACCGGCAGCTCGGCCGGCCGGAGCGGTCGCAGACATCGCGCACGGGCAGACCGAGGGCGCCTTCCAGCAACGCCGATACCGCATGGCACACCGACGGGGATACGGAAACGGCCTCGCCCACCGGGCACCCCGCCGCCCGGATCGTGGTCCGGTCCCGACCTGAATCGGCCTCGACGGATCCTCCCAGCAGCGTCAGCAGCCGGACGGCGCGCCCCGCCGCTCCGCCGGCAGTCCCTCCCTCCGCGGCCAGGTCCCGCCCCAGGCGCGCCCCGGCTTCCCTGAGCAGCGCGTCCAGCCGGGGGCGCCGCTCGCGCTCGGCGAGCACGGCGAGCAGCGCGATGAGCACCGGCCGGTAGGCGCTCGACAGGAGCGACTCCGTCTCGGGGGCGAGGACATAAAGGAGCGCCGGCTTTCCCGGCCCCTTCGGGCGCCGCACCCCTTCCGCACGAATCCACCCGTCCCGCTCGAGCGTAGCCAGATGCGCGCGCACCCCGTTCTCGGTGAGGCCGAGCAGCCCGGCGAGCTCGTCCACCGCGGCCGGGCCCCGGCGCAGCCGGGCCACGATCCGGCCGCGGCTCGACCGCCAGAATCGCTCCGTCCAGGGGGAGACCGGCATCGGGGCTCCGGGTGGCATGGGCCGAAGCGTAGCGGGAACGGGCCCACAAGACAATATCTACAGTACTTTCTTGACTTATTAGGAATACTCCGATAGGTTGCAGGCGTCCCTGCGGAACGTCCCCCCACAAGGAGTGCCCATGTTGCATCGCATCGTGATCCTGGGCCTGGCCGCCGGCCTCGCCGGCTCCGGCTCCCCTCCCCGCTCCACTCAGGCGCCGTCGCTGGACGACGCGACCATCGTCGCCATCTTCGACGGCGCCAATACCGCGGACATCGAGACCGGCCGGCTGGCGGAGCAGCGCGGCGCCTCCAAGGAAGTCCGCGCCCTCGGCACCGCCCTCGCCCGCGATCATCACGGCGTGCGCCAGCAGGCCCGCGATCTGGCGAAGCGCCTCGGCGTCACCCCGACGCCGCCCACGCCCGACCCCTACGCCGCCGCCCACGCGAAGGCGATGGCCGCGCTCTCGGCCAGGCAGGGCGCGGAGTTCGACCGGGCGTTCCTGGAGCACGAGATCGCCTTTCACCAGGCGGTGATCGACGCCGTCAAGGGAACGCTGCTGCCCGCGATCCGGAATGCCGAGGTGAAGGCGTTCGTCGAGAAGATCGCGCCCGCCTTCCAGGCCCATCTCGACCTCGCCAAGGCCACCAAGGCGCAGCTCGGCTACTGACCCCGGGCGAGATCGGACCCCGCGCCGGGCCCGGGCAGCCGGGCCCGGCGCGTGGTCTCGTTTTCCGCCGCTTCGTGACGGACGTGGCGGAGCCCCCCGGGCGGCGACGTCTCCTTCTGGGGATTCACCTGTCGGAGGCTCCGAATGCGTCACCGCCGTCTCGTCATCATCCTGGGCCTCGTCGCCGGCTCACCGGCGTTCGGCCTTTCTCTCGCCGCGCAGTATCCGCCGCGTCCCGCGGAGCCCAGGCAGGACACGACGAGCCGGAGCCGGCCGAAGGATCATCCGCGCCTCACCGACGCGAACATCTTCGCGGTGTTCGACCGGGCCAACCTTGCCGAGGTGGAGATCGGCAAGCTGGCCGAGAAGCAGGGGTCGACCGCCGAGGTCCGGGACATCGGAGCGATGCTGGTCCGGGACCACACCAAGAAGCGCGAGACCGCGCAGGAGCTGGCCAAGAAGCTCGGTATTACGCCGACGCTGCCGCCCGACGGCAAGGATGCCGAGGACCATACGGCGAAGCTCAAGGATCTCGGCGACAAGAAGGGCACCGACTTCGACAAGGCCTTCCTCGAGATCACGATCGGGATGCACGAGCAGACGCTCGAGGACGTGAGAGAGAAGCTCATCCCCGCCGCGACGAACCCGGAGCTCAAGGCGCTCCTCGAGCAGGGGCTGCCCGGCGTTCAGGCGCACCTCGACCGGCTCCAGTCGGCGAAAACGCGAATCGCCGCCCGGTGAGCCGAACGGGGATTGACGGGGGATCGGCCGCGGGAGATACTACCGGCATGCGACCGTCCCGGATGCAGGCCTGGTGGCCCTGGCGCGGATCCACCCGCGGTGGGCCGGAGTGCGTCTGGTGATCGGTTAGCACCAACGAGCGCAGATCCCGCGAGCCCGCCGCAGCCAGGCGGGCTCGTTGTTTTCCCCGGACCACCGGGCGGAGGCCCGGAGCTCATGATCATCGTCCTCAAGCCGCACGCGACCAGGGAGCATGCCGAGGAGCTGATGCAGCGCATCGCGGCGCTGGGGCTCCGCCCCCTCTACATGCCGGGCCAGGAGCGGGTCGTGCTGGGCGCGCTCGGCGACGAGCGCGCCATCGAGAGCCTGCACCTCGACAGCGATCCGATGGTGGAGAGCGTCAAGCCGATTCTCGCACCCTACAAGCTGGTAGGGCGCGACATGCACCCGCACGACACGATCGTCGAGATCGGGGGCGTCCCCGTGGGGGGCGGGCGGTTCACGGTCATCGCGGGGCCGTGCGCGGTCGAGTCGGAAGCGCAGATGCGGGACACCGCCCGGGCGGTGAAGGCGGCGGGGGCGCACGCGCTGCGCGGAGGGGCGTACAAGCCGCGCACCAGCCCCTACTCGTTCCAGGGGCTGGGCCGGCACGCGCTCGAGATCCTCCGGACCGTCTCGGCGGAGACCGGGCTCCCGACGGTCACGGAAGTCGTCGACGTCGGCGACGTGGAGCTGGTGGACGGCTATGCCGACGCGTTCCAGTCGGGCGCGCGCAACATGCAGAACTACCGCCTCCTCCAGGCGCTCGGGCGGAGCCGCAAGCCGGTCATCCTCAAGCGGGGCATGGCGGCCAAGGTGGAGGACCTGCTTCTCGCCGCGGAGTACATCCTCGCCGAAGGGAATCCCCACGTGATTCTCTGCGAGCGCGGCATCACGACCTTCGAGACGGCGACACGGAACACGCTCGATCTGAACGCCATCCCGCTGATCAAGCAGCGGAGTCATCTCCCCGTGCTGGTCGACCCCTCGCACGGGACCGGGCTCCGCGAGCTGGTCGCCCCGATGGCGAAGGCGGCGCTCGCCTGCGGCGCGGACGGACTCCTGGTCGAGGTGCACTGTGATCCGCCCAACGCACTCTCCGACGGGCGCCAGTCCCTGTTCCCCGCGCAGTTCGAGTCCCTGATGCGCGAGCTCAAGCCGATCGCGATGGCGGTCGGCAAGGAGCTCTGATGAGCGCCGCCCCCAGGACGGCCGGCACGGTCCTGCCGCTTGTGCGGGAGCTCCCCGGCGCGCCGGACCCGCTCTCGCTCTTCGCCGGCCTGGCGGAAGGCGGGCGGGCACCCGGAACGTTCCTGCTGGAATCGGGCGATTTCGCGGCGGGCTCGGGGGAGCGCAGCCTGCTCGGCGTGTCGGCGGCGCTCCACCTGCGGGCCGACGGGCGCGTCGTGACCGTCACCGCGCGATCCGAAAACGGACGCGCGATCCTGCCCTGGCTGGCCGACCGGCTCTCGACGGAGCGCCGCGGCGACACGCTGCGTGTGACGTATCCCTCGCCGCCGCCGGGGCCGCGGGACGAGTCGGCCCGCGTCACGCTCCCCTCGCCGCTCGATGCGCTGCGGGTGCTCACCTTCGGTCCCGCCCTGCTCGCCCGGCCGGCGGATGCGAGCTATCTCGCCGCCGGGACCTTCTCCTACGACCTGCTCGAGCTCTTCGAGCCGCTGCCCGAGGGGCGCCCCGAGCCGGCGCCGACGCCGCTGTTCGAGTTCGTGGTGCCGGACCGGCTGATCATCGTGGACCATGCCCGCCATCGCACTCTGGTGGTGGCGCACGCCTTCGGCGGCGAGGCCGGAGCCACCAACTACCACCACGCGATGCACGCCATCGGCGATCTGGTCGCCGCCGTCGAGACGGCACGACCCGCCGCTCCACCCGCGCCCCCGCCCGAGCGGGCCGCCGGGCCTTCCCCCGCGGTCGACGTCTCCGATGCCGAGTTCGGCGCGCTCGTCGAGCGGCTCAAGCGCCACATCGTCGCGGGAGACGTGTTCCAGATCGTCGCCTCGCGCACGTTCAGCCTGCCCTGCCCGGACCCCCTGGCCGCCTACGCCCGCCTCCGGCTCGCCAACCCGAGTCCCTACCTCTTCTACGTCCGTGGCGACGATTCCACGGTGTTCGGCGCTTCCCCGGAGACCGCGGTCCGGGTGCGCGGACGCCCGAGGCGCGTCACGATCCGCCCGATCGCCGGTACCGCCGGGCGTGGCAAGAAGCCGGACGGCACCATCGATCCCGATCTGGACGCCCGTCGGGAAGCCGCGCTCCGGCTCGATGCGAAGGAAACGGCGGAGCACATGATGCTCGTGGATCTCGCCCGGAACGATGTCGCCAGGGTGAGCCGGCCGGGCACGCGCGCGGTCACCCGCCTCCTGACCGTGGACCGGTACGCGCACGTGATGCATCTCGTCTCCGAGGTGGAGGGCCAGCTCGCCCCGGAGCTCGACGCGCTCCACGCGTACGCGGCGGCGATGAACATGGGGACACTCGTGGGCGCCCCGAAGGTGCGGGCCGCGCAGCTGCTCCGGGACGTCGAGACGTCGCGGCGGGGCGCGTACGGCGGAGCGGTGGGCTATGTCACCCACGACGGCGAGATGGATACGGCCATCGTGATCCGGGCCGCCGTCGTGCGGGACGGCGTCGCCAGGGTGCGCGCCGGCGCGGGGATCGTCTACGACTCGACGCCCGAGGGCGAAGCGCAGGAGACCCGGCGGAAGGCCGAGGCCGTCGTTCAGGCCGTTCGGGATGCGGGGTCGCCCGCTCCGGCCGCCGAGCCCGTGGCGGAAGCGGTCGGCCCATGACCGCTCCCCGACTCCGCGTCGTCTTCGTGGACAACTTCGATTCGTTCACCTGGAACCTGGTGGACGAGTTCGCCCGGCGCGGGGCGGCGGTCGAAGTCTGGCGCAACACGACGCCGGCCGGGCATCTCCTCGACCGGGCGACCTCGGGAGACCGCGCACTTCTGGTGCTGTCCCCCGGGCCCGGCACCCCGCGCGACGCGGGCTGCTGCCTCGAGCTTCTCCGGCTCGCGGAAGGCCGGGCGCCCGTGTTAGGGGTGTGTCTCGGCCACCAGGCGATGGTGGAAGCGTTCGGGGGCGAGGTGGGGCCGGCCGGCGAGATCGTGCACGGCAAGACGTCGCGGGTCGTGCACTGCGGCGATCCGCTCTTCGACGGGGTGCCCTCCCCCTTCGTCGTCGGCCGCTACCACTCGCTGGCGGCGAGCCGGATGCCCGACCGCCTCGCCGTCACCGCGACGACGGGCGACGTGGTCATGGCGCTCCGGCATCGGTCGGCGCCCATGGTCGGCGTCCAGTTCCACCCGGAGTCGATCCTCACTCCCGAGGGCGGGCGGATCATCGAAAACGTCATCGCCTGGGCGGCCGATGCGGGTCGGTGACGTGCTCGAGGCCCTCGCCCGCGGCTCCCTCTCGCGCGCCGAGAGCGAAGCCACGTTCCGGCACCTGGTGGCCGGCGGGTACGGCGAGCCCGAGATCGCCGCCATCCTGGCGGCGCTCAAGACCCGCGGCGAGACGCCCGAGGTCATGGCCGGAGCCGTCGAGGCCCTTCTCGCGTCGGCGGTGCCCTTTCCCCGCCCCGACTATCGCTTCGCGGACTGCTGCGGAACAGGCGGAGACGGCACCGGCACGGTGAACATCTCGACCGCGGCCGCGTTCGTCGCCGCCGAGCTCGGGATCCCCATCGCCAAGACCGGCAACCGCTCGGTGTCGTCACGATGCGGCTCCGCGGACGTGCTGGAGCGGCTCGGGGTCCGCCTCGATCCGCCCCCGGACGTCGCCCGGCGGTGTCTCGACCGGATCGGCGTCTGCTTCGTCTTCGCCCCGCAATACCATCCCGGCGTCCGCCACGCCGCGCCGGTGCGGCGCGCCCTCGGCGTCCGCACCGTGTTCAACCTCGTCGGCCCCATCGCGAACGCCGCGCGCCCCGCCTGGCAGATGATGGGGATCTACGATCCGGAGCTCTGCGTGCCGGCGGCCCGCGCGCTCGGCCTGGTCGGACGGGATGTCGCCCTGGTGGTGCATGGGAGCGGCGTGGACGAAGTGGCGCTGCACGGGACGACCCGGGGTGCGCTCCTCCGTGACGGAGACGTTCGCGAGGTCACGATTTCGCCCGAGGACGCCGGCCTCACGCGGGCGCCGATCGACGCGTTGCGCGGCGGCGGACCCGAGGAGAACGCCGAGTGGATGGTGACCCTCCTCGAGGGTCGCGCGGCCGACCCCCGGCGCGACGCCGTGGCGCTCAACGTCGGCGCCCTCGCGTGGGCGGTGGGACGGGCTCCGTCACTGGCGAAAGCGACGGCGCTCGCGGCCGAGGCGATCGCCGGGGGAGGCGGAGCCCGGCGGCTCGAACGGCTGGTGGAGGAGAGCCGTGGCGCTTGACGCCATTCTCGCGCACAAGCGCGAGGAAGTCGCGCGCCGCAAGGCCGCGGTCTCCCTCGAGGCGCACCTCGCGGCGTGCGAGCCCACCCGCCGCGATTTCGCCGCGGCGCTCCGAGCCGGACGGCCGGGTTTTATTCTGGAAGCGAAGTTCTCCTCCCCGTCCGAGGGTACCATCCGCCCCGGTCGTGACCTCGCCCAGGTCCTCGAGAGCTACGGCCGCCACGCGGACGCGATCTCGGTCCTCACCGACGAGCGATTCTTCGGGGGTTCACTCGAGCGGCTGGCGCAAGCCCGGCTCGCAGTGAACCAGCCGTTGCTATGCAAGGACTTCATTCTCGAGCCCTACCAGGTCGCCGAGGCCCGGCGTTTCGGCGCGGACGCGATCCTGCTCATCCTGGCCGCGGTGGACGACGAGACCTGGCGCGCCGCGGCAGCGCTCGCGGAACGGCTGGGCATGGCGGTGCTCACCGAGGTGCACGACGAGCAGCAGCTGGACCGGGCGCTGGGTCTCGAGGCGGGGATCATCGGTGTCAACAGCCGCAACCTGCGCACGCTCGCGATCGATCCGGACACGGTCGGGCGGCTGGCCCCGCGGATTCCGGCCGACCGCCTCGTGGTGGCGGAGTCCGGCATCCGGTCGCGGGCCGACATCGAGCGGTTGCGGCCCCATGCCGACGCGGTCCTGATCGGCACCGCGCTCATGCGCGAGCCGGACCTCGACGCGGCAGTGCGGCAGCTCGTCTACGGACGCACCAAGATCTGCGGCCTCATGCGGGAGGAGGACGCGCGCGCCGCGCTCTTGGCGGGAGCGACGCACGGCGGGCTCGTGTTCGTCGATCGTTCGCCGCGGCGCGTCGATCGCGCGAACGCCCGCCGGGTCCGGGAGGGAGCGCCGCTCCAGTGGGTGGGCCTCTTCGCCGGAGCGCTCGTCGACGAGGTAGCCTCCGCCGCCGGCGAGCTCGGCTTGAGCGCCGTGCAGCTCTACGAGTACGACCCCGGCGCCGTCGGTCGCCTTCGCGCGGCGCTTCCCGAAGCCTGTGAGACGTGGGTGGCCGTCCAGGCCTCGGAGGGAATTCCGGCGCGCGAGGAGACGGGCGCGGAGCGGTTGCTCGTCGACGCCGCCTCCGGCGAGCGGCTGGGCGGCAGCGGCCGGAGCTTCGACTGGGAGCTCCTCCGGGACCGCGCGGATCGGAGCGAGCTGGTCCTCGCCGGAGGCATCCGGACGGAGAATGTCTCACGCGCGGTCGAGACGGGGGCCTGGGCGCTCGACCTGAGCTCGGGCGTGGAACAGGCTCCGGGCCGCAAGGATCCGGATCGACTGCGCGAGTTCTTCTCCCGGCGCCGCCGCCTTCCGGGACGCGGGGACCTCACGCCATGAGACTCTCCGGACGCTTCGGCCGGTTCGGCGGGACCTATGTGCCCGAGATCCTCATGCCGGCCCTCGAGCAGCTCGAGGCGGCGTTCCTCGACGCCCGCGAAGACCCCGCGTTCCAGGCGGAGCTCGGGGACCTGCTGCGGAGCTACGCGGGACGCCCCACGCCGCTCTATCGCTGCCGGAACCTGGTCGCGGCGGCCCTCGCCGGCACCGCGGGGAATCCCGCGACGCGTCTCTACCTCAAGCGCGAGGATCTGCTCCACGGAGGCGCGCACAAGACCAACCAGGCGCTCGGGCAGGGGCTCCTGGCGCGGCGGATGGGCAAGCGCCGATTGATCGCGGAGACCGGTGCCGGCCAGCACGGGGTGGCGACCGCGCTCACGGGCGCGGTGCTCGGGCTCGAGACCCGCGTGTACATGGGCTCCGTCGACATGGAGCGGCAGCGCGCCAACGTTCACCGCATGCGCCTCATGGGCGCCGAAGTCGTCCCGGTGGAGACGGGCTCCCGAACGCTCAAGGATGCCATCAACGAGGCGCTCCGCGACTGGTCGGCCAGCTACGAGCACACACACTACCTGCTCGGGACCGTGGCCGGTCCGCATCCCTTTCCCCTGCTCGTGCGCGACCTCCAGCGCGTCATCGGCGACGAAGCGAAAGAGCAGTTCCTCGAGGCGGAAGGCCGCCTCCCCGACGTCGTGATCGCGTGCGTCGGCGGCGGCTCGAACGCCATGGGCATCTTCACCGCATTCCTCGGCGACCCGACCGCGCTCGTCGGGGTGGAGGCCGCGGGCGAGGGCCTGGAGACGGGCCGGCACTGCGCCACGCTCACCCGCGGGCGGCCGGGCGTACTGCACGGCTCCTACAGCGACACGCTGCAGGATGAGGAGGGCCAGATCGGGGAGAGCCACTCGATCTCCGCGGGGCTCGACTATCCCGGAGTCGGACCGGAGCATTCGTGGCTCAAGGAGACCGGCCGGGCGATCTACACGACCCGCACCGATCGCGAGGCGCTGGACGCCTTCGAGCTCCTCGCCCGCTCCGAAGGCATCCTTCCGGCCCTCGAGTCGGCGCACGCACTCGCCGAGGCCGTCTCGCGCGCCCGCGGGGCGACGACGACGCTCCGGATCCTGGTGAACCTGAGTGGACGAGGGGACAAGGATCTCGAGACCGTACTCGGCGCGCGCGGCGTGCCCGGGAGCGTGCCGGCGTGAGCACACCGGGACAGCGCTATACGGCGATGTTCGCGCGCCTCGAGGCGGTGGACGAGGGCGCGTTCATTCCGTTCGTCACCCTCGGCGATCCGGATCCCGGGCGGAGTCTCGCGGTCGTCCGCATCCTCGCCGAGTCCGGCGCGGACGCCCTCGAGCTGGGCCTGCCCTTTTCCGATCCCATCGCCGACGGTCCGGTCATTCAGGCCGCCGCGGGGCGCGCGTTAGGAGCCGGGGTGCGCCGCACCGATTGCTGGGCCATCCTCCGGCGGGTCCGCGACGGCCATCCGGATCTTCCCCTCGGTCTCCTGGTCTATGCCAATCTGGTGCTGCACCGCGACCCCGCCGCGTTCTACGGCGAGGCCTCCTCGGCCGGCGTCGACTCCGTGCTCGTGGCCGATCTCCCGGTGGCCGAGTCGGCGGCCGCGGCGGACGCGGCGCGACGCGCGGGGATCGCCCCCGTCTTCATCGCGCCGCCCAACGCCGACGAGCTCCGGCTCCAGGCCATCGCGCGCACCGGCAGCGCCTACACCTACGTGACCTCGCGGGAGGGCGTGACCGGCGCGGACGAGCGGCTGCGTCGGAATCAGTCGGCGCTCATCTCGCGCCTCCGCGCGCTCGGGGCTCCGCCTCCCGTCCTCGGATTCGGCATCGCGCAGCCGGACCATGTGCGCGCCGCGCTCGCGATGGGAGCGGCGGGCGCGATCAGCGGGTCCGCGGTGGTGCGGCGAATCGCCGAGCATCTGCACGACGAATCCCGGATGCTCTCGGCCGTGCGCATGTTCGTGGCCGACATGAAGGAGGCCACCCGTCGCGCATCGGCTGCCCTCAGGCCGTAACTGGAACCACAGATTACACAGATTGCACAGATTGTATGGTTGTTGACGACCGAATCGGTGGACTTCTTACTGAGCTGCCACCATCTGGGTCATCTGTGAAATCTGTGGTTGATCTGTAACGGGCTTCATCGGAGAGGAGTCGCCGTGCTTCCGCCCGTCCGCGCATACCATCGAGCCGTCTGTCTCGCCGGAGCACTGCTGTTTCTGCCTGCCGCGCTGGCCGGCCAGGCCTCCGTGCCGGACCGCGATCCCACGGTGCGGCGCGCCCTTGATCTCCTGCGCGACCAGAACGCCTGGACCCTCGAGCAGCAGACCTCGATCTGCGAGATTCCGGCCCCGCCGTTCAGCGAGACGCGGCGAGGCGTCGAGCTGGCGGCGCGGTTCCGGGCGCTCGGTCTCGTCAACGTGCGCACCGACAGCGCCGGCAACGTGATCGGGGAGCGGCCCGGCTCCGGCGGGGGACGGCGCGTGGTCCTCTCGGCGCACCTCGACACGGTGTTTCCCGAGAGCACCGACGTCCGGGTTCGGCGGGACGGCACTCGCTACCGCGGCCCGGGCATCGGCGACGACTGCCGGGGTCTCGCCGTGATGCTCGCCGTGGCTCGCGCGATCGGGGAGGCCGGCACTCGCGCCCGCGGGGATCTCGTCTTCGTCGGTACCGTCGGCGAGGAGGGTCCCGGCAACCTGCGAGGCGTCCGCTACCTGTTCGAGCGCGGCTCGGCCGGGCGCATCGACGGGTTCATCTCGATCGACGGCACCGGTCTCGGGCTCACCTCGCGCGCGGTGGGCAGTCACCGGTACACCGTCACCATCCGCGGCCCGGGCGGGCACAGCTACGGCGACTTCGGCATGCCGAATCCGATCCACGCCATCGGCCGCGCGATCGCCGCGATTGGAGAGTTCGAGGTTCCGGCCTCGCCACGCACGACGTTCAACGTGGGCCTCATCCGCGGCGGCACCTCGGTCAACTCGATCCCGATGAGCGGGGCGATGGACGTGGATCTCCGCTCCGAATCGCAGACGGCGCTCGACTCGCTGGACGCCGCGCTGCGCCGCGCGGTGGCTTCCGCGGTCGCGGCGGAGCAGGCGCGATGGCCGGCCTCCAGCGCCAGGCTCGAGGCCGTCTGGGAAGTGATCGGCAAACGGCCCGCGGGGGCGCAGCCCGACGAGGCGCCCATCGTGCAGGCGGCGATCGCGGCCGGTCGCGCGCTGGGATTCTCGCCTCGCACGTCGGCGTCGAGCACCGACGCGAACATCCCGATCAGCCTGGGTGTCCCTGCGGTCACCCTGGACGGCGGCGGCCGCGGTGACGGGGCGCATTCGCTCTCGGAGTGGTACGACGACGGCCCCGAGGGATGGAAGGGGCCGCAGTGGGCGCTGTTGACTGTGCTGATGCTTGCCGGGTGGAACAGGTAACGGGGAACGGGGAACAGGGAACGGGGAACGGGAATGATCACCGGCAACAAGTCACTCGTCACCCGTTCCCTGTTCCCTGCTCCCTGTTCCCTGTTCCCCGTTCCCCGTTCCCTGTTCCCTGTTCCCCGTTCCCCGTTCCCCGGTCTACCACGGCCAGCCCGCGGGGCGCTTCTCCAGCAGCAGAACGATCGGAGCCTTGAGGTCACCGGCGAAGATGGTCGACTCGAGCGGATGGGTCCGGTCGAGGTCGTCCCGGCTCGCGCCGACCAGCATCGTGAAGGTGAGGTGGAGGATCGGCTGGTCGAGCAGCGCCGGCGGAGGCACCCGCGGGGGCCCGAAGCTCATCCCGTCGCGAACCGCGGAGGCCACCCGCCCCGAGATGAACACCGGCTGGTCGACCAGGGCTTGTAGCATCCGGTAGGTCAGGGTTGTGGATTCCCCGCCACGGGTGACGACCCCGAAAACCGGGGCGTCGAACCGTCCGGTCCGCGCAAACAGCGCCACGCCGTAGCCGAAGCACTCCCCGCTATCGTTCGCGGTATCAAGGGTTTCCGTCAGCAATTCGTGGACGGGAACCAGGTTTTTCGGAATGGGATCGACGTTCATGGCCAGGCCTCGATGACGCGGAGTCCGGGACTCCGTTGCCCCCTGTCAGACCGGGGGGCAGGTCCCGGGCCAGCCACGGTTTCACGCCCCGTCGGCAGTTCCCGGGGCGGCGGGGGTCGCGGGCTCGAGATCCAGGCGCACGGTAGTGCCGCGGCCGACCTCGCTCGTGAGGGTGAGCCGGCCTCCCCAGCTCTCCACCAGCCGCTTCACGATGGCGAGACCTAACCCGGAGCCGCTCGTGTGAGTGGAGAAGCGGGGCTCGAGCACCCGCGAAAGGAGGTCGCCCGGGATGCCGCGGCCGTCGTCGACGACCGAAACGCTGCTGCCGTGCACGATGAGCTGCACCGTCCTGGCCTCGGCATGCCGGGCGTTCTCGACGAGGTTGACGAGCGCTTCCCGGACTTCGTCCGGCCGCGCCGCCGCCGGCATCGGCGCGGTCACGTCGAGGATCACGGCGGCGCCGTCGTCGCCTCCCCCGATGCGATAGAGATCGGCCACTTCGCGGGCGACGTCGGGGAGACTCACCGGCTCCAGCGGCCCGCCAGCCGACGCGGGGACGCCGAAGCGCGAGAACGACCGCGCGATGCGGTCGAGGCGGTCGATCTCGGCGAGGATCCGGTGCGCCGTCTCGTCGAGCACGGGTCCGAGCGGAGCGTCGCGATCCTCGTGGACGCGCCGCAGATGCTGCACGCCCAGCCGCATCGGGGTCAAGGGGTTCTTGATCTCGTGCGCCACCTGGCTCGCCATCTCCCCCCAGGCGACGATCCGCGCGACGCGCTCCTGGTCCTCCTGCGCGGCCCGGACGTCCGCGGCCATTTTCTGGAACGCGGCGAAGACCGGCTTGAACTCGGCCGGGGGCGGCTCGGCGGGAGCCGGAATGGCTTCGCCCCGTCCGAACGCCTGCGCCGCGTGCCGGAGGTCGGCGACCGGGCGCGCGAGGGCGCTCGCCGCCCGGCGGGCCGCGAAGAGGGACGCGGCAATGCCGGCGAGCGTGGCGAGCAGAAGCAGATAGGCCAGATCGCGCTGCCGCTCGGTGAGCACCGGATCGAACACGGTGGATGGCGACGCGAGGATCCCGGGGGAGAGGTCGCTCAGGAGCACCGGCTGGTAGCCTAGCCTGAGCGGCACGGCGTTCGACGGGCCGTCCACCGCCGCGACCGCGTCGCCCCGGAATGTGAGACGGCGATACGCGACGGGATCGACGAGCGGCGAGACGAATCCGAGCGCCGGCAACAGGCCGTCGCTCGACTCCGCCGCGAGCCGGCCGCTCCGGTAGAGCGCGAGGTCGACGTCCACCTTGCCGCTCTCCTCGACGAGCTCGACCGTCGCCATTCCCGCATCGGCGGGGAGAGCGCCGCTGGGCGGGACGGCGTCCCGCAGCGTCCATTCGATGATCCGGTCCTGCCCCTGGCGGACCTCGCTCCGGAGGCGGGTGAAGCCCCACGTGGCGAAGCCGATCGCGGGGGCCAGGAAGAACACGCTCAGCGCGACGCCCAGGCGCGCCTGGTAGCTCCGGAGCCGCGGGAGCCAGTTGGGACGCAAGGGCAGCTCGCCCGCGAGGAGCAGGGCCACACCCCAGAGCGCCGCGAAGAGAAGCGCGTCGAGCGTCATGATGAGCGCGCCCCGCACCGCGAGCCCGCCGGGCGCGCCCAGATCCACGACGCCGAAGACGTCGCGGGCATCGCCCGCGATCTCGACCACCCGCTCTCCGCGCACCAGGCGCCCTTGCCGGCTCCAGAGCGCGAGACCCGCGTTCGGCGGGTTCCGGGAAGGCGCGGGCGCGATGGTCAGGCGATAGGGAGGCCGATCCGACGACGCCGGCGTGAGCAGCCGGCCCAGGCGGGTCGGGGGCACCAGCGCCGTGCGGGGGCCCAGCGCGACGGCGATGATGGTCGCGCTGTCCCGCCGGGCGAGCAGCAGGTGATGGAGCGCCGGGCTCCGCGGCAGCGCGAAGAGCCGCTCGGGAGCCGCCGGATCGAGACGGACGAGCGCACCGATCACGTCGTCCGGCAGATCGAGCCGGTCCAGCGCCACCGTCACCAGCTGCTCCCCCTCGGGACTCCAGAGCCCGAGGCTCACGGGCCGGTCCCGGGCGGGACCGGCGACGCGCTGCCATAGCGCGTACAGCGCGGTAGCGTTCCTCGGGGCGGTTTCTTCCGCCAGACGGTCGGCGATGCCACGGAGCAGCGCCTGACCCGCGGGATCCGGAGCGTCGCCGAGCGACGCGATGTCCCGGCGGGCGGCGGCGAGTCGCCCTTCCACTTCCGCACCCCACGTCACCAGCGCCGCGGCGCTCCCCGCGACGAGGGCGATGCCGGCGATCGCGGCCCGGCGATCCGCCGGCCAGATCACGAGCACCAGCGCCGGAGTCCAGAGAAAGGTGTACCAGTCGGGCCATCCGTACCGCGCGTTCCACACCAGGACGCCGATCGCGGCCGCGGCGATCCCGATGACCGCGCCCGCCACCGGCTGCTGCCAGCGCCCCCGCGTGGAGTGCCGGCCTCGGACCAGCGCGGCGGCGAGGGTGACGAGCCCGGCGGCCGCCAGGAAGAGGGCCACCTGCCAGGCCAGCCAGACCGGGGTGGAGACGCTCGACGGCGGCGGAGACAGATCCCGCCCGATCGCGCTGATGACGTACGGCGCGCCGAGAACGAGGACACCCGCGAGCACCACCCCGGGCACGCTGCGCGGGAGCGCGCGCCGCCACATCATCACCGCGAACACGGTGATCAGCGCTCCGAGGAGACCGAGCGCCGCCGGCGTGGCCGACACCAGGCCGATCCACGGCGCGGAGAACCGCCGCGGATCGAAGAGCGCGTCGAGACCCAGGAAGTCCCCGAGCGGCGCCCGCAGCGTGATCGCGAAGCCGGCCGCGAGGACCAGCACCCTCGCGATGCCGGGCGGTGAGAAGACCACGCCGGCGAGGAGGGTCAGCAGGAGGAGCCACGCGACGCGGCGCCCGCCGGCGACGCGCTCGGACTCGAGCGCGTCCCGCTGCTCGGGGGGAACGAGGAGCGCGCTGAACAGGGTGCGCACGCCGCTCGTCGTCGGCTGCTGATAGTCGAAGACGTCCGAGCTGTCGGGCGCGAGGCGGGGCGGCAGGATCCGGAGCGGCACACCGGTCCGCCGCTCATACGCGGCGGCCACACTCTTGTCCCGGTCCGGAATGACCTCGTGAGCCGTCAGCAGCACGGTCGCGACCGCCACCCGCCCGCCGCCGGCATGGCGGCGCGCTTCGAACATCGCGTAGTATGGGGTGAGCCGCGCGCCGATCGAGTCGCCGGCGACTTCGGGAGCCGCGCGGAAGCGACCGGCCCAGAGGCGCGGCACTCCCGACGGCTCGAGGACCGCAACCCCGGCTTCCACGCCATCCGGAAGCAGGCTCGTCAGCCGGTCGAAACCCTCGTCCGGGGAGATGGCGGCGACGGCGACCGCCCGGGCCGCGAGCGAGTCGGCGATGAGCCGGGTCACCCGAAGCTCCTCGGCCAGCCGGCTCGAGGCGGCGAGGACGCGCTCCTCGCGCACCGCGGACCACTTGTGGCGCAGCTCGTCGAGGCGGAGCTGGCTCGCGCCGAGGAGAACCGCCGCGGCGGCCAGCAGCACGCCGGGAGCGAGACGGCGGGGAACGCGAACGACGGCCAGCACGGCCGCGCCGAGACACGCCCCGACCGCAAGGCCCGCGGCGAGCGGCGAAGCGGTGCGCAGCCACTCGCCGACGAGGACGCTCGCGACGACGAGCGCCAACGACCACCAGGGAAGGACAGCGCTCAGATGCCCGATCCGCTGCGCTTGAAGGACATGACCCCGGCGCGGGCGCGGGAAGTCCTCACGGCCATGCCGCGATTGCTCATCCCCGCAGGCACCCTCGAACCGCGGGGCCCGCACCTCCCGCTCGGGGTGGACACGGTGATCCTCGAGGCCTTAACCGACGATCTCTCGGCCCGCACCGGCATCGCGCGCACTCCTCCCTTCCCCTACGGGGCTCGGGGCCGGGGGGACGAGCCGACGACACCGGGGGCCGCGGCGCTGACGCGAAAGACGTTGCACCGCATGCTCAACGAACTTATCGCGATGTGGGAGGAGGTGGCAGCGGTTCGCGACATCACCATCCTCACGGCCCACGCCGTCGACCCCCACCTCGAGGCCTTGTCCACGATCCGGACCGCGTGCCGGGTTCGGGTCATCGATATCTTCGGCTTGCGGGATCTCGACCCCCTTCGCTCGACCCGGACGGGGCCGTGGCACGGCGGCGAGGTGGACACCTCCATGCTCCTCCACGTCGCGCCCGAGCTGGTGGATCGATCCAGGATCCCGCACACGGCGAACGCGTCGGCCGCCCGCGGACAGCTGTTTTACGATGCCATTCTGCGCGGCTTGGAGGAGCGTCTGGCCCTCCCCGCAGCCCCGGGCCTGGACCCCACGCCTTAAGAACAACAAGTGCAAAGCCGACATATATTTAGGGCGGCTTCGTCGCAAGCTGAAACTTTTGATCCGGGCGTTCGTCATACCGGGAGACTTTCACGCATTCGACCAGGGATTTGGCAAATGACACGCTGGGCCCCCGCCCTTCTCGGTCTCCTCGCCGCCGCGCCGCTGGCCGGCCAGCAGCCGACCGCTCCCTCGCCGACGCCGCTCCCGGCGCGGCCGACTCCCGCCGTTTCCATCAGGCTGGAGGAGGCACTGGAGCAGGCCAGGCGCAACAGTCCCACCTACCGCCAGACGCTCAACGACGCCGGGCCGTCCCGCTGGAGCGTCCGGAACGCCTACGCCACGCTGCTGCCGAGCGTCGATGTGAGCAGCAGTCTCGGCTACACCGGCTCCGGCCAGAGCACGTTCGGCGGCACGTTCTTCAACCAGAGCTCGTCGTCGATCACGTCGGGGTACGGGGTGTCGTTCAACTACACCCTGTCCGGTTCGACTCTCACGGGGCCGGGTCAGCAGAAGGCCGCGCACCGTGCCGTCGAAGAGGACATCACGAGCGCGGGCGAGACGCTGCGGAACGAGATCACGATTCAGTATCTCGCCGCGCTCCAGGCGGTGGCGCAGACCGACGTCGCCCGCCAGCAGGTGCAGCGTAACGGCGATTTCCTCGAGCTGGCGCGGGCGCGCCATCAGGTCGGCCAGGCGACCCTCCTCGACGTCCGGCAGGCCGAGGTCCAGAAGGGCCAGAGTGACGTGGCGCTTCTCCGGGCGCAGCAGACGGAGAACGAAGCCAAGCTCGAGCTCTTCCGGCGCATCGGGATCCCCGCGCCGGTCTCGCCGGCGGAGATCGCCCTGACCGACTCCTTCCCGGTGAGCGAGCCGGTCTGGGACCGGGCGCAGCTCCTGGGCCTCGCCGCCGAACGGAATCCGTCGCTGCGCGCCCTCAAGGCACGGGAGCAGTCGGCCGCCTGGTCGGTGCGGGCGGCGAAGTCGCGCTATCTCCCCACGCTCTCCTTCAATGCGTCGCTGTCCGGCTTCACCCAGGAGTTCACCGATGAGGAGATCCTGCTGGACAACCGGCTCGGCTCGGCGCTGGGTACGCGGGACAACTGTCTCTTCCAGAACGCGCTGATCGGCGCGCTGCCCGGCGGGGCCGTGCCCGGCTTTCCCAACGGGGGCATCCTGGACTGCAACGCCTTCGCCGGCCTGGACGTCACCGGAACGACCCTCGATCCGGCGACCCGGCAGCAGCTGATCGCGCGGAACAACGTGTTCCCGTTCGACTTCACCAAGCAGCCGTTCCGGGCGTCGGTGCAGATCTCGCTGCCGATCTTCGACAACTTCTCCCGGAACCTCCAGCTCTCCCAGGCACAGGTGGCCCGGGAGGATCTGGCGGAGAGCGTCCGCGCGCGGGGGCTCCAGGTGGAAGCCGACGTACACTCCCGCTGGCTCGGCGTCCAGACCTCCTACCAGGCTATCCGGGTGCAGGAGCTCAATCGGGTCGCCGCGCGCGAGCAGCTGAGCCTGGCGCAGGACCGTTACCGCCTCGGCACCGGCTCCTCGCTCGAGGTGTCGGACGCGCAGAACGCCGTGCAGCGCGCCGAAGGCGACTATGTGAACGCCGTGTACGAATACCACCGGGCGGTCGCGATGCTGGAGTTCGCGGTCGGCCGCCCACTCCGATAGCTCAGGAGCCAGCATGTCACGCCGTGCCAAGTGGACCCTCGGGATCGCCCTCGTCGTCGTGGTGGGTGGCGGGCTCATGGCCCTCACCGCCGCGAAGCGCGGCAACCAGGCTACCGAGGTTCGTCTCGAGGCGGTGGAGGCGCGCGACCTCGTCGCCGCGGTCACCGCAAGCGGGAAGCTCGAGGCGAAGACCCAGGTGGACGTGAGCGCCGACATCACCGGGCGCATCACCCAGATCGGAGTCCGGGAAGGCGACCTGGTCCGGAAGGGCCAGTTCCTAATCCAGATCGATCCGGCGCAGTACGCCTCGGTCGTGACCCGGCTCGAGGGCCAGGTGGCCTCCGCCGAGGCCTCGCTCGCCCAGGCCCGCACCAACCGCGACCAGGCGCGCCGCAGCCGGGATCGCTCGCTGGAGATCCAGAAGATCAATCCCGACCTGATCGCCCGGGAGACCGTGGAGCAGGCGGTCCAGGCGTTCGACGTCGCGGAGGCCAACTTCGAGTCTGCGCGCGCGGGGGTCGAGCAGGCGCGGGCGGCGCTCAGCGAGGCCCGCTCCAACCTCGGGAAGACGCGGCTCACCTCGCCCATCGACGGCCGCGTCGTGCGGCTCGCGGTCGAGGAGGGCGAGGTGGCCGTGCCCGGCACGTTCTCGCGGGAGACCGGCCTCCTGATGACGGTGGCGGACCTCTCGGTCGTGCTCGCCAAGGTGAAGGTGGACGAGACGGATGTCATCCGGCTCTCGCTCGGGGACTCGGTCTCGGTGACCATCGATGCCTTCCCCGACACGAGCTTCACCGGACGGGTGACGAAGATCTCCAACAGCGCGACGCTCGCGAGCGTCGGGGCGGCGAGCGGCGGGTCCACCGACCGCGCGGTGGACTTCGACGTCGAGGTGACGCTCGACAATCCGCCGGCGGACGTGCGGCCCGACCTCTCCTCCACCGCGCGGATCATCACCGACACGCGGAAGCAGGTGCTCGCGATGCCGATCATCGCGCTCACCGTGCGGGATCATGAGGACGTGCCCAACGAGGTGAAGCGGGGGACCGGCGCTCCGGTCGGCGGCCCCACGACGGCGGCCAAGCAGAAGGACCGCGAGGGCGTCTTCCTGGTGCGGAACGGGATCGCGTCCTTCGTGCCGGTGCGCGTGGGGATCACGGGCGAGGAACACTTCGAGGTGCTCGAGGGCGTGAAGAGGGGCGACACGGTGGTGGCGGGCCCCTACCAGTCGGTGCGCGACATGAAGGACAGCACGCGCGTCAAGCAGGCGCGCGAGACCGGCCGTCCGGGGCAGGCCCGTCCGTGAGCGACCTGGTCATCCAGATCCGGGAGCTGACCCGGGTCTACGACATGGGCGCCGAGCAGGTCCATGCGCTCCGCGGCGTGGATCTCCTGATCCGCCGGAACGAGTACGTGGCCGTCATGGGACCGTCGGGCTCGGGCAAGTCGACGCTGATGAACGTGATCGGCTGCCTCGACACGCCGACCGCGGGAGAGTACTGGCTCAACGGGCAGGAGGTCTCGCGGATGCCCGACGACGCGCTCGCGAGAGTGCGGAACCGGGAGATCGGCTTCGTCTTCCAGACCTTCAACCTGCTGCCGCGCGCCTCGGCCCTGCAGAACGTCGAGCTGCCGCTGGTCTACGCCGGCGTGTCGGCCCGGGCCCGCCGCGACCGGGCGCGGAACGCGCTCGAGCGGGTCGGGCTCGGCGACCGCATGGGCCACCGCCCCAACGAGCTCTCCGGCGGCCAGCGCCAGCGGGTGGCGATCGCCCGGGCGCTCGTGAACGAGCCGGCCATCCTGCTCGCCGACGAGCCGACGGGCAACCTCGACAGCGGCACCAGCGAGGAGATCATGCGGGTGTTCGAGCGCCTGCACGAGCAGGATCAGACCGTGATCATGGTCACCCACGAGGCCGAAATCGCGGCCCACGCCGACCGGATCGTGGTGCTCCGAGACGGGCGGATCTCGAGCGACTCGCCGAACCGGCGCGGCGCGGCGGCCTGACGATGCAGTTCCTCGACGCGGTCTGGATGGCGCTCCGGACGATCCGGACGCAGAAGCTCAAGAGCTTCTTCTCCCTGGTCGGCGTGCTGATCGGCGTGACCTTCCTCATCGCCGTCGTGTCCATCGTCCAGGGCATGAACGTGTACATGGAGGACCAGTTCGCCAACCGGCTGGTCGGCCTGAACACGTTCCAGCTGCGGCGGATGCCGAACTTCACCGACGCGAACGAGGAAACCTGGCGGGCCTGGCAGCGCCGGCCCCGCATCAACTACGGCGACGCGAACTACATCCAGGCCAACCTGGGCCTCCCGGCGCTCTACTCCCGGTACTGCTCCGAGCAGATGACGCTCGGCTGGAACGGCAAGACGGCGCGCAGCATCAACGTCGAGACGGCGGACGCCGACTTCTTCAGGATCAAGAACTACGACATCGTCAACGGGCGCGCGTTCAGCCCCCAGGAGGCCAGAGCCGGACTCGCCGTCGCCGTCGTCGGGTACGAGATCGGCGACCGGCTGTTCGGCGGCGCGGATCCCATCGGAAAGCAGATCACGATCGGGCCGTTCCCCTACCGGGTGGTGGGTGTGGTGGCCAAGCAGGGCACCCTCTTCGGCATTTCGATGGACAAGTTCGCCATCGTGCCCTTCGATTCGCCGATCCACCGCGAGGCCTGCCGGCTCGGCTTCATGGACGAATTCCACGTCCGCGCGGAGTCGCCGGCCGCCATGCAGGCCGCGCTGGTCCAGACCGAGGAGATGATGCGGCTACGCCGGCGGCTGCGGCCGGGGCAGGAGAACAACTTCGCGCTCCAGACCGCCGAAGGCGCACTCGAGGGGTGGCGGAAGATCTCGGCGATCCTGATGCTCGCCCTGCCGATGCTGGTGGCGATCTCCCTCGTCGTCGGCGGCATCGTGATCATGAACATCATGCTCATGGCCGTCGCCGAGCGGACCCGGGAGATCGGCATCCGGAAGGCGCTCGGCGCGAAGCGACGGGACATCCTGGCGCAGTTCGTGGTCGAGTCGGCCACCCTCTCGACCGTCGGCGCCGCCATCGGCATCGCGACCGGCATCGGCCTCGCGTTCCTGGTCCGGGCCCTGACCCCCATGCCCGCCGCCGTGGCCCCCTGGTCGGTGGCGCTCGGCGTGATGCTCGGCGTCGCCGTCGGCATGGCCGCGGGGATCTATCCCGCCAGCCGGGCCTCCCGGCTCGACCCCATCGTCGCCCTCAGGGCCGAATGACGCCCTCCCGTCTCCGTCGCGGCTCGCTCTTCGCCCGCATGGTCGAGGGCGTGGGCATGGCCCTCGAATCGGTTCGCAGCAACAAGGCGCGGGCGGCGCTCACCATTCTGGGCGTGGCCATCGGGGTCATGGTGGTCATCGGCATGGCCTCCACCATTACCGGGATCAACCGGTCGGTGCAGCGCGAGATCGAGACCCTGGGCCCCAAGACCTTCTTCGTGATGCGCTTCTTCCAGGGCGGCATCGTCATCAGCGACGGCTCCGATGAGCTCTCGCCCTGGCGGCGGAATCCCCATCTCACGGTGGAGGAGGCGCAGCTGCTCAAGACGCTTCCGGCCGTCCGGGACGTGACCTGGCGCGAGGGCAGCGGGGGGCCCGTGAGCTACGGGGATCAGCGCCTCTCGAGCGTGAACATCGTGGGCTTCAGCCCGAGCTGGGTGTTCGTCACCGGCGGGATGGTGACCGCCGGGCGCAACTTCACCGAAGTGGAGCACGCCGCAAACGCGGCGGTCGTGGTGATCAACGACAAGCTGGCGGATCAGTTCTTCTCCGGCGTCGATCCCCTGGGGCGGCGGATCAAGATCGCGGGCCTGCCCTTCACCGTGATCGGGGTCTATGCCGAGCCGTCGAGCCTGTTCGACAGCAACACCCAGCCGATGGTGGTGATCCCGCATTCCACGTTCACCAAGGTCGCGGACTACTGGCGCGGCTGGCTCCAGTTCGCGGTGCAGCCCCGCGAGGAGTACACCGTCGCCGAGACGCAGGACCAGGTGATCGCGGCCCTGCGCGCCAGGCGGGGCCTCAGGCCGTCGGACGACAACAATTTCGCGGTGGTGAGCCAGGACCGGCTGCTCCAGACGTTCAACAACGTGACCAGCGGCTTCTTCCTGGTGATGCTCGCCCTCTCCAGCGTCGGCCTGATGGTGGGCGGCGTCGGCGTGGTGGCCATCATGATGATCTCGGTGACGGAGCGCACCCGCGAAATCGGCGTCCGGAAGGCCCTCGGCGCCACCCGCGGCGAGATTCTTTTTCAGTTCCTCGTGGAGGCCGCGACCCTCACGCTGCTGGGCGGCGCCATCGGCATGGGCCTGGGCGCCCTCATCGCCTGGGGGGTCAACTCGCTCACGCCGATCCCGGCGGCGATTCCCCTCTGGTCGGTCGTCGCCGCGCTCGTTGCCTCGGCCGTGACCGGGATCTTCTTCGGCATGTATCCCGCGACCAAGGCCTCCAGACTGGATCCCATCGAAGCGCTGCGGTACGAGTAGACGTCCGCCTATTTTCCGTCATGCCCCTGTTCGAAGCGGTCCGGCTGGCTCTCGAGACCATTCGGACCAGTAAGCTCCGCTCGTTCTTCACCCTGCTCGGCATCATCGTCTCCGTCGGCTTCCTGGTGGCGGTGGTGGCGATCATTCAGGGGATGAACGCCTACGTGCGGGACAACCTGCGCGGGGCGATGATCGGCACGAACGCCTTCCAGGTGCGCCGGACGCCGATCTCGATGGGCCTCCTGGACGACTCCACGGTCCGGGTGATCGGCCGCCGCCCCATCCTGACGAAGGAAGACGCCGCGGTGGTGCGCAGCGCGGTACCGGACGCCCAGGCGGTGTCCCTGCAGTCGGGCTGGCCGACCCCCATCGCGGATCTGACGCACCGCGGCCGGACCCTGGGGAGTGTGCTCGTCTTCGGCGTAACCCCGGAGTACCAGGTGGTGCAGGATTATCGCTTCGCCGCCGGCGAGCCCCTCACCCAGCCCGACGTCGATGAACGCCGCCTCGTGGCCGTGGTGGGGCACGAGGTCGCCGACAAGCTCTTCGAGGGTCCGGACCGCGCCGTGGGGCAGCCGCTGCGCCTCGGCGGTGTCGAGATCCGGGTGAAGGGGGCGGTCGCCAAGAAGGGTCGGGTGCTGGGGCAGTCGTTCGACGGCTTCGTGCTGCTGCCGATCTCCACCTTCGAGTCCCTTTACGGCCGCCGGCTGACGACGACCGTTTCGGTCAAGATGACCGACGCGAGCGAGCTTCCCGGCGCGATGGATCGGGCCGAGGAAGCCATGCGGCTCGCGCACCGGCTCCGCCCCGGCGAGGCGAACGACTTCACGGTCGACAAGGCCGACGCCCTCGTCGCCTTCTGGACCTCGCTCACCGGACTCCTGTTCGTGATCATTCCCGCGGTCGTGTGCATCGGGATCGTGGTGGGCGGGATCGTCATCATGAACATCATGCTCATGTCGGTCACCGAGCGTACCCGGGAGATCGGGCTCAGGAAGTCGCTCGGCGCCCGGCAGCGGGACATCCGGAGGCAGTTCCTCGTGGAGGCCGTCGCACTCGCGCTCGCGGGCGGTCTCGTGGGCATCGCCGGCGGTGCCGGCCTCGCGACGCTCATCTCCGTCGTGAGCCCGCTGCCGGCGCGGGTCACGCCCTGGTCGATCGGCCTCGCGCTCCTGCTCGGCGCCGGCACCGGGATCATCTTCGGCGTCTACCCGGCCAGCCGGGCGGCCCGCCTCGACCCGGTCGAAGCCCTCCGGCGCGAATAGCCGTCCATGGTCATCCGGAATCTCGACGAGGGCGTCGCGGTCGCCCTGGGCACCCTCCGGGCCAACAAGCTCCGTTCCTTCCTCACCATCCTCGGCGTCGTGATCGGCGTGGCGACCGTGATGCTCATGGCGTCGATCATCGACGGCGTCCGCACCCAGATCTTCAACGCGCTCAACGCCGCGTCGCCCAACGCGTTCTACGTGATGCGGTTCTTCTCGCAGACGCCGCTCAATCCGGACAACCTGCCCTACGAGGTCCGGATCCGCCCGGTGCTCGACGAGGAAGACGCCGCCGCGATCGCGACCGCCCCGGACATCCGGCACGCCGGCCTCTGGAACCAGTCCCTCAACCGCATCGAGTACCAGGGCTTTCGCTCCCAGGGGATGTGGGTGATGGGCGCCGACCAGGCCTTCCTGGACATCCAGGGCGGAACCCTCGCGGCGGGCAGGCTCTTTACGCCCGGGGAGCTGGCCGGCCAGCCGGTCGCCGTGCTCGAGGAGGAGCTGGCCCGCCGCATGTTCGGCCGGGCGGAGCCGCTGGGTCAGACCGTCCGCATCGGGCCCCGGCCCTTCCGGGTCATCGGCATCTGGCGGCAGCCCGACAACGTGTTCCGTGCGCCGGGATTCACCGTAGGGGCGATCGTCCCGTACCAGGTGGCCAGGCACTCCTTCAACTACAGCGACACGAACGACCTGTTCATCGTGGTCCTGGGACGGCCCGGCATCTCGGTGGACCAGGCGAAGGACGAGGCCACCGTGGCGCTCCGGCGCGTGCGAGGGCTCCGGCCCGGAATGCCCAACACCTTCGACTTCATCACCCAGGATCAGATTCTCGATACGATCAGCGCGCTCACCGGCGTGTTCTTCCTGGTGATCACCGCCATCTCGAGCGTCGCGCTGCTGGTCGGGGGGATCGGCGTGATGGCCATCATGATGGTGTCCGTCACCGACCGTACCCGGGAGATCGGGCTGCGGATGGCGTGCGGGGCGACCCGGCAGGAGATCCTCTGGCAGTTTCTCGTGGAGGCGGCCACGCTCACGCTGATGGGCGGGCTGATCGGGATCCTGGTGGGGCTGGGCTCCGGGGAGATGCTCAAGCGCATGCTCTCGCTCCAGTCGGGCGTGCCGCTCTGGAGCGCTGTCGTCGCCGTGGCCGTATCGATCGGGATCGGCCTGGTCTTCGGGATGCTGCCGGCAAACCGTGCCGCGCGGATGGATCCGGTGGAGGCGCTGAGACACGAATAACCGTTTGACCGTTTCCCCGTTCCCCGTTCCCCGTTACATCGACTGCACCCCCAGCTTCACCACGTCCTCCACCAGCACGGTTTCGTGTGTGAAGTACGGCTCGGCGTACCGGGTCCGGATCAGCGAGCCGTAGTACGCGTTCTGGGTCTCCACCCGGCTGTAGAGGTCCTGCCCGGTCGGAAAAATCTCTCCCGCGCTCGTCACCGCGTCGAACTGGCTCGCGTAGCACTTGATGGCCTCGAGCTTCCGCTCGAACTGGTCGCTGATGTCCACCAGGAAGCTGGGCTTGATCGGATCCTCGCGATACGAGAGTGCGTACACGACCTTGAACGGCCGGTGCGGCGGTCCGTCCGCGGTGTACCTGGAGAGACCCGCCAGATAGCACGCATCCCGACCCAGCTCCGAGGCCACCCGGTGGTCGGGATGGCGGCCCTGGGGAAACGGGAGGATCACGACCCTCGGCGCGAAATGCCGGATCGCTTCGACCACGACCCGGCGGCCGGGCTCGTCGTTGGCCAGGTGCGCGTCCGGTAACCCGGCGTTCCGGCGCTCGGCCACCCCGAGGATCTTCGCCGCCCGCTCCGCTTCCCGCGCCCGGACCTCCGCGCTCCCGCGGGTTCCTGTCTCCCCGGCGGTCAGGTCCAGAATGGCCGTGCTGTACCCCTGGTCGGCGGCCTTGAGCAGGAGTCCCGCGCAGGTGAGCTCGACGTCGTCCCGGTGGGCGGCGATAGCCAGCACATGTATAGGCATGGGCGGAAAATAGACGGCCGCCTAGATTTCTCTCCGTGCAGCCTCCCATTTACCTGGACCACGCGGCTACGACCCCCCTCCGGCCCGAGGTGCTCGACGCCATGCTGCCCTATCTGGGCGGCGCGAGCTTCGGGAACCCATCGAGCGCCCATAAGCTCGGCCGAACGGCCCGAGCCGGCCTGGAGCAGGCTCGGCGCGAGGTGGCGGCCGCCGTGGGAGCCGAGCCGTCGCAGGTGGTGTTCACCTCCGGCGGCACAGAAGCCGACAACCTCGCGGTGGTGGGAGCCGCGCTCGCCGCGCGGCAGCACGGCCGGCCGATGCTGGTCGCCGTGTCGGCGATCGAGCACAAGGCGGTGCTCGCCGCGGCCCACTACGTCGCCCACCTGGGCGGCGAAGAGATCGCGCTTCCGGTGGATCGCGATGGACAGCTCGACCTGGACGCGCTCGACGGCGCGCTCGCGCGACGTCCGGCGGTGGTGTCCGTCATGTGGGTGAACAACGAGGTCGGGTGCCGCCAGCGACTCGAGGTCATCGCCGAGCGCTGTCATGCCGCCGGCGCTCTCCTGCACAGCGACGCGGTGCAGGCGTTCGGGAAGGTCTCCATCGATCTCGGGTCCCTCCCCTGCACGCTCCTCACCGTGTCCGGTCACAAGATCGGCGCCCCGAAGGGCATCGGGGCGCTGATCGTGCGGGATCGGAAGGCGGTGGAGGCGATCCTGCACGGTGGCGGCCAGCAGTTCGGCATCCGTCCCGGCACGGAGAACGTCGCCGGAGCCGTCGGGCTTGGCCGGGCGGCGACCCTTGCTGCCGAAGAGCGGGAGGCCGAGGGAAGTCGGCTCGCCGGGCTGCGCGAGGACCTCGTGACGCGGCTCCGCGCCGACGTCCCCGACGTGGTCGTCCACGGCGAAGGGGGGCCGCGCGCCCCGCACATCCTGAACATCGGAGTCCCTGGGGCCGACGGCGAGGCGCTCCTCATGCATCTCGACCTGGCTGGAGTCTGCGCCTCGGGCGGCTCGGCCTGCTCGACGGGCTCGGTCGAGCCGTCCCACGTTCTCACGGCGCTGGGCGTGCCCCGTGCCCTGGCGCTGGCGTCGATCCGGCTCAGCTTCGGGCACGACACCACCGAGACCGACGTCGAGCGGGCGGCCGCCGTCTTTCCCAGGGTGGTGGAGAAGGTCCGCCGCCTCGCTGTCGTGCTGGGAAGGTCGTGAGATGGTGAAGCCGCGCGTTCTGGTGGCGATGTCCGGCGGCGTCGACAGCTCCGTCGCCGCGGCGCGCCTCGTCGAGCAGGGGTACGACGTGGTGGGGGCGACCATGAAGCTCTTCTGCTACGGGGAGAGCGTGCCCGATCGCCCCTGTTGCTCGCTCGACTCCATCAACGACGCCCGCGACGTCGCCGCCACCCTCGGCATTCCCCACTACGTCCTGAACTTCGAGGACCGCTTCTCGCTGCACGTCATCCGGAACTTCGTGGACGAGTACGCCCGGGGCCGAACCCCGATTCCCTGCGTGCGCTGCAATTCGTTCACCAAGTTTCGCGATCTCCTCGCCCACGCGGATGCCCTGGGCTGCCGGCACATTGCGACCGGCCACTATGCGGTCGCGCGCGACGGCGGGCTCTGGCGCGCCCGCGACCGCGCCAAGGATCAGACCTACTTCCTCTGGGGCGTGGACCGGACGGTGGTGGAACGGATGCTCACGCCGGTCGGCGACCTCTCGAAGGCCGAGACCCGCGCGATCGCGCGAGGCCTCGGGCTCTCCACCGCCGACAAGCCCGAATCGGTGGAGATCTGCTTCGTGCCGGATGACGACTACACCGCCGTGCTCGAGCGTCACCTCGAGCCGAATGCGCCGGCGCTCTCGGAAGGCCCGATCGTCACGACTTCCGGCGAGGTGGTCGGCAGGCACCAGGGGTTTGCGCGGTATACCGTGGGGCAGCGTCGGGGGTTGCCCGGCGGATTCGCCACCCCGATGTATGTCGTCGCGATCCGGCCCGAGGAGCGGGCTGTGGTGGTCGGGTCCGAGTCCGAGCTCGAGGGAGACGAGATCCGGCTCGAGGAGGTCAACTGGCTCGTCGCCCCCCAGGAGCCGGGCGACGGCTGCGAGATCCAGATCCGTCACCGTGGCCGCAGCACTCCCGCGACCGTGAGGGCCATGGGCCCGGATACGCTCGCGCTGAGGACCCACACCCCGGTCCGCGCGATCTCCCCAGGCCAGTCGGGCGCGCTCTATTCCGAAGACGGCCGGCTCCTCGGCGGAGGCGTAATCGGGTCCTGATCCGTATACCCCTCCAGGGTATATGGCCGGCTTTCCGTCACGTTTCGGTCACGCGCCGCCTGACGCCCTGCCCGGGGCCTATCTTCCTGCATGGCCGCTGAAGACGTGGGCTATCCTGTGACACCCCTTCCTCCCCCGGAGCCGGGTACCGGGGAGATGGCCACGCTGGAGCAGCCGCAGTGGGCGCAGGCGGCGGAGCGGGAGGATCTCCGGCACCCGTCGCTTTACATCAACCGGGAGCTCTCCTGGCTCGAGTTCAATCGCCGGGTCCTTCACGAGGCTCGTGACGCGAGGACCCCGCTGCTGGAGCGGGTCAAGTTCCTCGGCATCTTTTCCTCCAACCTCGACGAGTTCTTTCAGGTGCGGGTCGCCGGCCTGCGGGAGCAGGTCGCGGCGCGCTTCACGGAGCTTTCGCCGGAAGGCATGACCCCGGAGGAACAGCTCCGGGAGATCGCGCTGGCGGCTCGTGAGCTGCAGACGGAGCACTCGGCGATCCTGCTCGACGAGGTCCTTCCCGCTCTCGGCGCGCGCGGTCTCTCCCTCATCACGCGGCCCGAGGAGCTGACGGACCAGGACATCGAGCACCTCGAGCGGTATTTCTCGGAGAACGTCTTCCCCGTCCTCACGCCGCTCGCGGTGGATCCGGCCCATCCGTTCCCGTACATCTCCAACCTGTCGCTGTCGCTGGCCGTGATCCTGCGCGGCGACGGCGGCGAGGAGCGCTTCGCCCGGGTCAAGGTGCCGAAGATCCTGCCGCGCTGGGTGCCGCTGCCTGGCACGCATCGCTGGGCGCCGCTGGAAATGCTTATCTCGCAGCATCTGGAAGCGCTCTTCCCCGGCGTCGAGATCCTCGGGGCGTATCCCTTCCGTATCACGCGCAACACCGACCTGGAGATCGACCCGGACGAGGCGGACGATCTGCTCGCGCTCATCCAGGAGGAGGTTCGGAACCGGCGGTTCGCCGAAGTGGTGCGGCTGGAGGTGGACCCGGCGATGCCGGAGTCGCTGCGGCAGCTCATCGTGGCGGAGCTCAACGCCGACCAGGAAGAGGGGCTTCCGCTCACGCCGCAGGACATCTTCGAGGTGCGTGGCCTCCTCGACAGCGCCGATCTCCTCACGATGGCGAGCCTCGAGATTCCCGAGCTCCGCGATCCGTCGTTCCTGCCGGTGGTGCCGGCCCGCCTGGCGGGCGGGCGCAACATCTTCGAGGTGATCCGCGAGGGAGACATTTTCGTCCACCATCCGTACGAGAGCTTCGCGGTGAGCGTGGAGCGGTTCATTCAAACGTCGGCCGAGGATCCCGACGTGCTCGCCATCAAGATGACGCTCTACCGGACCGGCGGGGATTCCCACATCGCGCGGATGCTGGTGAATGCGGCCGAGCGGGGCAAGCAGGTCGCGGTGCTGATCGAGCTCCAGGCGCGCTTCGACGAGGAGAACAACATCCGCTGGGCCCAGCGGTTCGAGGACGCGGGGATGCACGTGAGCTACGGCGTGGCGGGACTCAAGACCCACGCCAAGGTGATGCTTGTCGTCCGCCGGGAGGGCGACCAGATCCGCCGCTACGTCCACGTCGGCACCGGGAACTACGCCCCGCGCACGGCACGCGTCTACACGGACTTCGGCCTCTTCACCTGCGATCCCGATCTGGGCGCGGACCTGACGGACCTCTTCAACGTGCTGACCGGTTTCGCGAGTCCGAGCGGCTATCGCCGGCTCGTCGTAGCCCCGGGCGGCATGCGCCTCAAGCTCGAGCAGCTGATCCGGCGGGAGCTCGCGCACGCGCGTGCCGGCCGCGAAGCGAGGATCTTCGCGAAGATGAACGCTCTCGTCGATCCGGCCGTCATCCCCCTGCTCTACGAGGCGTCCCGGGCCGGCGTGACGATCGACCTCCTGGTCCGCGGAATCTGCTGTCTGCGTCCCGGCATCCCGGGCGTGAGCGACCGGATCCGGATCCTGAGCATCGTGGGCCGCTTCCTGGAGCACTCGCGCGCCTGGCACTTCCACAACGCAGGCAACGAAGAGGTCTATATCGGCTCGGCCGACTGGATGGATCGCAACCTCGACCGTCGGATCGAGGCGGCCGCGCCGGTCGGAGACGCCGCCCACCGCGCGACCGTGCGGGAGCTCCTCGAGCTCATGTGGCGGGACAACCGGCAGGGGTGGGAGCTCGCGGCGGACGGCACCTGGACCCAGCGGCAGCCGGGCGAGGCCGAGATCGCCACGCACAAGGCGATGATCGAGCGGTACCGCGAGCCGGTGAAACCCTAGGCGGGATTGAGCGTATCCCCCGGCCAGCGCCGGGGGTTCCAGCGGGTCCAGATCGCCACCACGGCACAGGCGTTCTCGTTCAGCTCACCGGGGATCTGCCCCACTCCCCGGTAGACTTCCATCATCTCGATGTACGGTGCTGATACACGGGACAGCATCTCCGCCAGCTCCCGGTTGCCTCCTATCGTCGAGCCGACGTCACGAATCCGCTTCGCGGGCAGCTGACGTTGCCCGTCGATGTAGACGGCCACCTTGTCCTCATCACAGCGGAGGAACTTGATCCGGGCCATCTCCGGATCCGCCGAGACATTGCCCAGGCGTACCCCAGGAACGTTCCGCATGATCTCGTAAGTGTGGAACGCGTTCGCCTTCTCGATGTCTTCCCGAGTAAAGAACGTCCCGAAACCCAGCCGCTGCCGGCGGAAGAAGTCGTCGTATTTGGTGGTTTCGGCGTACTTGACGGGCTTGGTGAGGCGGGCCTTTACCGCGAGCTCCGGAAGCTCGTGGACCTTCCCGCTGTCCGGGGCCGGCTGCTGGGCAGACAACGGAGCGGCGATGCAGAGCAACGCCGAAAGGAGACTGCAGACGCCGGGCGAGTCGCGCATGGGTCCTTCCCACGGCTGCACCCAGAACCCAGAACTCAGAACTCAGAACTCAGAACCCCTTTAGCCTAGCCCCCTTCCAACCCGGCGTCCAGCGCGTCCAGATCCCGATGGCCGCGCAGGCGCGCTACGCCGAGCAGCCATACCTCGCATCCCTGTAGCATCCAGGGAGGGAGACGGCGCTCGAAATGGCGCGGGCAGACGTACCTGTGTCAGGATCTGCACAGTCCGGGAATCGCCCTGCCCTCGACGGCGTCGAGCTCGACGCCGACCAGCCCGCAGAGCGTGGGCGCGAGATCGAGCAGAGAGACGTCAGGCAGTGCCCCCGGCAGGATCCCCGGTCCGGCGGCGGCAAGGAAGCCGTCAGGCCGGTGCTCGCCGCTCCGGGCGTAGGTGTTCTCTCCCTCGATCCGGCCGATCTCCGGCGACGTCAGAGCGACCCGCGAGGCCTTCCCCCCCGCCATCTGCCGGCACCCGGTCGGAGGATCCTCGCTCCACTCGACGAGCAGGTCCGGGAGGCAGTTGCTCGATTCCCCCCGATACAGATCCGCCGTGCGGGCCACCCGCCGGAACGCCGGCCGGCCCGTGCGCTCGTCGACGATAGCCAGAAGCCGTTCCGAGGCGAGAGCGAAGAGGTCCTCCGCTTCACGCCCTGGTGCCACCACCCCCGAGGGCTCTCTCCCCCTGAGATTCACCCGGATGCCGGCCACCGGCTGGCCGTTCGGCACCACGAAGCAGCGACTCGAACGGGTATCCACGCCGAGCGACGGAGGGCGCTTCCGACTTTCGCCGAGCACGCTCGCCCGGACGGGGGAAAGTCTGGTCCGGATGGCAGCAGGCAAGGCCCGATACACCCGGCCGAGTCCGTCCACGAGACGCGTACGAAGCCCCGCACCTGCCGGCGCCGGGGGCCGCGTGGCCAGACCCAGGCGGAAGAGGACTTCCCGCAGGAGGAACTGGCCGCCGTACCAGTGCGCCATACCGTGTGCGGAAAAGACGATGACGGTGGCGTCGGAGGCTTCCCGCATCAGAGTGCCGATCGCGTCGTCGATCGCCCGGTAGACCTGCCTGAGCGGGTCCTCTCCAGAAGGACGGAGCAGCGGATCATGGGCCGGATGCGACGCGTCGTGGAGATGCCAGCATTGGTGGCCCGCGCAGTGCGCTTCGGTGAACACCTGCAGCAGGAGGTCCCAATTCCGCTCGCGCAGCAACTGGAGCGTGAGCGCCGTCTTGGCCCGTACTGCCCGGGTGAGAAGACCGGTGAAGGCCTCGAAGTCTCCGCTGCTCGTGCGGATCCCGTCGCAGCTCGGTCCGAGCGGGTAGCGACCGGCAATCGTCTCGACCCGCTGGGCCAGTCCAGGGGGCGTCGCGCGAAACCCGAAGACACTATCGTGGCCTCCCCATTCCACGGTCTGGATCCCCCGGATGTCCGGATCGAGGCGGGACAGGGGCACATCGAGGATCGCGACGTCCTTTCCCGCGAGGGAGAGCGCCCGCCAGAACGGAGGCCGGCGCACCCCGTTCTCCCGCAGGAGCGGGTTATCGAGCTCGTAGCTGCCCGGCCGGAGCTGGAGGAGGTAGTGAACGCCGTGTGCGGCGGGCGTGCAGCCCGTGTAGAATGACGGCCAGGTCGATCCGATGTGAAAGCCATCGATGCCGCGCATCGTCCCGTGGGCACCGCGGGCGATCAGCTCGGCGAGATGAGGCATCGTTCCGTCGCCGGCCCAGCGGCGAAGGAGCACGGGGCTCCCCGCGTCGATGCCGAGCGCGAGGACCCGTGCGCTCACGAGGCGGCCCGGCTCACCCGGACGGGCAGAAGCAACCGCACGGTGAAGGGCGCATAGCGCCAGCCTCCCGGACCTGCAAGCGACCGGAGGTGCCAGCTCCATGCCGAACGGCGATCGCCCTCGCGCAGCAGCAGATCGGCGCCCCAATGGAGCGCGTCGGTTCTTCGCCGGCGCAGCGTCGAGCGGACGGCCGGCGGCAACGCGAGCCTGTCCAGGGCGGCGAGCCCGTCGGCCTGGGCGAGCAGGAACTCCCGGGATCCATGGAGGTTCCGCGGAGCGTCCGTGTGCCAGACGACGGTCGGCTCGTCGAGGAACGCGACCCGGAATCCCGTCACGAGTCGGAGGCCCAGGTACGTGCATTCGAGGCCCTTCGGCATCTCCGCGAAGAGCTGTCCCGACACCGCCTGCCTCCTCGCGAGCCAGGCACCGGGCAGCAGCCAGTTGCTGCGGATCATGGAGCCCACCGGATCCGCCCGCACGGTCGCCATGTCGGTCACGTGGAGCGCATCGCCTTCGGCGTTGCGCCGGAGCCCGTTCGTAATGACGGCGTCCAGCCCCGGGTCTCGCGCCAGTCGCTGCACTCGCATGGCGAGCGCACCCGGGAGCAGGATGTCGTCATCGTCGAGGGCGGTGATATAGGTGGTGACCGCCTGCTGTTCCCCGGCGTGCAGCGCGCCGGCGAGTCCCGACTTCGTGCGTCGCACCAGGGTGAGCTGGATGCTGGTCTCGAGCTCCCGAAGGACCGCGGGATCGGTCTCGTCGCCGTTGACGATGACGAGCGGTATGCCGGTGACCTCCTCCTGGTCCAGCACGCTCGCGATCGCCCTGCGAAGGAGGGAGGCGCGCTCGGGCAGCGCCCGCGTCGGAATGAGGACCGTGACGTCGCTCATCGCCGCCTGACATGATCGTGGATGCCGGCAGTCTCTCCCGGGATCGCACGCTGGAGACGGACGTCTGCATCGTCGGCGCCGGGCCGGCGGGGCTCGTGCTGGCTCACCGGCTCGCCCGGTCCGGCCGCGAAGTCCTCGTCCTCGAAAGCGGAGCCCTGGCCGGAGAGCATGCCGCGCAGCGACTCAACGAGGGCCGGGTGATCGGCGGTCCCTACGCCGGGCTTCGGGAAACGCGCTGGCGGCAGGTCGGAGGCTCCGCGAACCGCTGGAACACGATGGTGGACGGACATGCGTTCGCGAAGTTCACTCCCCTCGACGAGTGGGATCTCCAGGCCTGGCCGTTCGGTCCAGCCGATCTCGCTCCCTGGTACCGGGAGGCGCAGCATGTCCTGCGTCTGGGCCCGCATGCCTACGAGGGGAGCGACTGGCCCGATCCGAACCGGCCGGAGCTGCCCCTGGCTTCGGATGTGTTCGTCACCCGGATCTACCAGTTCGGGACGGCCGGCACCGTGCTCGCGATGGCCGAGGCGGTGCGTACGAGCGACCGGATCCGTGTCTGTCCCGGCCTGACGGCAACCGGTGTGACGCTCGACGGCTCGGGGTCACGCGTCACCGGACTCGCCGCCGCGCGGCTCGACGGTCTCACCGTTCGCGTCGCGGCCTCCCGGGTGATCCTCGCCGCCGGAGCCATCGAGAACGCGCGGCTGCTGTTGCTCCTGCGTCAGGGAACCCTGGCCGGGCAGGCGTGGCTCGGTCGGGGATTCATGGAGCACCCGCGCGACTACTCCCTGGCGCTCCTGCCGGCCTCGCCCACGCTGCTCGACCGCATGGGGTTCTACGATGCCCACCGCGCGGCCGACGGCACGATCATCGGGGGACGTCTCGGACTCACGCGCGACGCCGTCGTTGCGGACCGGCTGCCCAATGCCGCGGTCACCCTGCTCCCGCGCCGGCGGCCGCTCGGCCCGCTCGCGACCCTGGTCGACCGGACGCTGCTTCGGACCCCGAGAGGGTACGGCTGGTCACGGGTGCGCGCTCCGGGCCGCCGTTACGACGGACTTCGGCTGGTGATCAATCTGGAGCAGCGGCCCCGGCTCGAGAACTGCATCCGGCTGGGCCCGGACCGGGACCCGCTGGGCCTTCCGCGACCGGTCCTCGAGTGGTCGTGGAGCGCGGAGGAGCAGGCGGGCCTCGAACGCCTCCGGGCCGGCCTCGCGCGCGGGTTAGGCGACGCCGGAATCGGCAGGCTCGTGATCGAGCCCGGCGCCCGGCCCGACCCCAACGCCCATCACCACGCCGGCACGACCCGCATGCACGTCGATCCGCGGGAAGGCGTGGTGGATGCCGACTGCCGGGTACACGGCCTCGAGAATCTCTACGTGGCCGGCGGGTCCGTCTTCCCGTCCGCCGGCTTCGCCAATCCGGTGCTGACCATCGTCGCCCTCTGCCTCCGGCTCGCGGCCCATCTCGACGGCCTCAATGCGCCATCCCGCTCGCCTCCGCGAACTTCCTGAACAGCTCCTGCTGCTCGGGAGAAAGCTGCTCGGGCAGCGACACCTGCACCGTCACCAGCTGATCGCCCCGCGCGTCGCCCTTGGGAATCCCCTCGTTGCGGATCCGGAACTTCCTCCCCGGCTGGGTCCCCGGCGGGATCCGGATCTTCACCTTCTTGCCGTCGAGCGTCCGGACCTGCAGCGTGGCCCCGAGCACCGCCTGCGCGAGGTCGAGCCTCACGTCGCAGTGAACGTCGAGCCCCTCCCGATGGAAGAACTTGTCCGGCTGCACGACGAAGGTGACCAGGAGGTCGCCCGCCGGCGCCCCACCCTGCCCCGGCTCACCCTGACCCTTGAGCCTGATCTTGGTACCGGTATCGGTGCCCGGGGGAACGGTGATCATCACCTTCCGGATCGTCCGCACCTCTCCCACCCCGGCGCAGGTCGGGCACTTCTCCGAGGGGACTTTCCCCCGCCCGCGACAAACCGGGCAGGGCCGGTTCACGGCGAATCCCCCCTGGCCGAACGAGATCGTGCCGCGTCCCTTGCACTCCGAGCACGTCGAGAGCGTGGCGCCGCTCGCCGCGCCGCTCCCGCCGCACGTCGGGCAGGCCTCGCTGACGGCGAGGTCAACGGGGACCTTGCCGCCCAGGGCGGCGACACGGAACGGGATCTCGAGGGAGGTCTCGATCGACTCGCCGCGCGGCTCGTCCTTGCGGCCCCCCCTGAAGATGGAGCTGAAGATGTCTCCGAGCCCCCCGAGGTCGCCGAAGTCGAACATCTCGCCGGGACCGCCACGCGCGCCGGAAGGTCCGCGCCCCGCCCCCGCCCCCGCCCCCGACCCCCCGCGGGCGAAGGTGTCGAAGGCGCCGAGCTTCCGCATCTGGTCGTACTTCTTCCGCTTTTCGGAATCGGAGAGCACGCCGTGCGCCTCGGAGATCTGCTTGAAGGTCTCCGCCGCCTGGGTGTTGGTCGGGTTGGCGTCGGGGTGGTACTGCTTGGCGAGACGCCGATAGGCCTTCTTGATCTCGTTCTGCGTCGCGGATTCGGAGACGCCGAGAATCTGGTAGAAGTCCTTGGAGGCCACTTAGGCGTGACCCCCGGACGCGAAGACCTGGACCCGTGCCGGCCGCACCAGGCTGCCCTTGAAGCGGTAGCCCACCTGGAACACGGCGCTCACGAGGTGGTCCTGCTCAGGCGACGGCGGTGGCAGAACCGACACGGCTTCGTGCAGCGTAGGATCGAACGGCGCACCCTGCGGGTCGAGGCGCTCCAGGCCGGCAGCCTCGAGCTCCTTACGGAGCTTCCGGTCGACCAGCTGCATCCCCTCGAGCAGCGCCTCCGCCGGAGTCCCGGGCTCGCTCGCCACGATGCGGTCCATGTCGTCGAGGACCTCGGCCAGCCGCATCACCAGGGCGGCCTGCGCCCGGTCGGCGAGCTCGATGCGCTCGCGGGCGACCCGCTTGCGGAAGTTGTCGAACTCGGCAGCAAGGCGAAGATGGCGGTCCTGCGCCTCACGAAGCTGGTCCTCCAGCCGTCGCTGCGCCTCCTCCGGGGGCTCCATCGGAACCCCACTGACCGGCGCCCTCTCGCTCGCTCCGGCAGGACCCGCTGCGGCGTCCAGCTCGATCGGCGGGGCGTCCTCAGCCGGGGCGCTTTCTTCAAATGCCTTGTCCTTCTTCACTTACGGCTCCGCGGGTCAGGGTAAAGAACTCACAAATGTAGCATTCCCCATGCCCTCAGTCTCCTGCCGATTTGGCGCGCCGGAGAAGGCCCCAGAGAGCGAACTGTGCGGCCCGGGCCCGGATCTCCGGTCGGGTTCCCGGAAAGACGTACCGCTCCGTCTGGATCCCTTGGGGGCCGTCGAACCCGAACCAGACGAGACCCACGGGCTTCTCGTCCGACCCGCCATCCGGACCCGCGATACCCGTCACGGCCACCGCCAGCGAGGCGCCAAGGCGACGGCGAATGCGGGATGCCATGGCTGCCGCGGTCTCCGCGCTGACCGCGCCGTGGGCGTCGAGCGTGGGTTGCGGCACGTCCAGCAGATCGCGCTTCACCTCGTTCCCGTAGGCCACGACACCCCCGACGAACACGTCCGAGCTGCCGGCGATCTCGGTAATCCGCTTCGACACGAGGCCGCCGGTGCAGGACTCCGTCACCGCGACCGTCAAGCGGCGCTCGCGCGCGGCACGAAGGAGCACCTCGGCGAGGTCCTCGCGATCGCGCGCGTAGGCATGACTTTCCAGCGCGCCCTCGAGCCGCGCCGCCGCCTCCGCGAGGCGACGGTCGGCCTCATCAGGCGGGAGGTTCCACGCAGTGAGTCGAAGATCCACGCCGTCGAGCGTCGGGAGGAACGCGAGCGAGAGCGGCTCGATCGTGGACTCGATCGCGGCGACGCGGTCGGCGAGGACGCTCTCCGGCAGCGCCGTCGTGCGCACGACGAGCGATCGAATCACCGTGCCGCCCGATCGCGCGGCCAGGCGGGGGAGGATCTCGTGGGTCAGGAGGTTCCGCATCTCGAGCGGCACGCCGGGGAGCATGATGACCTCGCCGGGCTCTCCCGCGAGCCAGAGTCCCGGCGCCGTCCCCCACCGGTTCGGGATCACCGTCGCGCCGCGGGGAACCTCGGCCTGGCAGCGATTGCGCTCGGCGATGGTCCGGCCCATCCGGGCCCAGCGCGCCGCCAGCTCCTCCCAGATCGCCGGCTGGAACTCGAGGGGCGCGCCGAAGAGCTCGGCGACGGCCACCTTGGTGAGATCGTCCTTGGTGGGCCCCAGGCCGCCGGTCGTGAGCACCAGCCGAGTGCGGCGGAGCGCCTCGCCCACGGCGTCGCGAACTGCGGAGGGGTCGTCGGGGACGGAGGTGCGGCGCGCGATCCGGAAGCCTGCCGCGGAGAGCGCCTGCCCCAGGAACGCCGAATTGGTGTCGACCACGAAGCCGAGCAGCAGCTCGTTGCCGACGGTGACGAGCTCGAGATCCATGCCCAAACCTAGCGGGCGACCTCAGCGCCGAAAGCAAACCAGCCGGCGGCATCCTCTGCCGCCGGCTGGCAGACCCCGAAGGGCCTCGGGATGTTAGAGATCAGGTCCCGCCCCCCGGACAGCTCTTGGGAGCAGCCGCGCCGGCCCGCGAACGGGAGTCGCATTCCTGGCTCGGCAGCACGCTGTAGGGAGCCACCGTGAAGCTGGCGGCCATGTCCTGCGCGAGTGTTCCCAGAGTCGCGAGTCGGCCGAACCGCCGGTAGTCGGGGAACCGATGTCCCTCCTGGAAGAGCGACAGGGACCGCTGCAACAGCAGCTCGGTCGTGAAATCCGTGGCGTTCGCGGGCGTAGCGAACTGGACTGCCGCCGTGCCCCCGTTCGTCGCGCCCGAGGCGCTCCGGACCGCCGCGAGGTCGGCGATGGCGCCGGCCTGATCGCCGGTGAACCACCGCGCTTCGGCCCTGATCAGCTGCAGCTCCTCGTTCCGGACGATCGGGATCGGCGTGACATTGGTCGCGTAGGTGCACGGCCGGTTGACGGCCGTCACGCTGACCAGGGTCCTCGAGGAGTAGGCGCCCCCGCAGACCGTCGCGCCCTTCAGGATCTTCCGGCGATAGCGATCGTCGGCGGCGGCTCCGGTGAGCGCGTCGAACAGGGGATGCACGTACAGGTTGTTGTTGGTGGCGAAGGAGATGCCGTTCAGCACGTCGCCGGCGGCGATGGAGAAGACCACGTAGACCCCGTTGTCCCGGTTCGTCGCGGTCAGGGCCGAGAAGAACGACGCCGCGACGGCGGTGGCCGCCGCCGAGTAGCAGGGCGCCCCGCACCCCAGCGAGCCGCGCTTAGCCTCCACCCGCGCCTTGAGCGCCCGGTTGAGCTGCCCGAAGCCGGCCGGCGTGTTGGCCGCGACGCCGACCCCGAAGCCCGTGGGAATCGGGAAATAGAAGGACGTTCCCGCCGCGTCGAGATCCGCCTTCGCCTCGTCGAGCTTGGCCGTGATCCACTTGTAGACGGAATCCTCCGGCACGAACGGATGGACCTCGTTCACGTCGTCGGTCATGTCCACGACCGCGCCGATCGAGCCGCGCGCCTCGATGACGTGCAGGAGCTCGAGCGCCAGGATCGTCTTGAGGACCCCGGTCCCGCCCTTCTTCTCCGTGGGCGTGATGGGGCCGTCCGGGGTGTTGGTGATGAGCTTGATCGCCTCGTAGATGTTCCGGTAATTGCCGTACGGGCCGCCCCACGCCGTCCCGGCGGTGAAGGCGTTGTTCTGGGCCCAGTCGCGGTACGGTCCGGTCACGCTCCGGCCGTCCTGCGGGGTCATGTTGTAGGTCTCGCGCCCGTAGCTGCCGAAGGCGTTGATGAGCCCGCCCCGGGCGCCGCGATAGCTGGCGATCACGCCCCCGATCAGCCGGATGCTCGCGTCGCGCGGGTTGAGCGCGGCGGTCTCCTGGCTCGGCGTATTCGGGTTCGTGATGTCGAGCTTTCCGCAGCCGCCCAGCACCACGGCGGCCACGGCGAGGCTGCTGATCGTGCGTCGCATGAGTGCACTCCTCCGCCTGGTGGCGATCGATGTCCCGGGAATTCGGTGAGTCATGGGATCACCACCCGACGTCGACGGAGAAGAAGAACTGCCGCATGGACGGGAACGGTGCCAGGTCGATGAACCGGTTCAGGTTCGTCGCGCCGAAGTTGTTGAACTCCGGATCGAAGCTCCAGTAGCCCGTGAACATGAACGGATTCCGCGCCTGGAACGTGAGACGCATGGTCCGGCCGCCCAGCGCCCGGGCGATCCGATTGGGCATCTCGTAGCTGACCGAGACGTCCCGAACCCGGAGGAAGCCGCCGTCCTCGAGGTAGGCGCGGACGTCGCTGCCGTTGCTCCACGCCCCGTAGCGGTACGGCCCCGCGGTGCATTCCTCGGTGCCGTTGCCGCACGCGAGACCGCTGGGCACGTCCAGGTCCCAGTCGCTGTGGAAGATGTCCGACGAGACCGGGTCGTCGTAGTCGCGCGAGGTCCCGCCCTCGTCCCACAGCGTGCGGGTCATGTTCGCGACGTACCCGCCCTGGCGCCAGTCCATGGTGAGCGCCAGGCTCAGCCGCTTCCAGGTGAGAAGGCTGTTGAAGTTCATCACGAAATCCGGGTTCGCATCGGCGGCCACCGTGTCGCGGGTGAGCGCCACCGACGAGGGATTCGTGATCCGGACGCCTATCGGCAGCGGGTTGAGATTCGCGTCGAGCGGCACGTTCCCCCAGATCCACGTCGTCCGGCCGCCGGAGGTGATGAAGTTCCGGCCGAACGCCGCGCCGAACGAGCCCGGCGCCGGGAACCTCGGCACGTCCGCCGGAAGGCTCTTGATCTCCTGCTTGTTCTTCTGCCAGGTGGCGCGGAGGTTCCAGTCGAGATCCCGCCGCTGGACCGCCACGTAGGACAGCCCGAGCTCGATGCCGCGGTTGGAGAGCTCGCCGCCGTTGATGAATCGCGCCCCGAGGCCGCCGGACGGAATCGTCGCCGGCTGGAGCAGGAGATCGGTGATCTTCCGACGGTACAGGGTGCCTTCGAACTGAAGGCGGCGGTTCGCGAGCGTCAGATCGATGCCGCCCTCGATCTCCGAGAGCGTCTCCGGCTTCACCTGCGGGTTACCGGCCGTCCCTGCCTGCACCAGCGTCGCGTTCCCGCCGATCACGCCGCCCGAGGCCAGCAGCAGGTCGCGGGCCGCGTAGTTCGGGCGGTTGCCGGTGTGGCCCCACCCGGCGCGCAGCTTCACCTCGTTGACCATGGTGCTGATGTCGGGAATGCGGTACGACGCCGAGGCGCGCGGGAAGTAGTAGAACTTGTCGCGATCGCCGTTCGCGCTCGAACGGTCGGCACGCACGCCGCCGGTGAGAGCCAGCCGGTCATCCAGGGCGAGGATCTGCTCGTTGATGAAGAATGCCTCGTCGCGGAACTCGATGACGCCGTCCGAATAGTCCAGCACCGTGCCGCTGTTCGACGTCTCCACGCCCGGCAGAAGGCCGCGGGCACGGGTGCGGACCACGCGGTTGTACTGGTTCTCGTAGGTGAGCCCGACCGACGTCGTCAGGGACACCGAGCGGGTCGGCTGGAATCCCCAGTTGGCCACCAGGGAGCCGTTGTAGTTGAGAATGTTGCCCTCGGTCCGGACCGAGCGGCCGGAGAAGCCGTCGGTGGCCGCGGGGTTCTCGTACTGGAGGAAGGCGGGCGAGAAGAGATCGCCCGACACCTGGGCCCGGTCGAACCCGCCGGTCAGGGTGAGCGAAACCTGGTGCTTCTCGAGATTCACCGCCGACCACGTACCGGTCAGGTTGCCGGTCTGCCGGAAGCTCTCGTCCTCGAGCTTGAGGAACTCGAACGTCTCGAACGGATTCGATACGTCCCGGCCGCCGCCGTTGAACGGGTTGCGCACGTAGAGGCCGCTCGGCGTGATCGAGTCGAGGTTGATCACCCCCGGCGTGTACCCGAAGCAGTAGATCGGCGAGGTGCAGGTGTTGTCGTTGTTCGACAGCCCGCGATTCAGGACGTTCTGGGTGATGTTGAGCCCGACATTGAACTTGAACTTCCCGTCGGCGAATGACTGGTCGATGTTGGTCCGGAGCGCACGCAGCTTGGCGCTGGTGTTCGGCGCCGTTCCCGTCTCGTTCCGCTCGGTGACGTTGACGAAGTACTGGGTGCCCTGCGAGCCGCCGCTGTAGCTGACGGTGAGCTCGTGCGAGGGCGTGCTGTTGTCGTAGAACTCCTCGAGATAGTTCCGCGTGCGCGGGATGGTCCCGTTCGGGTAGAGCTGATTCAGCACGGCCTCCCCCGTGGCGCCGTTGCCGTAGGGGATGTTGAGCACCTGCTCGACCGTGGTGAACTGACGTGTCCCGAGCAGCCGGTACGCGCGGCTGGTCCCGATCCGGCCGGTCGCGTTGAAGCTCGGCGTCCCGGGGGCGCCCCGCTTGGTGCGGATCACCACGACCCCGTTGGTCGCGCGGGAGCCGTAAATCGCGGTCGCCGCGGCCGACTTGAGGATCTCCACCGACTCGATCTCCGCGGGGTTCAGATCGGCGAGCCGGTTCACGAGGGCGTCCTGGCTGCCGCCGATGCCCGCAGCCGTGGTTCGGCCGCCGGCGCCGGTCACGGAGTTGGCGCCCGCCGAGAAGGCGTCGTTGGAGATGATGACTCCGTCCACCACGAACAGCGGCTGGCCCTGACCGAGGATCGAGGTCACCCCGCGGATCGTCACCTGGCCGCCTCCGCCGGGCGCTCCGCTGTTCATCGAGATCGTCGCGCCGAGCACCTTGCCCTGGAGCGCCTGCTCGAGGGCCTGCGCGGGCGCGTTGGTCAGCTCGTCGCTCGCCACCTTGGCGACCGCCGTGGTGGCGTTCCGTCGCTCGAGCGTCGTCGTCTGGCCGGTCACCACCACTTCCTCGAGCCGGAACGGATCCTCCTCGAGCCGGACCTCGACGGTGTTCTCGCCGGCGTTGACGAGGACCTCCTTGCGCTGGAACCCGATCGCGCGCACCAGGAGACGCACGTCGCCCGCCACGGTGCGGATGTGGAAGGAACCGTCCGGGGCCGTGCGGGCGACCCCCAGCCCGCCCACCTCGGAGACCGTGACTTCGGCCATCGGGCTGCTGTTCGCGCCGCGAAGCACTTTCCCCGTGATCTCCCGGCCCTGAGCCACGGCCAGGTCGGGCACGAGCGCCATGGCGGCCAGCACGAGTGCCCCCGTGAAGCGTCTACCCATCTCGCTACGTCCTTTCGGCTGGTGAGTCGAACAGCCTGTGCTGCGAACCACGATCGGATTAGCTCCTCAGTGCTGAGGAGCTTTGAGCGTATCCCGTTTCAGGGGGTAGGCCCCCCGCGGTTAGCTGGGCGGGGCGCCGGCCATAGGCTACCGCGCGCATCTCGGAATCGCAATGGGACGAGAGGTACGCTACTTCGGCTGATTCGGCACGCCGCGGCGGGTCCAGATCAGGATGATGCCGCAACCGCTGTCGCGCCGCTGGTATTGCTGGGGAGCGCTGAAGAGGTTGGAGTAGACCTCAATGGCGAGGACCTCGGCCGGCACGACCGGGAGCGTCACGGTCGCGTTGGGGGGCAGCGGGAAGTACCCGCCGTCGATGTAGTAGGAGGGCTGGCAGTAGCGGGATAGGCGGGGATTCAGGACTTGACCCTGGCCGCGCTGGAACTCGACGATGTACCCCATGCCGCTCGGGCGGAGCAGGATGCCCGGCACGAGGCGGAAGACCTCCTCCATGCGCGCGGCACCGGTGCGGGCGATATCGGTCGTATCCAGGAAGTGGCCGAGCGCCGCCTTGCGCCGGCGCTCGAAGCCGATCGTCTCCAAGTGGGATCGCGCGGTGACGGTAATCGGCTCGAGCACCTGCACCGAGTCACCGAGCTCGATGCTCACGCGCTCGACCTGCCCGGGCGAGACGCTGGTCTGCACGCGGGCGGCCTCGTAGCCGATCGCGCGCGCCTCGATGATGCGGGATCCGCTGGCCACTTCCCGCAGCAGGAAGCGTCCCGAAGCGTCGACCTCGGTCCGGGCCCCGCTGCCGAGCGCCATCACGATGGTGCCGGGGACGGCGGCGCCGCTCCGCGTGCGCACCACGCCGATCACCGCTCCCACGGAAGGGTTTCGCGCGAGATCCAGGTCGATGCGTCCGAACGAGCGTCCGGCGAGGTCCACCGACAGCATGCCCGCCGGGCCGCCTCCGGCGGTCTGCCCGCTGACCAGGACCACGACGTCGGTCGGCACCGTGCACAGCACCACCCGTCCCGAGCTGTCGGACCGCGCGGCAACGCGTTGCGGCTCCCAGCGGTTCGCTCCCCCGAGGTCGAACATCGTCCACTCGGCCGTCACCACGGCGTCCGCCAGCGGGCTGCCCCCCGGTCCGTCGCGGACCAGCCCGAGCACGACTCCCGTGTTTCGTCGCGGATCCCGGGGACAAAGGGCGGTGTGCACGGCTCGGGGGCTGGGCGTCGCCAGGTGCGCGACGCCCGGCTGGCCCGGCTCCGTCACGACGGTCACCGGCCGGGCGGAGAGCCGGCTCGAGTCGAGGACCGGATGATAGAAGGTGAGCGTGTAACGGCCCGGCCTGAGACGCCCGAACTCGAAGCGTCCCTGCGGATCGGTGCGGACCGTCCGATTGGTCCCTTCGAGCCACACCTCGGCGCCGCCGAGCGGTCCTGCCGTGAGGAGGCTGTCGTACACGGTGCCTCTCACGATCGCGCTGTCGCCCGGGGCCTGGGCCGCCGCGGCGAGCGAGGTGAGGGCGCCGAGGAGCGCGATCACCGCTGCTCCATCGAGAACAGGCTTCGGTAGCGGTAGAGGTAGATCAGGAACGAATAGACGGTGAGCACCGCCGCGACCGCGAGACTCGCCGCCACGAAGCCGCCGTGGAACTGGTTCCACCACCGCGCGGCGGCGTCCCGCTCCCACCCCATCGGGCGGATCGCGTCGCGGAAAGCGAACCAGGCGATCGCGCCCCCGATGAAGATGCTCTGGAACACCGTCTTGAGCTTGCCCGGACCCTGCGCGGCGATGATCACCCCGCGCCGCTCGGCCCACACGCGGAAGACCGTCATCGCGATCTCGCGGCCGATCAGGAGGAGGCAGACCCAGAGCGGAATGCTTCCCCACACGGGGATGCCGTAGTGCTCCTGGCGCTGGTGGGAGATGTACCAGATGGGCAGGAGGGTCGCGAGCAGCAGCAGCTTGTCGGCCAGCGGATCGAGCTTCTTCCCGAGATCCGTCACCAGGTTCCGCCGGCGCGCGAGCCGCCCGTCGATCACGTCCGAGACTGCCGCCGCGATGAACACCACGAAGCAGAGGATCTTGGGCCAGTAGCCGTCGATGAACGGCAGCGCCGCGATCAGGGGCGTGATCGCGATGCGGGCCACGGTGAGGAGGTTCGGGAGCGTCCACATAACCGCGGTGAACGGTCAACGGGGAACAGTGAACGGGTCTCCCGGCCGGGGCAACCCCGTCCAGCCGTTCCCCGTTCCCCGTTCCCCGTTCACCGTTTACCCCAGAGTCTTCAGGACGAGCTTCGAGACCGCCCGCAGGGTATCAAACACCCCGTCGCCCCGGAGCGCCACCGCCTCGAAGTAGGCGCACCGCTCGATCCAGGTGCCGTCCACCTCCTGAACGAGCATTTCGCCCGGGCGATTCGGATCGGCGAGCGGCCGCTGGCGCGCCGGGTCCTCGGCCGGCCAGCCGGGGTTCAGGGCGTCCTGGAGCACCTGGATCGGCGAGGCGTTCGGGAGATCCCGCTTGTTGTACTGGACCACGAACGGAATGCGGGTCAGGTCCAGCCCGTGCTGCGCCATGTTGTCGTACAGGTTCTGCATCGACTCGATGTTCGCCTCCATCCGCTCGAGCTGGCTGTCGGCCACGAAGACCACGCCGTCGACGCCCTTGAGGATGAGCTTCCGCGAGGCGTTGTAGTACACCTGCCCCGGCACGGTATAAAGGTGGAACCGGGTCTTGAACCCGCGGATGGTGCCCAGGTCCACGGGGAGGAAATCGAAGAACAGGGTGCGCTCCGTCTCGGTCGCGAGCGAGATCATCTTGCCCTTCGAGGCGGGAGCGACCTTCTCGTAGATGTACTCGAGATTGGTCGTCTTCCCGCCCAGGCCGGGGCCGTAGTAGACGAGCTTGCAGTTGATCTCGCGCGAGGCGTAGTTGATGAGCGACATGCCTCTCCCGGCTCAGCTCCCGAACAGTTTGTCGATCTCGTCCTCGGCTTCGCCCACGAATCCCGTCTCCATGCGACGCTCTCCGGAAGCGTCCCGCGCGAACATCTCCGTGAAGACCGCGGACAGCCGCTCGACCACGGTGCGGACCCTGAGCTTCACGAGGCCCAGCGTGGTGCGGTTGTCGAACAGCACCACGAGGATGACCCGGCGCGCGACGTCGGCCAGGTAGAGGGAGTCCTTCTCGCCCTGGTGGAAAAGACTGCCGAACTCGTTCTCGCCCAGCATCCGCGCGAGCTGATCGTTGGCGCTGAAGTCGGCGGCGGTGAGGGAGGCGAACGCGATGGGATCGAAATGGGGATCCTCGCCCACCGTCGCCAGCATCTGCCCGTTGCGGTCGACGAGCAGCGCGGTCCGGGCGTTGGCCTCGCGCAGGAGGGCGTTCAGCAGCCCCCCGATGCGGGCGGCGTCGTCCTCGCGAAACGACCAGCTGGACGCGCCGGCCGTCATCCGAGCGCGAGCTCCAGACTCCGGATGACCCGCTGGGCGCGGCGGCGAAGGATGGGATGCGGCTCCCACGCGACGTAGTCCCGCAGCAGCCGCACATTCTCGGGGGTCGGGCGCCCCGCCAGGTAGCCGAGGGCGGCATGGCGCCGTCTCGCCCGGCGACTGAAGAGGGCGGCCCGGTGTCGCACGAGGTAGCGGTCCGCCATCGCCCACCCCGCCACGAGTCCCGCGGCGGCCACCAGAAGCACGACCAGCGGCCGCGCGAGCTTCACGAGACCTCCTGACGCGCTTCGAGGGCGTGGCTCAAGGTGACTCCATCGATGTATTCGAGATCGCCGCCGACCGGCAGGCCCCGGGCAAGGCGCGTGACCCGGATTCCGCGCCCTTCCAGCAAGTGGTGAATGTAGGTAGCTGTCGCCTCACCCTCCAGGGAGGGATTGGTGGCGAGGATGACTTCGCGCACGCCGCCCGCCCCGATGCGACGCTCGAGGAGATCGAGCCGCAGCCGTTCGGGGCCGACGCCGTCGAGCGGCGAGAGCCGCCCGCCGAGCACGAGGTAGCGTCCCCGGAATCCCGTGGCCCGTTCGACCACCGCGACCCCCGACGGCTCCTCCACCACGCAGAGGATCGCGGCATCGCGTCGTGGATCGGCGCAGACCGCGCAGCGCTCCTCCTCGGTGAAGTTGCCGCACTCGGGACAGGGATGAACCCGGCTGGCGACGGCACGAAGCGCCTGAGCGAGACGGTCCGCCCGTTCCCGCGGCTGCTGGAGGAGGTGAAAGGTGAGGCGCTGGGCTGTCTTCTGCCCGATGCCCGGAAGACGGGCCAGCTCGGTGATGAGCTCGTCGATGACGCCCACCGCCTCAGAGCCCCCCGAAGGGGACCGACGAGGCAGGTGCGTGAGTGCCGGCGGGGAGCTTACGGATCTCGGACTGAACGAGGTCGGCTGCCCGTCGCTGCGCTTCCGCCACGGCGCCGAGAATCAGGTCCGCGAGCAGCTCGGGGTCCCGGCCTTCGAAGGCGAGCGGATCGATATCGAGCGCGCGGAGGAGTCCCCGCCCGTCCACTTTCGCGCGGACGAGGCCGGCTCCCGCCGTGACTTCGATCGTCCGGTCGGCGAGCTCCGACTGCAGCTGCTGGAGCCGCCCCTGGACTTGCTGGCCGAGCTGGAAAAGATGATGGAAATCCGCCATGACGTTCCGATATGCCTGCGTGTCGCGGCCCCGTCATCGACTCACGGTGCGCGGGAGGCCGGACCCTCGTCCACGATTTCCAAATCTAACGCATCGGCCGCGATGTCGAGGGCCTTGTCGAGGCGCCGGAGCCTGGCCAGCTTCTCAGCCTGTAAGTCATTTTTGGTCACTCGCTTAGCCGGTTCGGCCGGAGGCCCCTGAGAGGCCCCGACCGCCACCCGGATGCGGACCGGACTCTTGAGCTTCGAGACGAGGACCTCTTCGATCAGCGCGCGCTGTCGACTCACCCCTTCGACCTGGATCGCCTGCTCGGGACCCGCCTGCAGAACGAGCTCATCGCGGTCGAGAGCGCTCGGAAGCGTTGCGGCCATGGCCTCGGCGGTCAGGGCGCTCCGCTCGCGCACGGCGGCGATCAGCTCGGGCCATGCGGCACGGACGGCGTCCAGCGTGACGGCCAGACGGCCGGGCGGCCCGACGGCCGATGGGTCACGTGATCCCTCGCTCCGGACGGGAGGAGCGGACTGGTGCCGGTCGGGTTCGGGTGAAGAGGGTCCTCGTGAACCGGGACCCGCTCCCGATGATCCGGTCGCCAGAGCGCCCGACCGGAGCATCTCTTCCAGATCCACCAGCCGGTCCATCACCGTCCACCGGAGGAGGAGCGTCTCCACCACGATCCGCGCCGCGGCGGACCGCCGGATGGAGGCCTCCGCCTCGGCGAGCAGGGTGAGCATGCGGACGACGTCGCCGGCGGCGAGCGTGCCGCGCGCGCGACCGATCGCCTCCCGCAGCGCCTCGGTCAGCCCCTCCGGCTCGACGCCGGTCTGCGCCATGAGCAGCGCCCGGAGCACGTCGGCGGTGCCGGCCATGACCTCGACCAGGTCCGCGCCTTCGTTGACCAGCCGTTCGATCAGCGGAAAGACGGCGGCCGTGTCCCGATCGGCGACGAGGCGCAGGACTTCCGTGTACACGTCGTCTCCCACCAGGCCCAGCACCTGCCGGACGTCATTCGCGCCGATCGAGCCCTCACCGAACGACAGGCACTGATCCAGCACCGACAGGGCGTCACGCATCCCGCCGTCGGCATACCGGGCGATCAGCGCGAGGGCGTCCGGATCGGCGGAGAGACCTTCGGCGGTGAGCACCTGCTGGAGGCGCGCCCTGATGGGGCCGGGGCCGATCCGGCGGAAGTCGAAGCGCTGGAGGCGGGAGAGGACCGGTGCCGCCGTCGCGGCGATCTTCTGCGGCTCGGTCGTCGCGAAGACGAAGACGACGCCGGGAGGCGGCTCCTCGAGGATCTTGAGGAGCGCGTTCCATGCCTCCCGCGTGAGCATGTGGGCCTCGTCCACGATGTACACCTTGTGGCGGCCCTCCTGGGACGCGGCGTACATCGCGCGCTCCCGGAGCTCCCGCGCGTCGTCCACGCCGCGGTTGGAGGCGGCGTCGATCTCGACGACGTCGAGGTTCGCTCCCCCGCTCCAGATCCGCTGGCAGCTGGCGCACTCGCCGCAGGGCTCCCCCGACTCCGCCTTTCGCCGCTCGCAATTAAGGGCCATGGCGAGAATCCGCGCCGCAGTCGTCTTGCCCGTCCCGCGCGGGCCGGTCAGGAGGTAGCCGTGCCCCACGCGGCCTTTGGCGACCGCGCCCCGGAGTGCGGCGGCGACGTGATCCTGGACCAGCAGCTCGGCGAAGCGGCGGGGACGGTACTTCCGGGCGAGAGCGATCATGGCGACCAAAGAAAAGTGCCCCAGGCTCCCCGAAGCGACACCGGACATCGCTTAGCGCTGCTACCGGCGAGGTCCTGACGCGGTTCGCGCGCCGGAGCCCTTCGGACCTGGGGCGGAGGAAATATAGCGGTGAACGGTGAACGGTGAACAGGGAACGGTAACCCACCGGTCCCCCTCTACCGTCCCGGCGCCATGAGAAGCGCATTGGTGAACAGACCCGCCGGACCTCTCCAGAAGGCCCGGAACAGCGGGTCCTCGGCGAACAGCACCACCCTTCCCCGCCCGACGTTCTCGACCGCGGCCCACACGGCACCGGTCAGCAGGCGCTCCGTGTTCCCGGGCCACGTGAAGCCCGAGAGCACGAGGTCCTTGCCGAGGAACGTCACCGGATTATCGCCCTTCTTCGACGGGGTGAGGAACCCATCGCCCGAAACCAGCACGGCGAGATGGCTTCGGTCGTATCCGTACGTAAGCCAGTGCGTGCGGTCGAGCGTCGCCCGGGCGATCATGCCGGGAACGCCTTCGACCCGCGCGCTGTCCGGGGCGGTAGGCGAGACGAGCGGAGGGCCGGGCTGGGCCGTCACGGAGAGGGTCGTGTCCGCCGGCGTCCGCTTGGGCTCCTTCGAGGCGTCGGCGGGCTCCTCTCTCCGGCCGACCTGGCCCACCGTCGTCAGCGCCAGCTCCTTGGCCGCCAGGAGATCACGGGCTCCTCCGATCGCGATGATCGCCCCGCCTTCCTGCACCCAGCGCTTGAGCCGCTCCGCGTCGCCGAGGCGCCGGAGCATCGTGCCGCCCGACCCCTCGGGCAGAATCAGCACGTTGTAATCGGCCAGGTTGATGCGCCCGAACTGGGCCAGATCGGCCGGCACGACCGGGTACTCGAGCTCGCGCTCCACGAAGTACCAGATCGAGCCGAAGGTCGTCTGCGCGACCCCGTCTCCGCCGGCCAGCAGAATCCTGGGGGACTTGAGCGACCGGATCGACTCGCTCCCCACGCCGACGCCGGTGTCGGTGAAGGCCGACTGCACCGCCGTCACCTCGGCCCGCGCGCGCTCGGCCAGCACACGCATGCGATCGTGGAGGGTGGCGGCGTTGCGCTGCACGCGGGCGACGAAGGTGCCGGTGGGCCACGTGCGGCCGTCGGCCCGGACCGGGTCGGTCGTGATCCCGACGGCGAAGCCCTCGCGCAGCAGGTACAGCGCCAGGCGCGCGCTCGTCTCCCTGCCGCCGGGGAAGAGGTACGCCGATCGCCCGCGTCCGCTCACCGTGCCCGCCGGAAGCGGGGTGGCCGTAGTCACCGGCTCCCCCGCGACGGGCGGGGCATCCTCGGTCCAGGCGGCGTCGACTCCGTAGGTGAACGGCAGCGCCCACGCCGTGATGTCGTAAAACTCGTAGAACTCGGTCGACGCCTCCTCGCCGCGCCGCCGATTCCGCTCGAATCGGTCCAGCTGGCGCCGGACGAACACCGAGTCGAGGATGGCCCGGGGCTCGAGCAGCGCCGTGGCGAGCCGCGCCTGCGGCTGGGCCAGGTCGATCACGTAGCTCCCGGCCGGGAACGTCCGCCGGGCCGGCGGGCCGCCGAAATAGTCGTGCGCGGCCACGGACGAGAAGCCGTTCCCCGCCCGCGTCACCTCGACCCCCGACCGGGCGAGCAGATGCGCGACCCGGAGCTGCAGCGCGGGGTCGCCGGTCGGGGAGATGACCACCCGCTTCATCGGTCGCGTGCGGGCTTCGGTCATCCCGCTGGCGCGGAACTCGTAATAGTCGCGGAGGCGCTCCTCCTTCCCCTCCGCCAGCGCGCCCAGCGACGCCATCGAGGCGGTAAAGTGGTGGGCGATCCCGTCCGCGAACGTCATCACCGTCCCGTCTTCCTTGCGGAGACGGATCTCGGGCCCGCCGTCGGTCTCGAACGTCATCCCCGTGGCCCCGGAGAGCGACGGGTACATGTCGACGTATCCCGGATAGAAGAAGTCGAAGATGTCGCGGGTGTAATACTGCCACCCGTGGCGGTCGAACGCGGCGGCGTTGGCCTTCCCGAACCGTTCCTCCCACTTGGACTGCCAGGGCCCGAGGTTCAGGTTCATCGGCCGGGCCGTGGGCGGGAAGAAGTACTGGCTCGTCGTGCTGTGGAGATCGATCACGAGCTGGGGCCACCACGTCGTCATCACTCCCAGCAGCGCGCGGGTCTCGTTCTGGCTCTGGGCGACGAAGTCGCGGTTCATGTCGAACCGGTAGTGGTTGAACCGTCCCCAGATGGCCCAGGGCTCGGTCTGCTCCAGCGCGCCCGGCTCGTCGCTCGCGACCGCCACCGAATTGTTCCAGGCGGCGAACCGCTCGTGCCCGTCGGGGTTCTGCGAGGGATTGAGGATCGTCACCACGTTGCGGAGGATCGCCTGGGTGCCGGGCTCGTCCGACGCGAGGAGCTGAAACGCCGTCTGCATCACCGCCTCGAATCCCGCGGGCTCGTTGCCGTGGATCGAATGCGAGAGCAGCGCCACGGCCGGAATGCTCCGCGCGATCTCCGCCGCCTGCGCGGCGGTGGTCCGGCGCGGATCGCCCAGCCGCAGGAGGCTCGCCTTGATCTCGTCCAGCCGCCCGATGTTCTCCGGCGCCGAGATGATCAGCACCCGCATCACCTTGCCCTCGGCGGTGGTGCCGATGACCTCGGTCCGCACGCGGTCCGGAGCCGCGGCGATCAGGCGGTCGAGCACTCGCTGCTGCTCGTGGTACATCGTGTGACGGCTGCCCAGCGGATGGCCGAGGAGGGAATCGGGTCTGGGCACCGCCGCGCGGTAGGGGCCACGGGCGTACCAGTCGAACGGCTCCTGTGCGGAGACCGTGGCCGGGGCAAGAGCCAGGAGAGCCAGCAGGATGAGGCGCATGGGGGGTTCTGGGTTCTGAGTTCTGGGTTCTGGGTTCTGAGTTCTGGGTTCTGGGTTCTGGGTTCTGGGTTCAGAACTCGGAACTCCCTCGCTGGAGGCGCTGGAGCCGTCTCAGCTCCCACGTCTCGACCACGACCCCGCCCAGGAGAAAGACGAGTCCGGAGTAGTACACCCAGACGACGAACAGGATCACGGCGCCGATGGTGGCGTCGACGCCAGCCGTCCCCCATCGGGCCGCTTCCCGGAGGTACAGGCCGAACAGCCGCTTGGCCAGCTCGAACGCCACCGCCATGATCGTGGCGGCCAGGAGCGCTCCGGGCCAGAGGACCCGTCGGACCGAGGCATGGCGGTAGAGAAAGAAGAACACGCCGATCAGGAACAGGAAGCCCAGCAGCTCACCGCCCCAACGGAGGACCGGCGAGAGCAGGGCTTCGCCGGACCGTCCCTTGGAATAGACCTGGATCCAGCTGAGCCCGAAGGTCAGCGCCGTGTTGACCAGGAACAGGCTCAGGGTCAGCAGGACCATGCCGAGGTCGCGGAGCTTTCCCTGCGCGTACCGCAGCAGGAAGTGGCCGGAAGGGGGGCGGACGGAGACGTCGAAAATGAAGTTGAGTGACGTGCGAACGCTGGCGAAGAGTCGTGTGGCGAACCAGAGGAACAGGGGGAGCGCCACGAGGGACAGCGTTTCGGAGACCGCCATGACCCGGCCGAGAATCCCCTCGATCAGCTCGAAGGGATCGGTGCCGTCCGGGAGGATGTGGGGAGGAAGAAACCGCTCGATCAGGACTTCAGGCTGGATGGGGCCGGCCCCGATCACCGCCTGCAGGACCTGGCGCAGGCCGGCGAAAAGGAGCAGGAACATCGGGACGGCCGCGAGCAGAGCGTCGAACGAAAGCGCGCTCGCCAGGAAGGGAACGTTGCTCTCGTCCGCGGCCTGAAGAGTCCGTCGCAGGAATCCGCCAAACGACCGATACCAGCCGTGCGGGCGGATGTCGCTCAGGCGACAGGCTCCTCGTCCTCTTCAGCCGCCAGGGCACGCCGGCGGCGGGCGCGGGCCTCCGCGAGCCGCTGCTCCAACTCGAGACGCGCCGGGGACGCTTCGCCGGCAGTGGCCCGGCGGACCGGCGGCTCCTCGATCCCGGACGGGAGCTCCTCGTCCTCGAGCTCCGACTCAGAGCGGTGGATCGGCTCCTCGTCCTCCTCCGCACCGTGCAAGCCGCTCAGCGCGTCGTCGGCGACCTCGCGCAGCTTGGCCAGACGCTTGCCGAGATCGCGCCGGGTCTCTTCGCCGGAGCGCGGCGCGAACAGGAGTCCGAGGCCCGCGCCGAGCGCGGTGCCCACCAGCAGCCACCAGAGCGGAGAATGCGATTCCCCACGCTCCACGACGATCACATCACGGTCATCACGAGCCATATGGTCACTCTCCTGCTTCCGCGTCATCCACCGCCCGTCCCTCGGCCCGATGCAGCTCCGCCCAGCTCAAGGGTCCAGCGCTCACGTGCTTCCGGACCAGCCCGGCCGTTCCCCGGACCTGCAGCTGATCGAAGAGGAACGCAAACGTCGCCTCCAGATCGGCGGCGATGGCGCCCCGCACGTCCGCGGGAAGCGACCAGAGCTCCTCCTTGAAAGGCCCGATCGCCTTCTTGCGAGCCCGGTAGTAGAACTGTTCGTCGGTGTCTTTCGGCTTCCGCTCGCTCTGCGCGTTGGCGTCGAGCCATTCGTACATCCGCTTCCGCAGCTCCGCCGGCAGGCGGCCGTGATCGAACACGATGCTCTGGAAGTTGGTGGCGAGATGGATCTCGACCGTCTCGATCCTCGGAAAATGGCTGAAGGCGTCCTGCGGGAGGGTGCTGGCGCCGTGCTGGACCGCCCCGCCGAGCCCGTACCGGTTCCGCGCGGCGGTCGAGAGCGCCTCGAGCGCCGCGAGGTCGAGCTTCACCTCCGCCATGGTGCCGTCCGGCAGCACCACGCCGCCATGGGACGTGCCGGTCTGGACCGAGATCTTGCTGATGCCCGCGAGCTTTTTCCCCCGGCCCGCGAGGGTTCGGTTGTAGCCGTCCATGAAGGCGTGAAGCTCTTCGACCGTGCTGTTCTTCGCGCCGACCTCTCCAATCTCGGCCCCCACCGAAACGGTCACGTCCCGGGGCTCGATCGACCGGATGAACTCGGTGATCTCGGCGGCCCGCTCGTAATTGACCCTCTGCTGGAGATCCAGGTTCGGCTGCTCGAGATCGACCAGCGTGGAGGTGTCGACGTCGACGTTGAAGAAGCCGGCGCCGACCTCCTCGGCGATCAGCTTCTTCACCTCCCCGACCTCGCCTTCGGGATCGGTCGCGTACTTCTTGGCGTTGACCTGACAGTGGTCGCCCTGAATGAACAGGGGAAGTCGGTATCCCTCCCGAAGCGCCGCGCCGATCATCGCCGCGACGTACTCCGCCGGCCGCTGGTCGGTGTACGCGATCTCGCTCCGGGCGATTTCCACGATGATCGCGCCGGCGTCGGCCGCCATCGCCGCTCGGAACACGGCTCGTCCGGTGTCGTACGCCAGCATGCGCACGTTGATGGCCGGCACCGTGAAGCCCCCGCACTCCCCCCGGCCGCGCGCCAGGTAGAGATCATGAATGGACGCGGGGCGCACGCCGGTCGCCTGGCCGAGGTCCCACAGCAGCCGACGCGCGGCATCACGCTCGGCGTCGATGCCGAACACCGCCTGGTGCACCAGCCGATCCATCGCTTCGCCGGCCAGACGGGACGGATCGCGAACTTCGACACCATGGGGACCGGCTACGACGGCGCCGTCGAAGAGTCCGGCGGCACGCTGATCGATCGCAGTCGTCATGGCCCAGGGTTCCCGACGAAAGAGGAGGGCACCACGAGTGAGGCGGGCAATTTAGGTCGCGCGTCATGGAGCGTCAAACGAATTCGGCGTCCCGGCTCGCCAATCAGGCCGGGAACGAGTCCCGCCGCTTTCGGCCAAACGCCCGGCCTGTCACGACTTGGCCGATTATCCACAAGAAGGCGCGTTGTGTAAGTAGTGTGGAACAAAGAGTTACGGTGTTTCCATAATGTGGAAATTCAAGTCCGGTCACAGGGGTAGGCCCCCCAATGGTTTGCCCGTTCCACGGATGAGTTCTCCCAATTTCCACTTGTGGATAACTCGTCTAATTCACACGTTTGTGGACCGGGAACCGGGAGGCCCCTGTAGCCCTATCGACCGCTCCAAACCACTGTGGACGGTCTGTGGCCGTGGGGTGGAAGTTCCTGCCCCCATCAGCGGATCCCCTGTCGATAGTTCCTGAACACCCTCCACATCGGATCTTGCCCGTCGGGGCCTCCCGCGAGCCCTCGTCACTCGACCACTGCGACTGCGATACCGGTCACTTACATTCCGGCACCCTTCACCCCAAAACCTTCGGACCTTGGCCTCCAAGACCGCCGCTATCCGCCGGACCAAGATCGTCGCGACGCTCGGGCCCGCGTGGGAGCAGCCGGCCCAGATGCGTGCGTTGCTCGACGCCGGCGTCAACGTGATCCGGATCAACGCGAGCCACGGGACGCCCGAGATCCGCGCCCGCTGGATCAACGACCTGAGGGAGGTTCAACAGCTCCGCACCACCTCCTCCGCGATCCTGGTGGATCTGCAGGGGCCCCGGATCCGGGTCGGAGACCTTCCCACGCCGCGCGTCCTCGAGCCCGGGCAGATCGTCACCTTCGCCCCCGAGGACACCGCAGGCGAAGACGAGATTCCGACGACGTATGCCCAGCTCGCGGGCGACGTCCTGCCGGGCAGCAGAATCCTGCTGGATGACGGACTGCTCGCGGTCGACGTCCTGGAGATAAGGGGAGACAAGGTGAAAGGCCGGGTCCGTTTCGGCGGCACGCTCAGGGCCCACAAGGGAATCAACCTCCCGGGCGTCGACGTGAGCGCCCCCGCGATCACCGACAAGGACAAGGAGGACGCGCTGGCGGCCGCCGCCGCCGGCGTCGATTACATCGGGATCAGCTTCGTCCGGCGTCCGGAAGACATCGAGGCGATCCGCGGCCTCCTTCCCAGGCGGATCCGGCTCGTGGCCAAGATCGAGAAGGACACGGCGCTCAAGCACCTCGACGGGATTCTCGAGGTCTCGGACGCGATCATGGTGGCGCGCGGCGACCTGGGCGTCGAACTGCCGTTCGAGCAGGTGCCGCTGGTGCAGAAGCGGCTGATCCGGGAGGCGGACCGCCACGGGAAGCCGGTCATCACCGCCACCCAGATGCTCGAGAGCATGATCCAGGCGCCCCGGCCGACGCGGGCGGAAGCGAGCGACGTGGCAAACGCCATTCTGGACGGGACCGATGCCCTCATGCTCTCGGCGGAGACCGCCATCGGCGCGTATCCGTTGGAGGCCGTGCTGGCGATGGACCGGATCGCCAGGGAGGTGGAGGGCCAGCGCCGGGACGGCGGCTCCATGGCCGAGCGGCGCGCGGGGTGGGAGGAGTCGGCGGTGCGTCTCCGGCAACCGCATATGACCGCGCGAACCGAAGACGCGATCTCGGTGGCGGTGTGCGCAGCCGCCGAGCTGCTGGGGGTTCCCCTCATCGTCTGCCTCACCTCCAGCGGGTTCACCGCGCGGGCGGTCGCGAGCTACCGTCCCGTGGTCCCCATCCTCGCGGTGACGCCCGAGCTCGACACCTTCCGGCAGCTCGCCCTGGTCTGGGGAGTCGTTCCCATCCTCACCGAGCACTATCCCACCTACGAAGCGATTCTGCCCGTCACCCGCGAGATCATCCGGAAGATGGGTCTCGCCGATCCGGGCGACCGACTGGTGGTGACCGCGGGCGTGCCCTTCGACGTGGCCGGGACGACGAACCTCCTCAAGATCGAGTCCGTGTAGCGGCGATGCGGCTCACCCTGCTCGGGACTGGAACCTCGTTCGGGGTGCCCCAGATCGGGTGCGAGTGCGGCGTCTGCCGGTCGAGCGACCCGAAGGACCGGCGCACCCGAACCGCGGCGCTGCTGGAATCGGAGGACACGGCGATCCTGATCGACACGCCGCCCGAGCTGCGGCTTCAGCTGCTCGCTGCCGGTACGAGGCGCCTCGATGCGGTGCTCTACACGCACGAGCACGCCGACCACGTCGGCGGGATCGACGACCTCCGGATCTTCTCAGTAAGACGGCCCGAGCCACTGCCCCTCTACGGCGCACCGCCGGTTCTCGAGTTCCTTCGGTCCTCGTACCGCTACATCTTCGACGATGCGACGCCGGTCTACGCGGGCACCTCGCGGCCGCGACTCACCTTGCGCACCCTCGAGGCAAGCCGGCCGCTCGACATCGCCGGAGTGCCCGTGCTGCCCATCCAGTTCGAGCATGGCCACGAAGGCGTCATGGGCTTTCGCTTCGGGGCCGTGGCCTACCTCACCGACGTCAAGCGCGTGCCTGACGAGGCACGCGAGCAGCTTCGGAACCTCGAGATCCTCGTGCTCAACGCCCTCTGGTGGCGGCCGCACCCGACCCACCTCTCGATACCGGAAGCGATCGATACGGCCCGCGCTCTCGGCGCCCGCCGGACGGTGCTCACCCATCTCACCCACGAGACCGGCCACGCCGATCTCGCCTCGCGGCTCCCGCCCGGCGTCGAGCCGGGCTATGACGGGCTCTCTCTGGAGGTCTCCGGATGAGGCTGTACTACGGCCGGATGCTCGCCGACGCGCTGGACGGGGAACACGGCCTTCCCCGCCCGAGGCTCGCCGAGCTGAGCCAGCGGTTTCCCCAGGTTCTGGACGAGGTGCGGGCGCGGCGGCGCGACGGCGAGTACGGCTTCTACGAGCTCGGTGAGCAGGCGGAGACCGTCAAAGCCATCCGGCGCTTCGCCGAGGGGGTGGGGCAGGCCTACGATCACGTGCTCGTCCTTGGCATCGGTGGATCGGCCCTGGGCACCAGGGCGCTGGTCAACGCCCTCAAGACCCCCGCCTGGAACGAGCTCACTGACGAGGCCCGCGAGTACTTCCCGAGAATCACCATCCTCGAGAATGTGGATCCGACCTCGGTCGCGGCGGCCCTGCGCCAGATCGACCCCCGGCGCGCCTTCGTCAACGTCATCAGCAAATCCGGAGGAACCGCGGAGACGCTGGCGCAGTACCTCGTGGTCCGGCAATGGCTCGACGAGTCGCTGGGGCCCGACGCGGCGGTGCGCCATCTCGCGTTCACGACCGATCCGGCCAAGGGGCCGCTGCGGGCCCTGGCGCGGAAGGAGGGCATCGCCGCGCTCGAGGTCCCCCCGGACGTCGGCGGCCGGTTCAGTGTGTTGACCGCGGTAGGGCTGCTTCCGGCCGCCCTGGTGGGCATCGACATCGAGGCCCTGCTGGCCGGAGCCCGGAAGGCACTGGCGCGCGCGGAGCGGGATACCCTTCTCCAGAACCCGCCCGCGCTGTTCGCCGCGCTGCTCTGGGCGGCCGACGCCCGCCTCGGTGCCAGGACCCACGTGCTGATGCCCTACTCCGACCGGTTGCGGGAGCTTGCCGCCTGGTTCGTGCAGCTCTGGGCGGAGTCGCTCGGCAAGCGGACGGATCGACGGGGCGCCGTCGTCCATACCGGCCCGACCCCGCTGGCCGCCGTGGGGGCCTCCGACCAGCACAGCCAGGTGCAGCTCTTCATGGAGGGACCGTACGACAAGGTCGTGACGTTCGTCCGGGTGGAGCACGCGGAGCCGGATGTGCCGATCCCCTCGCGCTCGGGGGCTCCGGAGGAGATGGCCTATCTCCAGGGGCACACCCTCGGTCAGCTGCTCCTGGCGGAGCAGGAGGCGACTTCGGCGGCGCTGGCCCGCATGGGGCGGATGAACGCCACGCTCAGCCTGCCGACGCTCAACGCGGAGACGCTGGGCGAGCTCCTGATGTTCCTGCAGCTCGCGACCGGTTTCGCGGGCGTCTGGTACGGCGTGGATCCCTTCGATCAACCGGGGGTCGAGCTGGGCAAGCGGCTCACCTTCGCGGCGATGGGGCGGCCGGGATACACGCGCGAGGGAGCGACGCAGAGCGGCCCGGGAGACGTCGCCGAATAGCCTGTCAGCCCGTCTGCCCGTCTGACAAAACAAAAGGGCCCGGTCTTTCGACCGGACCCTTCTGTTTTTCAGCGAGCCGGAAGCTCGATCGAGCTGAGCTTACGGGTTGATGGTCTGTGCCACCGCCACCGACACGATCGCCACGTTACCCGCGGCGTTCACACCGAAGGCGTACACATTCACGGGCCCGACCACCGCCGGCTGGACGCCGCCGAGGGTCGTGTACAGCGTGCTGGCCGTCATCGGCAGCGCAAACGTCCACACGCGGGTCGCCCCGTTATCGACCAGGGTCGCCGAGCCAGCCGGGACCGAGCCGATGAGGACGAGGTCCGCGCCCGTCGCGTTCGCCGCGTAGTAATCCACGCGGGAGAACGGATTCGGGAACGTCGCGGTGGTGCCCGTCGCCGTGGCGGAGAACGTGGTGCTCGTCGGGGTCGCGCCGCAAGGAGCCGCGGTGCCCACGCAGATAGTCGCGTTCGACGTCGCCAGGACGTAGTTGGTGAAGTTCCACAACGGTGCCGCATTGGTGATTGCGATACCGGCCGCCGGAGCCGTCGGAGCGACCGGGGAGCCAGCCGTGGAGTACGCCGGCTGGGTCTGGTCACGCGCGAACAGGTTCACGGCATTGAGCGGGTTGGAGCCCGCGACGTACGCCGCCGGCACCCCACCAGGCGCGCCCTGGAGACCCAGGAACGTGTTGATGGACGTGTTGATGGCGAAGTTCGTGTTGGTCAGGGTCGCCGCGTTGAAGGCATCCACGACCGTCGGCGCAGTGGCCAGCGTGATCGTGGTCGGCGCGATGAGCGCCGTGCCGAACCCGGCGGTCCAGTAGTAGTCGCGGATCGAGAGGTCGTCGTTCAGGAACGCCGACGCCGTGAAGGCACCGGTGATCGTGAGCGGGACCGCGGGATTCGTAACCGCTACCGGGACGTTGTCGCGAACCACGACGCGGGTCAGCGTAGCCGACTGGTTGCCGGCGGCGTCCTGCGAGAGGAAGGTTCCGGTGTAGTACGCGGCCGTGACTTCATCGGCCACGCCCGTCGTCGCCTGGAGCGGGAGCGCCCCGGCGATACCGGTGTTGTTGTTGACGCAGACGCCGCCGGAGAGGGCGCCGGGCATACCGCCGCCGCCGCAGACCGTGGTCGTCGCGCTCCGGGTCTGGACGTTGCCGATCACCGGCGCGCCGCCCAGCATGCCCGAGTTGCCCACGGCGCCGGTATCGGCCACCGTGACCTGGAACTCGCCGCCAACCGTCGCGGCGTTGATGCGGGCGTTGGACGCCAGACCACCCGAGAAGGCGATGGTCGGAGCGGCAATGTCGACGCCGAACTGCAGATGCTGCGACCCGGTCGCAAAGAACGAGGCGAACGGCGGGCTCAGGCAGGCCGTGGCGCTGGCCGGGAGTGCCGACTCGTTGCCGAGAGCGTCCGTGGCGCTCCCCACACCGCAGTAGCCGGTGTTGGTCGCCGAAGGAGCCGGAAGCGCGGGCGTCGCCGAGCTGGTGGCCACGTTGGCATTCGCCACCGTGCCGCCGCCGGTGCCGACCCTGAGCATCCGGGTGTAGCCGCCGACGCCGATGTCCGCCGCGCCGTTGGCCATCCAGTCATTGTCGGTCGCGCTGGTGTTGAGACCAGTCAGGCCGACGGTCGCGTTGATCCAGCCGTTCTGCCGGTTGTTCGGGTTCGCCACGAAGGTCGGGGCGCCCGGGCCGACGTTGTCGAGCCGGATGCCGACCACCGGGGTCGCCGGGGGCGCGGCACTCGGGAGCACGCCGGCAAACAGGGTGTTGCCCTGGCTGTCGATCGCGTTCACGACGAACGTCTCACCGGCGGCGATGGTCGCCGCGGCGCAGATGGCCTGGTTGAACTCGTACGCGGTCACGTTCGTTCCACCCGCCGCGGCCGTGTTCGACATCGTCGCCGTCCAGGCGGACGAACCGGCCGCCGGGGCGGTGAGGGTCGCGGTGCGCGCGCCGCCGGCGGAGCAGCCGCCGAAGATCACGCTGCCGCTCGCCATGGTGACGCCCGGGGCATAGATGACCGGGAGCACTGTGAACGAGAGACCGCCGCGACGGTAGGTGAGGCCCGTGCCGGCGCCGACCGAGCCGGCCGCGGAGGCGAAGCCGCCGGTCACCGCGAGGGTGGCGGTGAAGCGATTCACGTTGTTGAAGATCAGGGTCTGGCTCGGCGTGGCCACCTGGGTGCCGCCCTGGAGGACGGCCCGGGCCGAGAGCTGCCGGGCGCCGTTCAGGAACCTCGGCACGCCGGTGGTGGTGTTGAAGTCGGCGGTGTTCACGCTCAGGGTGATGATGACCTGGGCGAGCGTCCCGCCCTTCTCGACCGCCTCTTCCTGCGCCTTCTGCACCAGCGCCGCCCAC
>JBOHSH010000004.1:0-42028 GCA_050733195.1 Gemmatimonadales bacterium
GCGCGAGGCCGGCCGGGGAGCCACGGGCGGCACGTTCCGCCGTCGAGCCCGGCCTCGGCCGCGCGCCGGTGGACGTGCCTGTGCGACGCGTCGCCGGACGAGTGCCTGTCGTGGTCGGGCGGTAACCCGATACCGACCGGCTCTCCAGGCCGCGTCGAAGCGCGTCGGCGGTGGGCCACCGGTTCTCCGGATCCTTCTCCAGGCACCGAGCGATCGAGAGCGAGAGGTCCTCGGGTACGTCCCCCTGGACCTCGTGCAGCACCGGCGCCGGCTCGGTGATCTGCTTCATGAGAATCCCGGCGACAGTCGGCGCGGTGAACGGCAGCTCCCCCGAGACCATCTGGTAGGCGACGACGCCCAGCGAGTAGAGGTCCGAGCGCCCGTCGATCTCCCGCTCACCGGCGGCCTGCTCGGGACTCATGTACTGGGGCGTGCCGATGGCGACGCCCACGCCGGTGAGCGTCGCGGCCGACGCATGCGACACCGCTTTCGCGATGCCGAAGTCGGTCACCATCACCCGCCCCCGCGTTCCCTCGAGGAGGATGTTGTCGGGCTTGATGTCGCGGTGGATGACCGAGACGGCGTGGGCGGCGCTCAGGGCGTCCGCCGTCTCCTTCATGATCCGCCGGACTTCGTCCGCCGGCAGATTGCCGCGGCGCTTGAGCCGCGAGCCCAGCGACTCGCCTTCCACGAGTCCCATGATGAAATACACGACACCGGCGCCTTCACCCACGTCGTGGATCGGGACGATATGCGGATGCGACAGGCGGGCCGCAGTCTGCGCTTCACGCGTGAAGCGCTCGCGGATCTCCTTCTGGAAGGCGAGCTCGGGCGGCAGCACCTTGATCGCGACGCGACGGTGCAGGCGCTCGTCGCGGGCGCGGTACACCACACCCATTCCTCCGCGACCGATCTCGCCCTCGATGGTGTACACGTCCCCCAGCGCTTCCTTCAAGCGCTGAGCGAGCGGCCGGTCGTTCCCCTCGGTTGGACTGGTCATCCGGCGACGGGTCTCTCGCGTCAGAAGCGACGTGCGCGCAACAGCTTACCAATTTGCTGGGTTTTGCGTCCCGGAGCAACCGCTCCAGTGCTTGGACGCCCCTCCTACGAGTGGCGGGCGGGCGGTAGTTTCACGAGCTGAAACACGAATGGGCGAGGCGCTGCCACATCGACCTGCGGTGTCGTTTTGGCATTCGGCTCGTGCCCCCCAATAGGGCAACCTGTCACCGCGCTGACCACTCCGATTTTGGAGCCGAGGGCGCTAACTCGTGACGGGAGAGTGACTACGCACCCGCAGGGGCGATGATGCGTTGGCTGCAGAATGGCCAGAGCGGGTGGCATACGCGATGCTTCTCCCGGGACGGAATCGCCCGTGACTGCCCACTTCCGGTTCCGGCGAGGCGAGCGAAGCGTTGAGGCACGCAATGAGTGAGCGACTGACCCTCCCTGTCCTTCCGCTGCGGGACGTCGTCCTCTTTCCCGGGGTGACGACCTCCATCGGCGCCGGCCGTCCAGGCACCGTCCGGGCGATCGAGTCTGCCCTGGCGGCGCCGGAGCATCTGATCTTCGCGGTCTGCCAGCGACAGAACGTGGAGCTGGTCACTTCGGAAGGCCTCTACACGATCGGTACCATCGCCAAGGTCGGGCAGCTCCAGCGGGGTCTGGCCGGCATGCAGCTTCTCCTCCATGGCCAGAGTCGCGGCATCGCGATTCACGTCGGCGAGAAGAGCGGCTTCCTCGAGGCGATCGTGCGCGAAGCGGAGGAGATGCCGCCGCTCAATCCCGAGGACGCGGCGTTCGTGGCGCTCTACCGCGAGGTCCGCCAGCGCGCGGCCGAGCTCGGCCAGAAGTCGGGGCTGCCGGACGAAGTCGTCCAGCAGGTGCTGAGCGGTGTCAACGACCCGGGCCGCTTTGCCGATCTGGTCGCCGGTTACATCGACATCACCGCTCCCCAGCGGCAGGCGCTGCTCGAGACCCTCTCGGTCGAGGAGCGGCTCCGGCGGGTGCTGGTGCACGTGCAGCGGCAGATCTCGGTGCTCGACGCTCAGGAGGAGATCAAGTCGCAGGTGCAGGAGGAGCTGGGCGAGCGGCAGCGCGAGATGTTCCTCCGGGAGCAGATGAAGCAGATCCGGAAGGAGCTCGGGGAAGAGGACGAGGCGGACGAGCTGGCGGAGCTGCGGCAGAAGCTGGAGGGGCGGGAGCTGCCGCCCGAGGCGCGCAAGGAGGTCGAGCGCGAGCTGGGCCGACTCGAGCGGATCGGCCGCGAGTCGATGGAGACCCAGGTCATCCGCACCTACCTGGAGACCATCGCCGAGCTGCCCTGGAACGAGCGCAGCGAGGAGCACCTCGATCTCGCCGCGGCGAGCGGCATTCTCGAAGGGGATCACTACGCGCTCGGCGACGTCAAGGACAGGGTTCTGGAGTTCCTGGCCGTTCGGCAGCTTCGGCAGCTCCGGCAGACGGGCGGACGGGCGGACGGGCAGACGGGCAGTGAGGCAGGTTCGCCACCGGGGAGTGAAGCCACGACGACGGAGTCTCCGATCGTCGATTCCGAGCCGGCAGTCGGGCCGCCGGAACGTCCTGCCGACGGCAACCCCGCGCGGCCGTCGGACCGCCAGCCCGCCGGGAACCCCGACGACAAGGCCAAGGGACCCATCCTCCTGTTCGTCGGGCCGCCCGGAGTCGGCAAGACCTCCGTGGCCAGGTCGATTGCGCGCGCGATGGGCCGGGAGTACGTGCGCATCTCGCTCGGCGGCGCGCGCGACGAGGCCGACATTCGCGGCCACCGCCGCACCTACGTCGGCGCCATGCCGGGCCGGATCCTCCAGGGTCTCAAGCAGGCCGGCACCAAGAATCCGGTCTTCCTGCTCGACGAGGTCGACAAGCTGGGAGTCTCCTTCCAGGGAGACCCGGCCTCTGCGCTGCTCGAGGTGCTGGATCCGGCGCAGAACGACTCCTTCACCGACCACTACCTCGGGGTGCCGTTCGATCTGTCGGAGGTCCTCTTCATCGCGACGGCGAACTTCCTCCAGAACATCCCGGGTCCGCTCCTGGACCGGATGGAGGTGGTGGAGTTCACCGGCTACACCGAGCACGAGAAGCTCGAGATCGCGCGCCGGTACCTGATTCCGCGCCAGCTCGCGGAGAACGGCCTCGAGGACCGGGCCGTGTCGCTGTCCGACGCGGCAGTCTCCGAGATCGTCAGCGGGTATACCCGCGAGTCGGGCGTGCGACAGCTCGAACGCGAGATCGGCAAGGTCGCCCGCAAGGTGGCGCGCCGGATCGCGGCGCGGGAAGTGGAGTCGGTGACCGTGGACCCGGACCTGGTCCGTGACCTGCTCGGCCGTCCCAAGGTGCACCCCGAGAAGGCGGCCGGGGAGGACGCGATCGGCGTCGCCACGGGGATGTTCTACACGCCCGTGGGTGGCGACATCATGTTCGTGGAGGCCACCACCATGCGCGGCAAGGGCGAGCTCGTCCTGACGGGGCAGCTCGGCGACGTAATGAAGGAGAGCGCCCGCGCGGCGTGGAGCTACGCGAAGTCGCACGCGGCCGCGCTCCGGATTCCCGACGAGATGTTCGATCGGGACGTCCACATCCACGTCCCCGCCGGCGCGATCCCGAAGGATGGTCCGTCCGCCGGTGTGACCATGGCCGCCGCGCTCATCTCGGCCATGTCGGGCCGGCCCGCCCGCCACGACATCGCGATGACCGGCGAGATCACCCTGCGCGGCCGGGTGCTGCCGATCGGCGGGCTCAAGGAAAAGATCCTCGGCGCCGTGCGGGCGGGCATCACCCGCATCGTGATCCCGGCGGAGAACGAGCCCGACCTGGACGATCTTCCCGCCGAGGTGCAGGGGAAGGTGGAGGTGCACTCGGTGCAGGAGCTGGGCGAGGTGCTCGCGCTCACCCTGCGCGGCGCCTCCTACCGGGAAGGGCGGCTGCTCTTCGGCGAAGAGAGCCCGCGCGACGTGCAGCCGCTCTCGTCGGCCTACCAGCACTAGCCGGCGGGCGGGCGGCGGGATAGAAACCGGTCAGGTCACCTGCCGCCCGCCCCGGTGGGCGGCGCTGCCCTGCTGTCCAACTTCTGGCCGCCTCCGTTTCCACGCGGAAGTCGATAGATTTCCGGCATCCTCATTTCGGAGCACTTCGTGGTTCGTCCCGTCCCGCTCCCGTTCTGGGTCGCGGGGGTGTTCGGCTTCATGCTCGCCGCCCCACTCGATGCGCAGGCCGTCGGCTCCCGTCTGAACGACACGCTGTACACGCTCGCTTCGGACTCCGCCGCCTACCGCGACCAGCCCTACGTCTACCTGCTCGACGAGGGGGTGATCCGCCTCGAGCCTGACGGCCGGTCCGCCAGGACCTACCGGCAGGTGATCTGGGTGCTCAAGGAATCGGCCATCGAGCAGTGGTCCGAGTTCCGCTTCTCGCATCAGCCCGGCCGCCAGCGCTGGACCCTCAACTGGGCCCGCGTCGTTGCGCCGGGCGGCACGGTGATCACGCCCGCGCCGGACATCGCGCAGGAGTCGGACGTTCCGGCCGCCATGGAGAGCCCGGTCTACGTCGATCAGAAGGTGAACCGGCTCACGCTGGGGCGGGTGCGGGTCGGCAGCATCGTGGACGTGAGCTACACCCTCGAGGACCGCCAGCCGTGGCGGCCCGGGGACTTTTTCGCCACCTGGGTCGTGAACCCCGGGATGCCGGTGCGCCGGTCGCGCCTGGTGCTGGATGCCCCCAAGGCCATCGAGCCGAGGGTGCGGGTGCGCAACCTCCCGTTCCAGCCCACGATCGCCGAGGAGAACGGACGGCGCGTGACGACCTGGGCGACCCGTGACGTGCCCAGTATCAAGATCGAGCCCTTCGCGGCGGATTCGAATGACGTCATCATGTCGATCGACGTCGCGGGTGCGTCGGACTGGAAGGATGTGGGCGCCTGGTTCGCGGGGCTCGCCCGGGACCGCTACGCGATGACGCCCGCGCTCGAGCGGAAGGTCGCCGAGCTGGTGCGGGGCGCGCGAACCCTCGACGACTCCATCCGCGCGCTGCACCGCTACGTGGCCGACGAGGTGCGCTACGTGTCGGTCTCGCTTGGAATCGGCGGATACCAGCCTCGACCCGCGTCGGAGGTGCTGGCGAGCGGGTTCGGCGACTGCAAGGACAAGGCGGTGCTCTTCATCGCCCTCCTCCGGCGCATCGGTGTCAGCGCCTCGCCGGTTCTGCTCAACAACGGCGGAGACGTCACCCGGGAGCTGCCGTCGATCGCGCAGTTCGACCACGCCATCGCGGCCGTCGACCGCCCGGGCGGGCGCATCTACGTCGACCTCACCGCCAGCAGGTTCCCGTGGGGCCAGGTCCCCGGCTCGATTCAGGGACAGTTCGCCCTCGTGATGCTCCCCAACGGGAACGTCGAGGAGGTCGAGATCCCCGAGGACGATCCGGAGGTGCTGAGCCAGCTGACCGTGAAGGGCACGCTCGACTCCGCCGGTCTGGTGACGGTCCACACCGAGATGGCGGTCGGCGGGGCGCTCGCGAACATGTTCCGGGTGGTGATGGCGGAGCATATCGACTCCGCCACCAAGGTGGCACTCACCCGGCAGTTCGCGGCGGAGGTCTATCCAGAAGCGGAAGGCGACAGCCTGGCCCTCGTGGACGACGGCGAGCGCGTCCGCATCTCCTTCCTGACCCGGCAGGGCCGGGCGGCCCAGCTGGCCGGCCCGGTGGCGGTGCTCAATCAGCCGTTCCAGGGTCGGGAGGTCGACTTGACGCCGGTCATCGCGGAGCTCAACTCCCACCGCCCGCGAAAATTCCCCATCGACGTGAGCCAGCTCTCCGCCGCGGCCGCGGGCCGCCTGAGCCTCGAGCTGGAGATGCCGGCGGGGTGGGAGGTGCAGGTGCCGAAGGACATCGAGCTCACGAGCGCCTTCGGCGTGATCCGGCGCCAGGTGCGTCAGCGCGGGCGGATCCTCTCGATCCACCAGGAGACCAGCGGGCAGCGGGGGATCATGCCGCCGGGCAGCCTCGACGACCTGATCGCCTGGCTCCGTCAGGTGGCGACGGCGGCGCGGAACGCCAAGAGCGTCGTGGTGAAGCTGCCCGAAACGCGTTAGGGCACGGCGTCAGGGGCCGGAGATCACCCGGTCCCGGCCGCTCTCCTTGGCGGTGCGGAGCGCGCGCTCCGCGGCGATCAGCAGCTCGCGGATACCGATGGCGTGATCGGGGTACGCCGCCACGCCGGCCGACAGCCGGATCGCGTGCGGCGACCCCAGCAGGGTGACCGGGCGGCTCGCCAGGGCCGCCCGAATGCTTTCGGCGACGGCGACCGCGTCCGCAGGGCCGCAGCGCCGCAGCACCACTCCGAATTCCTCTCCCCCCATCCGCGCGAACACGTCGCTCGCGCGCCCCCGCTCCTGAATGACGCGGGCGACGTGCGCGAGCACCTGGTCGCCCGCCGGGTGGCCCAGCTGCTCGTTGATCCGGCGGAGGTGGTCCACGTCGAACAGCGCGAAGGAGAAGCGCTCGCCGGTGCGGCGCGCATACGCGAAGACCGACTCGAGCTCGTCCGCGAGCGCCGCCGGGGTGAGGAATCCGGTGAGGGGGTCCCGCCGGACCAGGTCCGCCAGGTGACGCCCCCGGGCCGCGCGGTGCAGCGCCGCCGCGACGAAGCCGCCGCGATCCAGCGGTCGTCCGAGGAGATCCTCGGCTCCCGCCGCCAGCGCGCGCACGCGGTCGTCCGCCGTCACCTCGTCGCCGATCGCCAGGATCGGTGTGAGCGCCAGGCGGCCGGTGCGGCGGAGTCGCCGGATGAAGCCCGGCCCGTCGCCCCCCGGAATCACCCAGTCGGCCACGACGAGGTCGGCCTGCTCGCGCTCGAGCGCGCTCATGGCGGCGCGAGCGTCGGCCGTCGCGGTGACGCGGAGCCCGGCGGCTTCCAGCCATCCGACCAGCTCCGTTCTCGCCTGCTCGTCGCTGATCACCACCAGCACCACCGCCGGCGAGGACGCCGCCCGGCCCTCGATCTGCGCCCAGCGACCGACCTCGGCTTCCGCCCGGTCCGGCTCGACGACGAGGTCGAGACGGGAGAAGGGGACGGCCAGGAGGTCGATGGCGGCGGGGTCGTACACCAGGGCCAGCCCGATCCGGCGGCCGAGCACCGCTTCGCTCCATCGGGCGACCACTGCAGCAGGGTCGCGCTCCGCCGGCGGCGCGAGCACGACGAGATCGGGGCGCTCCGTCGCGGGAACGCTCGCGGGGTCCAGATCGAGCTCGGCGGTCGTCACGGTGTACTGGGCGTCGCGGAGCACGCTGGCCAGCCGCGCGGCGAGGTCCGGCGGCGCGCCGAGCAGGTGGGCACGCCAGCCATAGTCCGCGGGCCGCTGGGGTGCCGCGGCGAAGCCGACCTCGCGAGCGGACGTATCGAAGGCCGCGGCGACCCGGAGAACCGCCTCGTCCAGCCAGGCGAGCTGATCGTGGTCGGGAGACGGATTGGCGATGAGCCACCGCTCGGCTTCGCGCGAGGCCGTGCTGATCGGGGTGAAGCCGTAGCTCCCGCCCGAGCCCGCCAGCCGGTGGAAGCGGGTCTTGAGCGATTCCCAGGCGTCGGGCTCACCGGCTCGCAGCGCCGCGAGGTCCTTGCGCAGCTCGCCCATGCGGGCGGGCGCCTCGGCCAGGTACTCCCTCCGGAGCTCCTGGAAGAACTCGTCGATGCTCGTGTCGGTCAGGGGCCGCGCCCCTCTCGGAGACTGCGGATGGAGAGCGTGGTCGCGGCGACCAGCGTGGTCGCCTGTCCCCAGTGCCCGCTCACCCGGTCACCGTCGCGCGTCGCGAGCACCGCGCTCCGTCCGTCCACGACCAGAAGAAACGGCTGCGAGGGCCAGCCCGTCACGCCGGGCACGACCGTGACGCTCGCGAACGGGAGGTCGACCTCGGCGGTCGACGAGAGGGACAGCTCCACGCCGCCTCCTTTGGCCTTGCGCAGCGACGGCACCAGCGGCGGAAAGGCGTCGGGCGGCGCGTGGAGGAGGATCCGTTCACCCGCTCTCGCGGCCTCGCGTGAGGCGATCTGAAGCGCGCCCCTCGCGGACGAGATTTCCACCAGCGTCGGCGTGGCCGGGGCGGACAGTTCGTCCAGCGCGCGGGAGATCTCGTCCAGCGCGCGGCCCTGCCGCTCGAGGATCCGGGCGAGCAGCGCGGCCGGCGGCTCCGGCCGATACCGCTTCGGTCGCCCTTCCTCCGCGCGCGCCACCCCCTTCTGCACCAGCCCCTCGAGCGCCGCGTACGCATTCGCGCGCGCCAGCCCCGCCGACCGCGCGATCGCGTACCCGGTGCCCGGCCCGCCGCGCAACAGCACCTCGTAGACCAGGCTCTCCGTCGGAGTGAAGCCGAACGCGGTCAGGTCGAGCGCGGCCACTACGTGTACTCCACCGGCCAGTTGAGGAGCTTCGTGATCAGCGCCAGCCGGAACGTCACCTCGACGAGCCTGGAGTCGGCCGACTTGTTCTCGACGTGCAGGTCCCACGAGTGATAGGTGATCTTGTGGGCGGCATGCGGCGCCGCCTTGAGCGCCTTCGGCCGCCAGACCCCCTGCGCGTCGGTGTCGGAAAGCAGCCGGGCCAGCACCCGCGTCGCGACCGGCGCAGTGTGCAGCGCGTGGATCCGGGCGAGCAGCTCGATGAAGTGCAGTGCCAAGGGGATGTCCTTGGAGTTCCCCTTGGCATCGGCCGTGATCGGGTCGCCGAGGAGGAGCAGGTCCGGCTTCATCGCGCGCTTCCCCACCTGCACGACGAACGCCTTCTTCGGCGCCGGCTGGGCGAGATACTGCCCGAGCCGCTCGGTGAACCCCGCCCGCTCCCGCTGGAGATTCGGCATCCCGGCGATCATCGCCACCGAGTACCAGCTCGGCGGGTGCGCGTTCGGATGGAGAATCGTCTTCGCCGCCGAGCGGGCGAACGGCTTCTCCGCGAGCGGGCTCCGGAGGAAGGTGGACACCGAGGTCGCGATCTTGTGGGCCGCGCCGCGGAGCCGCGGATCCTCGATGTACCCCGCTTCCGCCAGCGCCGCCGCCGCGGCCTCCCGCATGAACTCGCGCGTCCACTCGTTGGCGGAGGTCGAGTCCTTCGCGTACTTGGCGTACTCGAACTGGAGCGCCGGGTCCTCGTCGCGCGAGAGGAGCCGGAACAACAGACGGTCCGCGAGCTTGAACGGTCGTCCCTGCCGGGGGTAGCCGAGCTGCAGCAACCGCCGGTAGTTCGGAATCGTCCCCACGTCCTTGAGGCCGTCCTTCGCGGACGCCGAAAGCGCCATGAGGTTGCCGCCCCACACGCCCGTGTCCTTCTGTTTCTTCACCACCGCCTGAGCGAGGCGGGAGTGGAGGACGGCACTCTCGGCGGCGATGACGGCGTCGGGCGAAACCGTGCCGGGCGGGGCCAGCTCACGCAGGGTTCGGAGCCGGATCGTCTCGCTGCCGTGTTCGAGCAGCCAGGTGACCGGGATCCGGTGCGAGGTGGGAAGATCCAGAGGCGCTCCCGCGTCAGGGTTCGCAGGGGGGGCACTGCGGGCGACGCCAAAATAGTAGCGGGTACTCCTACGGAAAAGCCCCCCCGGTTCGACTCAGCAGCCGGGTGCCGCCAGGAACCTGCGGATTTCCTTGAGAACGGTGTCCGGCCGCTCGGCGTGCGGCCGGTGGAACGCGGTCGGAATGAGGAGAAACCGATTGCAGGGAATCAGCTTGCGAAGGGTATCCCCGACGGCGAGCGGGATGACGGGATCGCGGCCCCCCCAGACCAGGAGGGTGGGCTGGGTGATCCTGACGAACCGGTCGCGAAGCGCCTCGAAATCGAACTCCTCGAGCACTCGCGTGGCGACTCGCTGGTAGGCAGGGTCCCCGGTCAGGTCGTAGCGCGCGGCGGAATCCGGTTCTTCCAGCCAGGCGGGATCGTGGATCGGGGTGATGAACGAGCGGAGCCCCAGATACCGGCCGATTCGGGTGGCGTTGCTGCTGGAGAGCGAGTCGACGAGTCCCCAGAGGCCGACTCGATAGCCGGCCGGCGCGATCAGAACCAGCGCTTTCACCCGATCGGGCCGTGCGAGCGCGAGCGACGCGGCGAGGAGCCCGCCCATCGAATGGCCGACGATGGTGACGGGACCATCGGTCTCGTGCTCGAGAAGACTCACGAGCCGGCCGGTCATCGCTTCCAGGGTGTACGCTGCCTCGGGCTTGGTGCTCCCGCCGAAGCCCGGCAGGTCGATGGCGACGACGCGGTAGCTCGCGGCCAGTGGATCGAAGATCGCGCGCCAGGTGGTGAGGGATTCGCCGAACCCGTGCAGCAGGAGCAGCGTGATCGGCCCGTCGCCGTCCCGGATCGCGCGCACCCTGATGTCGGCCGCCTCGAGCCACTCCGCCCGGTGGGGCGCGTGCTTGCGGCCCTGATCCAGCATGCTCAGCAGGGCCAGCGCGAGCGGCACGGCCAGCCACCAGGCCGACGAGCCCGGCTGCTTCACAGCCCGAAGACGGTGAGGACGCCGCCGGGGTTGGTGAGCTTGGCGAGATCCGGCAGACCGCCGTCGGCTCCCTGGCCCCACCAGCCGCCCACGCCGGACAGGACGGCGATGTGCTGCCGGCCCTCGGGATCGAGAAACGCCATGGGACTGCCGATGATCCCGGACGGCGTCTTGTGCTTCCAGAGCTCCCGACCGGTTTTCTGGTCGAGGGCCTTGAGCCAGCCGTCCAGCGTGCCGTAGAACACGAGGCCGCCGGCCGTGGCGAGCACTCCGCCCGCGACGGGGAGGTCTTCCTTCACTTCCCAGATGACGGTTGCGGTCGCGGCGTCCCACCCGATGACCCGGCCCCGGCTCCCCCCGGGTCCGGGCGTGGCGCGGACGGTCGCGCCGGAGAACGGCTGGCCGGCGGTGAACGTCGCTCCGGCCGTCGTGAGATCCATGCAGAAGTTCTGGCCCGGCACGAAGAAGAACCCCGTCACCGGGGAATACGCCGCCGGCTGCAGGTGCTTGGCGCCGATCGAGGCGGGACAGATGCCGGCCACGCGCGGCGCGGCCGGACGGGCCGTCCTCGTGGCGGACCCCGGAGCCGGCGCGGCGGGCGCCGGCGCCGCGAAGCGGGGGTCACGGTCGGGGAGGCCGGAGCTCAGGTCGATCCTGCCGGCCCAGTTCGCGGTGCTCCATCGTTCGGCGATCCGGACCTTCCCGGTGGACCGCTCGAGCACGTACGCGAAGCCGTTGCGATCGAAGTGCACGAGCGAGGGAACGCGACTGCCGCCGAGCGTGAGATCGGCGAGGATGCTCTCGTTGCTCGCGCCGTAGCGCCACTCGTCGTGCGGCGTGAGCTGGTAGATCCATCGGACCCGCCCGGTCGCGGCCTCGCGGGCGAAGAGAGAGGAGGTCCACTTGTTGTCGCCGGCCCGTTGCGCGGGGTTGGCGGGAGCCGGCTCGTCGGTGCCGTAGAAGACGAGGTCGAGCTCGGGGTCGTAGGCGAGCCACCCGGGCGTGGTCCCTCCGCCGGTGCGCCACGCATCCCCCGGCCAGGTGGAGACGCCGAGATCGGCGCCCGAATGCGAGGGGTACTGCGGGTTCGCCGACCCGCTCAGCAGGACGTCGGCGTCGGGCCCGGTGCTGTACCCTCGCCAGACCAGGCGGCCGGTGTTGGCGTCGTAGGCCGAGAGATGGCCGCGCACGCCGTAACCCGCACCGGCCACGCCGATCAGCACGAGATCGCGCACTACGAGCGGCGCCCCCGACACAATGGCTCCCGCGGCGGGGTCGCCGTTCCGCACCCGCCAGATCTCCCGGCCGGTCTCCGCGTCGAGCGCGGCCAGCTCGCCGTTGAGCAGGGGCACGTAGAGCTTGCCGCTCTGGTGCCAGGCGAGTCCGCGGCTGCCGGCGTCGCAACATCCCGTCGGCGGCGGCGCGGGCGTGGCGCCCCGGCGCGCCGGACGCGGCTCGGGCTGGGGATATCGCCACTTGATGGGAGCGCCGGGCGAGCGGAGATCGAGCGCAAAGACGGCGTTGGGCCACGGGGTGTGGACGAACATCGTCGCGCCCACCACGAGCGGGCTTCCCTCGTGGCCGCGAAGCGATCCCGTGGAGAAGCTCCACACCGGCCTCAAGCCGGAGACGTTGGTCGCGTTGATCTGGTCGAGCGGACTGTGCCGCGTGAGCGCCGGATCCCCCGCCGGCGACGTCCAGCCCCCGGCGGGAGCCGGAGGCGGCTGGGGGCGACGCTGCGCGGAAACGTCGGAGAACGCGACCGCGAGGGCCAGCGCGACGGCGAGACCGGTGGCGCGCCGCCGCGCTCGAATCACTGACTCGCCTCCGCGCCTCCACCCGCCGCGCGGAAGTAACCCCGGTAGTACACCGACCGTGGATTCCAGAGCACCCATGAGGTCAGGCCGACGTCCTGGGCCGCGCGCACCTGCTCCCGCACGTGAGAGGGAGTGTATCGGGGCTGGCCCAGCGTGAAGGCCTGAAGATACGGCCGGATCTCGGCGGTGCGCTTGGGAGCCAGCGCCTTCGCCCGCCGCACGCCGTCCTCGAGCGCGCGCTTCACCATGGTGTACGGCGAGTGATTGGGCCGCTCCACCCCGTAGACCCCGCGACCATAGTGGCTGGGATACACCATCGGCAGCACCACGTCGGCGGTGGTGACGAGATCCTCCCAGTGCTGGCCGATGCCCATGTCGTCCTCGGCCGTGGTCGTAAGGCCGAAGACGTCGATGGTGAACGGCACGCCCAGCGCACGGGTCCGGGCCGCCAGCAGCGCCAGATTCCGGCTCACCCCTTCGCGCGAGGTCTCGGCTCCCCGCCGCGATGGGAACACTGCGAGGGCCAGGCGGGACTTGGGCTCGTCGGGAAAGCGCACGTAGTCGTACTGGATCTCCACGAACCCCATCCGCACGGCCTCGGCCGCGAGCTCGGCGGCATAGACCCAGACCGAATCGTTGAACGCATCGACCCATTTCGTCTTGAGCCGGTCGGTCCAGTAGCCGCCCCGGCTGTCCTGCACCGACCAGCCGGGCTTCCCGAGGGCGAGCAGCGGATCCTTGGCCACGACGATTCGCGCGATCGGGCGGATGCCCTTGGACTTGAGCAGCGCGATCCGTTCGCGCGTGTCGGGGGCTCGAAGCTGGCTGTTCGCCCCGATCGCGATCGCGGTCGGCACCGCGGACCGGTAGGTCAGGTAGCCGGTGTCGTCCTTCACGTCGATCACGAAGGAGTTGAGCTCGGTGCCCTCGGCGAGCTTGAGCAGCGCGTTCAGGCGCTTGGATGAGCCGAACGCCCAGGCGTTGACGTAGATGCCGCGGACCGGAGGATCGACCGGGGGAGCCGCGGACAGGATACTCAGGGAGATCAGGGTGGCGAGCATTCTCCAAGTTAATCAGGCTCCTTTGCCGGTCCGCGTGCGGACGACTACCATTCCCGGACCGAATGGTTTTCAGACGATTCCGGAGCCGCCATGCGCATCGACATCCTGTATTGCGTGGTTTGAAACTACGAGCCGCGCGCCGCCGGTCTGGCGGCGGAGCTCAGGCGGGAGGTGGTGGGCGCCGATGTCAGGCTGACTCCGGGCAGCGGCGGCGTCTTCGAGGTGAGCGTCGACGGGCGGCTGGTGTTCTCCAAGAAGCAGGCCGGCCGGCACGCTCAGCCCGGGGAGGTGGTCCGCCTGATCCGACAGGCGGAAAAGGGGTGACGGCCAGCTCGTGCGCATAGCGATCTCGACCGGGGGCGGCGACGCCCCCGGCCTCAACGCGGTGATCCGCGCGATCGTGCTCTCGGCCCATCAGCGCGGCTGGCAGACATTCGGCATTCGCCGGGGATACGACGGGCTCTTCCCGCGCAGTGACCGGTTCGGGAAGGAGTACGGCCGGTCGTGGAGCGGTCACGAGCGACGCGAGACGCCTTCGCAGGGCGGTCTCATCTGTCTCGGCCCCAACGAGGTTCGCGGTATCACCCATCTGGGCGGGACGATCCTCGGAACCACGAACCGGGGGGATCCCTTCCGGTGGCCGGTGAAGCTTCCCGACGGTACCGTCGGAGAGGAGGACCGCTCCGACGAGGCGATCGCCTCTTTTCGCGCTCACCGCCTCGACGCCCTGATCGCGATCGGCGGCGACGGCAGCCTGGCCATCGCCTCGAGGCTCATGGACAAGGGCGTCCCGGTCGTCGGCGTCCCCAAGACCATCGACAATGACGTCGCCGGCACCGAGTCCACCTTCGGCTTCGATACCGCGGTCAGCACGGCCACCGACGCCCTCGACAAGATCCACACCACGGCCGAGGCGCACGAGCGCGTCTTCGTCGTGGAGCTGATGGGCCGCTACACCGGCTGGATCGCGCTGCACAGCGGGCTCTCCGGCAGCGCCGACGTCATCCTGATTCCCGAGATTCCCTTCGACATCGACAAGGTCTGCGAAAAGATCCTCGAGCGGGAGCGGCGCGGGCGCCGGTTTTCCATCGTGGTGGCGGCCGAGGGAGCGCGTCCCAAGGGCGGCCACCTGGTCCTCCGCGAGGCGGCCACCGCGTTCAAGTCGGAGCGCCTGGGTGGCGTGGGCGAGACGCTCGCGAAGGCGATCGGCGAGCGTACCGGCAAGGAAACCCGGAGCCTGGTCCTGGGACACCTGCAGCGGGGGGGCTCGCCGACCACCTTCGACCGGCTGCTCGCGCTCCGGTTCGGATCGGCGGCGATCCGCTGCGTTGCGGACGGCGAATTCGGGAGCGTCGTGGTGTACACGCCGCCCACGGTGAGCCGGCTTCCGCTGCGGCAGGTCGTCGGTCAGACGAAGATGGTTCCGCTCGACAGCGGTATCATTATGACCGCGCGGAACCTCGGAATCAGTCTGGGGGACTAGGGAGCCAGGGAGCGAGGGGGCCAGGATGGCTGAGCGGGCATTGAACGACTCGGAGATCACGACGGGCCTTCGAGAGGTCCAGGGCTGGGAGCTCCGGGATGGAGCGATTCGGAGGACCTACAAGACCGACGGCTGGCGCGGCTCGATGCTCGTCGCCAACGCCATCGCATTCATTTGCGAGGCGGCCGACCACCATGCCGATCTGCTGGTCACCTGGCCGTCCGTCTCGGTGGCGCTCTCGACGCACAGCGCCGGGGGGATCACCGCGAAGGACCTGGAGGTGGCGGGCCTGATCGAGCGGCAGGTGACCTGGCGGCCGGACACGGGGAGCAGTCTGACGGGACCGGCCAGGCCGTTCGTGAAATCCTGATCAGCGGCCGGTTAACGCCAGTCTACAGTATCCGCTCTGCCCGAAGCTCTCTTCCACCTCGATCTCGATCGCTGACAATCCCGCGAGCCCTTCGCGGGCGAGATCGTCCCGTACCAGCTGGGCCAGATACTCGGCGAGCATCTCCGCGGTCGTGTTGGTGATCGGGAGCAGGCTCGTGTTGGACTTCGGAAACACGAATCGCTCGCGCCCCAGATAATCCACCACCAGCCGCTCGCCGTCCTCCCGCAGCACCAGCTTCTCGTTCCGCGTCGGCAGCAGCACCCGGTGGTCCATCGCCTGGACGTAGGGGCGCAGGATCCGCTTGAGCACGGCGAAATCCACCACGAACGCGCACTCCGGGTCCACCGCGCCCTCCACGGTGACGCCCGCCCGGTAGTTGTGTCCGTGGAGGGACTCGCACTGGTGGCCGGCCAGGGTAATGAAGTGCGCCGCCGAAAAGCTCAGGTACTCCTTGGCGACGGAGACTTTGAAAGAGGCGGCCACGATCGGTAGTCCTCTATAGGCGGGTGCAACTGCCGACCAATAATACCGACGTTGCCTCCCGCGGCCTGTCCCACGGGCCGAAACCCTGTCCCGTCCCGGGGACGCTGCCGATGTCGAGCCAGGATCGTAACCCATTCATTTACAACAACTTCGCGAATGGCACGGCGCTCGCTCAATCCCAGGCCGTGGGTACGCGTGCAACCTGTTGAACTGGAGGAGATATGCGACGACGTCTGCTTCCGCTCGGACTCCTTGCCGCGCTGCCGCTCCTGGCCGCGCCGCAAGTCGAGGCCCAGAGCGTTCGCGCCGACGTCTGGATCGGCACCGGCCCCGTCTTCGGCCGCATCCGCCTCGGCGACGATCCCTATGACCGGTACGTCCTGCGCCGGCGGTACGAGCGGGAACGCGTGGTGATCGTGGAGCCCCGGGTGATCGTGGTTGAGCGGATTCGCCCGCGCGGTCGGGGCTGGTCGTGGAACGCGTACCGGAAGTTTCGTCGTGACGCGCGGGTAGTCGTGATCTACTTCGACTCGCGCCACGATCGGTGGTACGACCGGCCCTATCGTCGCGGCCTGCACGAGGTCCGGGTCTATGAGCGCGGCGGCCGGTACTTCTGGATCGACGCGGATGACCGGGCCTGGGATCGCGACTACTACGACCGGTACAACAACCGGTACAACGATCGGTACAACGATCGGTACGACGACCGATACGACGACCGGCGCTACCGGCGCGGTGACGATGACGACTGGGAGCGGGATTGGGAGCGCGACGACGACCGCCGCGACCGCGACCGCGAAAGGAGCCGGCCCCGGCGCTGAGCCGGGCCCGGCACTCGGAAGGTGAGCGAGGCAATCCTTCCTAACTCAACCCCTAGCGGTTGACCTTCCCGCCTTGCTCAGCAAGACCCACGGCTCCCCGCCGGGGTTCGGACGGCCCCATCGAAAGGTGGGGCCGTTTGCTGTAGCTTGAGGCATGCTGACGACCGCCCTCCTCCTCGGCTCTCTTTCTCTCTGCTCGGGTGAGCCCTCCGACAGCCTCAACCGGCTCTATGGCTCCGGCCGCCCCTTCAAGGATTTTCTGGCGGCAGCAACCTCCCGGCGTGAGACCTGGCATGGCAACTACGGGTCTGCCGGCGTCGAGCCCGGCGGGCTCGAGCGCGCGCGACGGGTGCCCGGCAAATGGCGGCTGCTGGTGGTCGCGGAGGACTGGTGCGGGGATTCCGCCAATACCATCCCATTCATCGCGCGTCTGGTGGACAGTCTGCTCAACGTCGAGCTGCGGATAGTCGACTCGAAGGCGGGCCGCTGGGTGATGGAGGGCCACCCGACGCCGGACGGCCGCCCCGCTACGCCCACGGTGATCCTCCTCGACGAGCACGGCAGGGATATGGGCTGCTTCGTGGAGCGACCGCTCGCGCTGCAAGCGTGGACGCTGGTCGAGAAGCCCCGGGTTGCGGAGTCGGAATGGCTCGAGAAGAAGTACGCCTGGTATCGGGCCGACGGCGGACGGGAGACCGTTCGCGAAGTCGTCGAGCTGCTCGAGGCGGCGGCCATGGGAACGCCGCGATGCCAGCGCAAGCCCTGATCGCTACCGCACCCGCAGGACCAGTCCTCCGACCGTCGCCCCGTCGATCTCAACCGGCATCGTGAAGGTGAGCGGGTCGCTCCGGACCGCGAGCCGGTCGGCGACCGATTCCTCGAGGCGCACGTCGTACTCCCCGGGCCGTACGCCGATCGCGTAGAAGGATCCATCTCCGAACGTCGTCACCCGGCGCTCCCTGCCGGAGCGCCGATGCCGCAGCACCACGGTCGCCCCGGGGAGAGGATGGTCGCCCCCGATGCCGGCACGGACCACCGCTCCCTCGATCACGCCTCCGGGCAGAATCGGAACGTCGAGCGCGCGGAACCGGTTCGGGTTGGGCTCTACGAGCACCGCTCCGTGGGCGGGAATCCAGAGCGGCGTCGGCAGGCTCGTGGTGTCCACGGCGAGGTAGGTCGCCTCATAGGGCGTGACGTCCCAGATCCGATACTCGCCCCGGCCGTTCGTCACCGTGGCGCCGAGGCCCACCTGCAGTCGTACGTCGCTGAGGACCGGCTCGTCCGGACTGCGGATCCCGTCATCGTTGAGGTCCATGAAGACGTAGCCGGAGAGACCGGCACGCTGGAGCGAGGGACCCGGCGCGAACGCCATCGCCCGGTGCTCGCGGTCGTAGATGAGCGAGCCCCGGAGGTAATGACTCGTCGTGACGCGCTCGCCCGGAGGATCGAGGACCGACGAATAGGCCCGCAGGCTGGTGAGCTCGGCGGCGAACAGGAGGCTCAGCGTGGGGCCGCGGGTCCCGCGAGACCACGAGGCACCGGTCTCGAGCCGGAGCCCCCGGCCGATGCGCCGGCTCACGTAGCCGGATCCCGCCTCCGCCTCCAGCGACGAGGAGGTCTCGATGGAGGTGCGGACGCTCAGCTCGCCGAGCCGGCGCACCGGGAGCAGGATGGTATTGAGCACGAGCGTCGTCCGCGTCGCCGAGGGACCCGCGGCGGGGCGATCGCGGAAGACGCGGACCGAAGGAAGGACGCGCAGCGCATCGAGCTGGGCCGAGACGCCGACCCGTGCGCTGGTGAGCGATCCGCGGTCGTCATGCACCCGGTCGAAGACGCCGTCGAGATAGAGGGCGCCGATTCGCGAGAACGGCCGATAGAATCCCGTCACCGTGAGCTGGCTCGTCCGGCCGCCGGGGGTCAGGAGGGGCTCGGTCACCGAACGGGCGAACCGGGTCAGCTCGCCCGAGAGCTGGAGATCGGCGGTCGGCTCGTACCTCAGGCCGCCGCGGACGGCGGCGTCCTTCACGGCCTCCAGATGGACGCCCAGGGCGTTGCCGAAGCTGCCGACCGCGGCCACGTACGGGTGGAAGAGATTGGGAAGGTCGCTTCGCCAGAACTGGTCGACACCCGCCTGCAGGGTCCAGCGGCGCGACACGCCGTAGCGGACGTCGGCATTGGCGGTCGCCTCGCAGAGGGAGACCCGGCAAGCGCCTGCCGACAGCCCATACTCGAGACGCCCCGCCGCCACGATCTCCGTGCTCACGCGATAGGTGCGGTTGAACTCCCGGACCTCGCCGAAAGGGCCATACGCCACGAAGTCGATCGGGTTCTCGCCGTACTGGAGCGGGACATCGATGGTGAACTGTCCGAGCGCGTTCACCGAGTCGAAGGCGATGAGCCTTCCGCCGCGATAGGCCTCGATCTGCCATCCCGGACCGAGCACGCCCCCGTAGGGCAGATCGCCGAGGATCGCGGGGCGCAAGTACGGCGCGTTGGTCAGCGCGATGCCGCGGAGATTGCGGAACCGCGGTCCCGTGGAAATCCCGTCGCCCAGCCGGAGCTGGGTCAGCAGGCGATTCTGCCGCCAGACCCCGTTCCAGGCGGCGTCCACCCGCGTCCGGCCGGTGCGGATCTCGCCCTCGCTCTGCACGCTGGCCTGCAGGGAGCCGCCCAGCAGATCGAGACCGCCACCCAGCTGATAGGCCCCGCCGCCCACGGCATCCCGGCCGGGCATGAGCACATTGTAGTCGACGACCACGCCGTCGGCGTACGGGCGCTCGAGGGGGTAGAGCAGCTCCGGGCGGTGCTCCTGACCCGGCGCGCCGAGCCGCGCCGCGGCGAGCGCCTCGCGGGCGATCCGCCGCGCGATCGGAAGGGCGTTCGGCTCGACGATGGTGACCCTGAGCTCCTGCCAGTTCACGTCCCACTGCACGCCGAGGGCACGGCTCAGAATCGCGGTGCTGAGGTAGATCTCGCCCTCGCGGGCGATGAGCTCCTGGGGAAACACGTGACGGCGCTCACCGTCGATCTCGATCTCACGCTCCCGCGGGCGTACGACGAGCCGCACGTTGCCCGGCTGCAGCACGGCCACCAGGCCGCCGCCCGCCGTCGGCTGGCTCCGGATCTCCGCCAGATCGAAGAACTGACTGAGCGGCAGAAGCGCCGCGTCGCCGCTCCGGAAAGCCGGAACGGTGCGCGAGGTGATCCGCCCCAGCATGAGCTCGACGAGGTACGGCTCGACCAGGGTGTCCTGGACGGCCGGGGCCGGTGGCGCCGCGAGTGCCGGGGGGGAGACCGCGAGGAGGAGCGCGAGCGTGAGCCCGCTCATCGCACCACGATTTCCGTCGAGGCCCGCACGGCCCGGACGGGAAGAAGCTGGTCGGGCGGGATGTCCCCGCGCTCCGCCGTCACCTCCAGATGCAGCGTGTAACGGCCCGGCGGAAGGCCCGCCCGCGCGAGCGCGAAGCGGGGCTCGACCTGGTAATAGACCGCGATCGGCACGCGAAACGCGCCCACTTCCCGGTTCGTCTCGTTGCGCAGCGACCCGCGAACGGTCCCGATGAAGGCCGCGTTGCCGGTTCGGGTGAGGCGGACGCGCAGGCCGATGGAATCGGCCTCGACGCTGGTGCGCACGTCGCTGAGCGTGAGCCCGGTGCCGACCGCGCCCTTCCGGTAGTACACCGGAATGATGGTGCGGACCTCGAGATTGAGCCCCACCTGAATGCCCGAGGCCGAGTCCACTCCGCTGACCGCCACGGGAAGCTGCCCGGCCTTCGCGGAGATCACGAGCCGCGCCCAGTACTCTCCGTCCGCGAGCCCCGCCGGCGGACGGCCGAGCAGCCGGACCGTCTGCTTGGTGAGGGGCTGAATGACCATGCGTCTCGGCAGCGCCACGATCCAGGCGACCGCCGACGGCTCCGACGCCGCTGGGGCGTCGATCACGTGGAGCCCGAGCTGCCCGGTGGAGTCGGTCACCGGATAGCCGTAGAGCGTGCCGATCGTGACCTCGACGGGACGCGCCTCGGGATTGTAGAGCTCGACGAAGCCTCCGCGGCTCCGGTGATCGATGAAGATCGAGTGCGGAGCCACCAGCACACCCTGCGCCGGAAGGCGGCCGGCCAGGACGGCGAGGAGGAAGCAGACGCGGAGGGGTGCGCGCATCGTCAGTTGAGGATCGTCATGGTGAGGAGGACGGTGTTGACATACGTGCCGGCTGCCTGGCCCGCGTTCGGCGTGACCTGACCTCCCAGGCGGACGATGGCCGTCCCGGTGTTCCCGAAGGCGTAGACCTGGAATCCGTTCGGATTGAAGTACTGGGGAGACCCGCCGCTCTCCTGCGCGTACGCGTCGTTCTTGCCGAACACGATCGGCATCGTCGCTCCCGACGGGCCATTGAGGTTGACCGGCAGCGTCATGCGGATCTGCACCCGTGAGCGCGGGGGTGCCGTGATCGTCCACTGGCCGCTCTTGACGGGGTCGCTCGGAGGGACGGCGGCGGGGATGCCCCGGGTGACGCTGCCGAAGGCGAGATCGCGGTCGCCGCGCACGCCGACCTGGGCGACGGCCGCACGGCCGGCCGCGAACAGCATGACGACGGCGACCGGAAGCGCGCGGCGCGCGACGCCGCCAAAGCGAAGAGCTCGCGGAATCGGGAGGATGCTGTAAGATAGCATCGCCGACGCCACGAGCCCCTCGTTCAAGGGGATCCTGCGGGGAGCCTAGAGGTACGCGAGCGTCAGGGTCACGTTCGCGGAGTAGGCGCCCGCCGGCTGCGCCGCCGCCGGCGACACGGTGCCACCGACGAACACCCAGAGCGACCCGGCCGCGCCGAAGCTCGCCGCGGTGTTGCCGGCCATGTTCGCGATCGCGGTGCAGCCCGCGCCGGAGCTGGCCGCGCTGCTGTTCCAGCAGCCGGTCCACGAGCCGATCGGCAGGTTGCCCGGCCCGGTAAGGTTGGCCGGCAGCGTGAAGCTGATGTCGACGTTGGCCGACGCCTGGCCCGCCGCATCGAACCGGCCCGAGGTCGCGTCCGTGACCGCGACGGTCTTGTTGACGCTCGGCGTGACGTTGCCGAAGTCGAGGTTCCGCCCCGCCGCGATCGTGATCGGCGAGAGGACGTTCGCCAGAGCCTGAATGTTCCCGCTCACGCCCTGGGCCTCCGCCCGGCCAGCGGCGAGGCTTAAGCTGGCCGCCACTGCGGCCGATACCTTCATCCACGTGCGCATTGCCCTACCCCCGTCTGAGAGTGTCTCGTTGCTGGGACCATGTAGTTCGGGCCGGGGAGTCGCCGCTCCCCACCGGCGGGCGGGGTAGGGCAATGCGCATGCCATTGCGTCGTGCCTGTATCATTGGCCGACGCTGACGACTGCGCAAAGCCGTTGTACCCAATGAGGATAAAGAGGTTACACCGTTTTGCGCTTCGTATGATTTCTTAACTGTAGCGATCCTAACGAGCGAGTTGCCAGTGGGTATGATTCCCGGTCAATCCGCAGTAGTCCTCCGGCGAGTGCTGTGCTCCGCCGGGGGGATCGGATTGCTGGGTATCGCTCTCGGCGGGGAGGTTCAAGCCCAGGCTCGAGGGTCCATTCAGGCCACCGCGACGGTGCTGCCGGCGGCCCCGGCAAGGGCCGGAGTCGAAGGAGCCGCGCGCCTGGTTCGGGGATGGGTGACGAAAGCCGACTCTTCGACGCGTCTCGAGACCGAGTATGCCACCGTCCTCCTTCGACGTGACGCCACCGCCGGCCGCGAAGTGCGGCGGTCCGTAAGCGATTCCGCAGCCTCGGCGGCGTCGGCCCGGCCTCCAGTGGTCCTCTCGATCCATTTTCTCCGCAACTAGCGAGCGCTCTTCCCTGCGGTAGGCCCACGCCGTGGAGCGACTTCGGCTCCCGCCGCGGTCGACGCCTGGCGCAGGAGGGATGAGGAGGACCGGCAGCCGGGGCTATGTTCCCCGGCCCATGCATCCCGCTCGCGACCACCACCTCCCCATCGATCCGGCGGCGTACCGCCGGGCGAGCCACCCGCACGGCCGGGTCATCGTCATCGCGCCTACGCGCGCGGCCTGCGAGACGATCGAGCTCGCACTCGGGCTCGACGTCGAGACCCTGCTGGAGCGCCGGCACGGTCCGCTGCTGGTCGAATGGGCGAGCGCCGGCACGCCGTTCGGCATCGTGGCGGGCACCGGTACCGGCAAGACGCTGGCGATCCGTCCGATCGCCCAGGCGCTGCTGGGCGAGACGCTGCGGTACGGTGTGGTCAACCGCGAGCGGGAGGCGACGCCCGAGACTCCGGGGTGGAACGTGGTGATCGTCACCACCGGCATCGCGCGCCGCTGGTTTCAGGACGATCTCATCACCGCCGGCGATACCCTCGTCGTCGACGAGATCCACCAGACTTCCGCCGAGCTGGAGCTCTGCCTCGCGCTCGGCAAGCGCGCCGGCTGCCGCTTCATCTGGCTCTCCGCCACCGTGGATCCCGCGTTCTACGCCCGGTACCTCTCGAGCCGCGAGGTGCTCGAGACGAGCGCGTTCGATCCGGCGCTGCGGGCGGAGGTGAAGGTGGTGCCGAAGCAGGTCGACGAGTTCCTCGACGACCGGTTCCTCCGCCACGTGATCCGCGAGCGCCGCGGCGTGGCGGTGTTCGTGCCCACGCGAGTCGAGGTCGAGCGGCTCGCGGCCGAAGTCGGGGAGCGCTGGCCCAAGCTCAACGCCGCGTTCTATCACGGGGGCGAGCCGATCCGCGTCATCCGTCCGTTCCTGGAGGGCCAGGTACGGAAGCCGTTCCTGCTCGCGATGACCGCGGCGGGCCAATCGGCGCTCAACATTCCCGGCCTCGACACGGTGGTGATCTACGACGCCCGGTATGGCAACGTGGTGGAGCGCGGCCGGAACGTCCTGCACCGGATGTACCTCGGCGCCAACGAGATCCTGCAGATGGCGGGGCGCGTGCACGGCCGGGTCGCCAACGGCGAAGTGACGATCCTCTCCGACCGCCCCCTCGCGTTCGAGAGCCTTCGCCCGACGCCGCCGGAGTTCCAGCTCGCCGGCGACGCGGAGCGCGTGGCGCTCACCTGCGCGGCGCTTGGGGTCGACGCCGGCGATCTCGACCTCCCGGTGCCGCTCGACCGGACGGCCTACCGCCGCGCGGTGGCACTGCTGACCCGGCGGGGCCTCGTCCGCGACGGGCGGCTCACCGAGTACGGCCGCGAAGTCGAAGCGATGCCGGTCGAGCGCCCCTGGGCGGAGATGCTCGTGCAGGCCGAGCCGGACGTCCTGCCGCTGGTGGCGGTCTGCTCGAACATCGAGTCGCTCCACCGGATGACCCGGGAGGATCGCGATCTGCACGGGGTGGTCGTGCAGGGCAGCGATCACCTCACCGCGTACAATCTCTTCGCGGAGGCGGTGAACAAGTTCGGCTATCTCGGAGAGGTCTTTGGGCTGCCCCGCCATCTCTTCTCCGAGGAGCTCGAGGACTGGGCCGAAGGGCGGGGGGTGCTGGTCAAGGCCGTCGAGGACGCCGCGATGGGCGTGGCCTCGGTCTACCGGTCCCTCGAGCAGCCGCTGCCGGCACGGCTGCCCTGGGCCTCGCGGGACCTGCGGCAGCGCTTCATCGACCTCCTCGCACGGGTGCATCCCTTCGACGTGGTCATCGACGAACAGACGGCCGGCGGCCAGCCGGTTCGGGTGGCGCGGACGTCGCTGGCGGGGACCTGGGGCGCGGTCCTCGGGACCATCCGGTGGTTCGGCGACCGGTTCGGCGTGGCGCGCGCGTCCATCGAGGGGACGACGGTGCCCTACGAGCTCGTCCGCCGGTACGCCGAGGCGGGCGCGCCGGAGGTGGTGATTACGGGACCCCGAAAGCATCAGCAGCTCGCCGTCTCGCGCCGGCGCAGCTTCGCGGGCTTCGACCTCGACACCGGAATCGAGCCGATTACGGGCCGGATCCCGGAGGAGCTGCTCGAGCCGGCGAGGGCGATGCTCGCGTCGGCGCTCCTCGACGGCGAGACCGCGCACCCCGATCAGCCCCGGATCCGGCGGGCCGCCGCGACGCTCCGGGAATGGTGGCGGCGATCCGGAGGAACGCTCGCCGCGGCCGCCGATCCCGCGCTGGCGGCGCGGCTTCGCGAACAGCTCGTGGACGTCCGGAGCTGGAAGGACTTCCTGCGCACGCCGCTCGAGCTCGACCCCCCGGCCCTGGTGTCGGAGAGCGAGCGTCACCGTCTCGACGGGTTGCCGGACATGATTCGCCTGCGCGGCGATGCCGTCGCCCTCGAGTACGAGATCGAAGAGCGCGACGGCAGCGGTGCCGGCGTCGTCCGTCTGCGATTGCGGGAAGGGCAGGCGCGGCGGTTGACGGAGGCGGAAGTCCCGGGCTTGGATCGTCCGGTCCGCTACGCTGTCGTGCGGGGCGGAGAGCCGCCGCTTCGGGCGAACACGCTGTCCGAGCTCCGGGGACTCCTGCGCGAAGCCGGTGCCCATCGTCACCATCACCGGCATCGCGATGCGGCCCGGCCGCGCCGAGGCGGCCGGCGTCGCTGACGGGTGGCGGGTATTCGAACAGACACCTAGGTTCCACGGCGTGACGAGCGCCGGCATTCTTCCCGAGCGCATTCCCCTCGACGCGATCCGACTTGCGCGGCAGCGCATCAAGGACGCGGCGGTGCGAACGCCGTTGCTGCGCCTTCCCTACGACGGTCCCCGCGAGATCTGGCTCAAGCTCGAGACCCTCCAGCCGGTCGGGTCGTTCAAGATTCGCGGCGCCCGGAACGCGGTGGCCTCGCTCGACAGCGCGACGCTCGCCCGCGGCGTCGTCACCGCCAGCGCCGGGAACATGGCGTTGGGGCTCGCCTGGTGCGCGCGGGAGCACAACGCCCCGTTCACGGCGATCGTGCCGGATCACGCGCCCGACGCCAAGCTTCGCGCGCTCGAGCGGCTGGGCGCCCGGCTCGTCCCGTTGCCGTTCGATCGGTGGTGGAGGGTGCTGGAGGAACGTGGCTTCGACGGGGTGGAGGGAACGTTCGTCCACCCCGTGGCCGATGCCGCGGTCATGGCCGGCAACGGGACGATCGCGCTCGAGATCCTCGAGGACCTTCCTTACGTCGAGAAGGTCCTGGTGCCCTTCGGCGGCGGCGGGCTGGCGTGCGGCATCGCGAGCGGCCTCAAGCCGCTCGAGCCCGGCGCCCGCGTCATCGGCTGCGAGATCGAGACCGCCGCGCCGCTCACGCCGTCTCTGGCCGCGGGTGCGCCGCAAGGCGTGACGTATACGGCCACCTTCGTGGACGGCATCGGGTCGTCCCGGCTCCTGCCGGACATGTGGCCCATGATCCGGGCGCTCGTGGAAGGCGCGGTCACGGTCTCGCTGGAGGAGACCGCGGACGCGATCCGGACCCTCGCGGAGCGCACGCACGTCGTGGCCGAGGGTGCCGGCGCGGTGCCCGTGGCCGCCGCGCTGTCGGGCCGCGCCGGAGGTGGGACCATCTGCTGCGTGGTCTCGGGCGGGAACATCGACGCGAGCCGCCTCGCCGCGATCCTGAGTCGCGCCCCGAACGCCACGACCTGAGCCGGCTCCGGCCCGGCTCGAGCCTTCGTCGACCGAGCTCCGGTGCCGCGCCTCCGCTTACCCCATCCGTTCGCGTGGCTCCTGGCCTGCGTGATCCTCGCTCTTCGCGCGCGGGTGAGGGCCGGGATCAGGCGACGAGGTCGCGGGTGATCGCCCCGAGGGTGGGGGCGCCGCAGAGCGCCATCGCGAGATCGAGCTCGGCGCGAAGCAGCTCGAGAACGTGGCGGGCGCCGGCCTCGCCGCCCACGGCCAGCCCCCACAGCGCGGGCCGCCCGACCATGACCGCCCGGGCGCCGAGGGCGAGGGCCTTGATGATGTCGGTGCCGCGCCGGATCCCGCCGTCCACCAGCACCACGGCCTCGGAGCCGATCGCGTCGGCCACGGCGGGCAACGCGCGAATCGAGGCGATGGCGCCGTCGAGCTGCCGGCCTCCGTGATTCGAGACCACGACGCCGTCGGCGCCGTGCTGCACCGCCATCCGGGCATCGTCGGCCCGGACGATTCCCTTCACGATGAGCGGCATCGGCGCGATGCCGCGGAGCCAGGCGAGGTCGGCCCAGGTCAGCGCCGGCTCCCGGACCCCGCCGATGAACGTCGCGAGCGCGGAGCCGTGCCCCCGGACGAGTGGGTCGCTCTCCTCGGGCGGGAGATTGGCGGCCCGCAGCGCTCCGGCGAGACGGAAGCCGTTCCGGATGTCGCGCTCCCGGCGGCCGATCTCGGGGACGTCGACCGTGAGCACGAGCGCCGCATACCCAGCGGCATGGGCCCGCTCGACCAGCCCGCGGGTGATGCCGCGGTCGCGATGTACGTAGAGCTGGAACCAGCGGAGGCCCGGTCCCACGGCGCACACCTCCTCGAGCGAGGTGGTGGAGAACGTGCTCACCGTGAGGGGAAGCCCGGCCGCCGCGGCGGCCCGCGCCATGGCGCATTCGCCGTCGGCGTGCGCGAGGCGCTGGAAGGCCATCGGAGCCACGATAATGGGCGCGGGGACGGAGTGACCCAGCAGCTCGAGCGAGGCGTCCCGCCGGCTCACGTCCACCAGCACGCGATAGCGAAGGGCCAGGGCCTCGAGCGCGAGGCGGTTCTCGCGCAGGGTGATCTCGTCGCCGGCGCCGCCGGCGTAGTAGTCCCAGGTCTCGGGGGGCAGGACGTCGCGCGCGAGCCGCTCCACCTCGTGCAGGTTGAGGAACGCCGGCTCGCTCACCGGCTCTCCCGGGAGGAGCCCGATCCGTCGCGGATCGCGGCCGTCACCAGCCGCATCAGCTCGTTGGTCTGATTGCCCGCGAGCCAGCGGGCGACGACCACGAGGTCGTGCTCCGGATCGATCCAGATGACGTTGCCGCCGGCCCCCAGCGCGAAGAAGCTCGAACGCGAGGCGGCCCCGTAGCGCGGCGGCTCCCGATTGAGCCACCAGAGATAGCCGTATCCGGGGCGGATAGGCGTCGGCGTCGTCGCGAGATCGATCCAGCGCTCGGAGAGGAGCCGCCGGCCCGCCCACTCGCCGCGGCGCAACATCAGGTATCCGAAACGGGCATGGTCGCGGGTGGTGGCCCAGACGCCGCCGCCCCAGTGGCCCCCTCCGCTCACCGACTGGATCCGCTTGCCGTCGATCTCGACGTAGGAGTTCCGGTAGCCGTGCCAGACCCAGGTGTCCGAGGCGCCGATCGGGTCCATGATCTTCCGGCGCAGCACCTCGGGAAGCGGTTCCCGGAAGAGCCGGAGCACCGCGAGCGCGAGACGATTCACCCGCACGTCGTTGTACTCCCAGAAGGTGCCCGGGGGCCGTAGCGTGCGGTCGCGTCCCTCGCGCCGGTCCGCCACGTCCGGCTTGTCCCAGAGCGTCCCTTCCCACTCGCTCGTCTGGGTGAGCAGCATGCGCCAGGTGATGGCGGCGTTGTGGGGCGAATCGAAGCCGCCGTCCGTCACGGTCCGCGTCACCGGCTCGTCGACGTCCCTGAAGAGACCCTGGTCGAAGGCGACGCCGGCGACCGTCGACAGATAACTCTTGGCGACGCTGAAGGTCATGTCCACGCGGCGGGTATCGCCCCATTCCGCGACGAGGTAGCCGTGGCGGAGGATCAGGCCGGTGGGGCGGCCGCGGTCCTTGAAGGGCCCGAGAATGTCGGGATAGGGCTCGCGCGCGGTGTTCAGCCGGAGCTGCTCGGCCATGTCGAGCGACCAGTTGATCTCGCTCGCCTGGGCGTGCGCGACGGCCGCGGCGACGGCGGCCGAGTCCATTCCCACCGCGGACGGCGCGCGGCGTTCCCAGGCGTCGCCGGGGGGAGGGAAGTAGGGCGAGTTTCGGGGAGCGACAGCCGACTGCGCCGTGCCCCGCTCCGCGGAGGTCGCGGCGACCGCCGCAGCGACGAGGAACGTGAGCGGGCGTCGAAGGCTCGGGCGTCGAAGCAGGCTCTGGAACGGCGGCATCGTCTCCTCCTACGCGCGGTCGGCCGGCTGCTTCGGGAGTCCGGCGGGCCACCCCGGGCTCTCGTCCAGCGCCGTGGCGCCCTGGCCTTCGACGGCCGGCACCATCGACGCGTTCCAGACCCCTTCCGACTTCGCGACGAAGGCGCTGGCACTCAGGTCGCCGCAGACGTTCACGCAGGTCCGCGACATGTCCAGGATGCGGTCCACGCCGAGGACGATCGCGATCCCTTCGGCGGGCACGCCGAACATCGTGAGCACGCCGACCAGGAGCGGAATGGAGCCGCCGGGCACGCCCGCCGCACCGACCGCCGTCAGCACGCTCATCACCATGACGGCCACCATCTGGCCCAGGGACAGCGAGACGTTGAACGCCTGGGCCAGCGTGATCACCGTCACGCCCTCGAAGAGCGCGGTGCCGTTCATGCACATGGTGCTGCCGATCGGCAGCACGAAGCCGGCGATCTGGGGCGGAATGCCCAGGTTCTGCTCCGCGGTGGCGATGGCGGTGGGGAGCGTGGCACTGCTCGAGCTGGTCGAGAAGGCGGTGACGAGGGCGCCGCGCACGCGGGAGAAGAACTTCGCGGGCGACATCCCGACCAGGAACCGGATGATGGCCGAGAGATTGACCAGCACGTGGATGAGCAGGGCGCCGATGACGGTGGCGACGAACCACCCCAGCAGCTTGACGACCTCGAACCCGAAGCGGGAGGTCACCCCGAAGATGAGGGCCGCCACGCCGATCGGCGCGAGCTTCATCGCGATCGAGACGATCTTGATGACGATGTCGTTCAGCGCCTCCAGGACCCCGAGCATCGGCTTGGCCTTCTCCGCGGCGATCATCGTGAGCGCGGCGCCGAAGATGAGCGCGAAGAAGATGAGCGCGAGGAGGTCGAGGTCGACCGCCGCCTTGATCGGATTCCGGGGCACGATGTTGACCAACGTCTGGATCCCGAAATCGGAGGTCGCCGCCGCTTCGACGCGGGAGGAGGCGTCACCGGCGTAGGTCGCCATCAGGTTCGCGCGAGTCGCCTCCGAGATCCGCTCCCCTGGGCGTACGATCGACACCGCCACGAGCCCGAGCGTCGCGGCGATGGCCGTGGACCCGAGGAAGTAGAGGATCGCCTTGGTGCCCACGCGGCCGACCCGCTTCAGGTCGCCGAGCCCGGCCACGCCGAGCGCGATCGACGCGAACACCAGCGGGACCACCACCATGAACAGGAGCCGGAGGAAGATCTGCCCCAACGGGCCGGCCAGGTACGTGTTGGTGCCGTTGACCAGCGGATGCGTGCCGCCGAGCACGGAGTTCGCCGTGATGCCCACGATCGCTCCCACGACGAGACCGAGCAGGATCTTTGTGTGGAGCTTCATGCCCGTGCCGGAGCTGCCGATCGATTCAGCCATGGCGTCTCGAGAGGTGGGGGGCCCGGTTCAGCGGAGGAGGCTCACTTCGGCAGCGGCGGGGGACCCGCCGGAATCCAGGGCTTGTAGACGAATCCGCGCGTCTGCCCGGCGAACTCGGTCGTGATCGCGTCGCGCAGCTTCGCGTCCTGGAAGAGATCGACGGCCGTCACCGCCAGCGTCCTGGCGGCGTGCAGCATGCCCTTGTGCCCGATCGACATGCCGCCCGTGGCCACGACCGGCCATGCGTGCCAGGGCGAGTTCCAGACGCCGGTGGTCACGGAGAAGTGGAGCGTGGGCCCGATCCAGCTCACGTCGCCCACGTCGGTGGAGCCGCCTTCCGGCGCGGAGGGCGGGGGGTCCTCGAGCGGCTGCGGCTCGCCGACCACGCCCCGCTCCTCGATGCTCACCGCGCGCTGGATGGCCCTGGCGAAGGCCTGCTCCTCGGCGGTGTAGGTGATGGGACCCAGCCACTTGAGGTTGCGGTCGAGCAGCCGCGACCCCTCGTGGTTCACGAGGATCTCGTAGTCGCCCGCCTGGATCCTGAGCTCGTGCTCCACGCCGGCGATCTGGGCCGCTCCCGCCGCGATTTGCTTCACGCGGTCGAGCACCGGGTGAATGGCTGCCGTCTTCGAGTCGCGGACCCACATCCAGATCTTCGCGTAGTCCGGAACCACGTTCGGCACGTCCCCGGCCCGCTGGACGGTGTAGTGCATGCGCACCGAGGGTCGCACGTGCTCGCGCAGGAGATTCACGCCGTGGGTGAACGCCTCGACGGCGTCGGCCGCGCTCCGCGCGTTCCAGGGATCGAAGGCCGCGTGGGCGGTGCGCCCCCGGAACTCGACGACGAAATCGACGATCGCCTGCGAGCTGCCGTTGTCGGCTTCTGTCCGGTCTCCGGGATGCCAGACGAGCATGACGTCCACACCCTTGAACGCGCCCTCGCGGGCCATGTAGACCTTGCCGCCGACGGATTCTTCGGCCGGGGTCCCGAAGAAGCGCACCGTTCCCTTGAGCTTCCCCTGCGCGATCAGGTCCTTGACCGCCGCCGCGGCGCCGAGGCTCGCCGCGCCGAACAGATTGTGGCCGCAGCCGTGGCCGGCGCCGCCCGCGAGCAGGGGGGCACGGGCGGGCTCCGCCTTCTGGGACAGTCCGGGCAGGGCATCGTACTCCCCCATGATCCCGATCACCGGAGTGCCGCTGCCGTACTCGGCGATGAAGGCGGTCGGCATGCCCGCGACGCCCCGGGTGACGCGGAACCCCTGCTGCTCGGCCCACGCGGCGAGGACCTCGGCGGAACGGGTCTCGCGGAGCGCCGTCTCGGCGAAGCCCCAGACCTGATCGCTCAGCCGGATGAGATCGGCCGCGCGCTTCTCAACGGCGGCGACGGCCTCGCGCTTCAGCCGGACATCGCCGTCGGCGGGCCGCGCGGGGAGGATGGGCAGGAGCAGGAGCGCGGCCAGCGCTCCCGCGGGCAACGGCCGGATCATAAGGTCACTCCTCCAGCGCGGGCTCGTAGGACTCCCCGGCCGCGACCGGGGGACGCAGGTGAGGGTCGGCGTTCAGAATCCGTGCGCAGGTGTTCCAGCGGAGCCGGGCGTCGTCGTCGCCCGGAGGCGCGAGCCGCTCGGCCTCCTCGTAGCGCTCCATCGCCTCGCGAAAGTGCGCGTACGCCATCGGGCCGCTGCCCGGACCGCCGCTCCCGGCGAGGGCCTTGGCGCGGCGCTCCGCGGCCACTCCGGCGTGGTACGCGCGCTGGCAAGGGTCGCGCAGCATCGCCAGCACCGCGCGCGCCCGCGCATACCCCGCGGCCATCGTCTCGCCGAGCTGATCGGTGCGCGCGAGGAGCAGCATCACCAGCGCCGCCTGGTTGCCGGGCTCCTGGGCGAGCACGTCGAGGCAGATGCTCTCGGCGGCCGACGGCTCGTTGAGCAGGCGATAGCGCTCGGCTTTCGCGAGAGCCGCGGTGATTGCGCCCGCCGAGATCGGCTTGAGGTCGAACATTCGGGTTCTGGGTTCTGGGTTCTGGGTTCTGAGTTCTGAGTTCTGAGTTCTGGGTTCTGGGTTCTGGGTTCTGGGTTCAGGGTTCTCGTTCGTTGCTCAATCGAAGCCCCTCGAAGCAGCACCGCAAGAGCCACCACCCCGCCCCACCGGCACTTAGAACTCCGAACTCAGAACTCAGAACTCAGAACTCAGACTCAGAGCTCCTCCCCCTGACGATCCCGATGAGCTTGACGAGGGGGTCGAACGCGCGATCCACCACGCGCTCCTTGAGCGGAATGATGGCGTTGTCCGTGATCTTGATGGATTCCGGGCACACCTTGGAGCAGCACTTTGTGATGTTGCAGTACCCGATGCCGTAGGCCTTCCGCAGCTCGTCGCGGCGGTCGAGCGTGTCGAGAGGATGCAGCTCGAGCGCCGCCGCGTGCACCAGGTAGCGGGGGCCGATGAACTCGTCGTGGAGATGATGATCCCGGAGGACGTGACAGACGTCCTGGCAGAGGAAGCACTCGATGCACTTCCGGAATTCCTGCACCCGGTCCACGTCTTCCTGCTGCATCCGCCAGGTCCCGTCGGGCGCGTCGGGCGGCCGGGGGGTGAACGGGCGGATCTGCTTCTTCACCCGGAAGTTCCAGCTCACGTCGGCCACGAGATCCCGATGGTGCGGGAAGGCGCGCATCGGCTCGACGGTCACCGGTGTGCTGAGGTCGAGGTCGGAGAGCCGGGTCATGCACATGAGCTTCGGCTGGCCGTTCACCTCGGCGGAGCAGGAGCCGCACTTGCCGGCCTTGCAGTTCCAGCGGACCGCGAGGTCTCCGGCCTGCTCGGCCTGAATGAGGTGCACCGCGTCCAGCACGACCATGCCTTCGGACACTTCGGTCTCGTAGGACACGAAGCCGCCCTCGCCCCGCTCGCCGCGCCAGATCCGAAACGTGGCGGTCGCCGTCATTTCATCTCCTCGATCAGGCGCGAGAGCTCCGCGGGCGGCGCCGCGATGGCTGCGCGCTCGAGCGTCATGCCGCCGTTCGGACCGCGTGCCACCGTGAAATTGAAGGAGCCGAATTCCGCCTGCTTGTCGGGATAATCGTCCCGAAAATGCCCGCCGCGGCTTTCCCTGCGGGCGATGGCGCTGCGCACGATCGCCTCCGAGACGGTGAGCAGGCTGTCGAGATCGAGCGCCGTGTGCCACGCCGGATTGTACTCCCGGTTGCCGGGAACCCCTACCCGGGCGGCGCGCTCCCGGAGGCGGCCGAGCTCGTCGAGGGCGTGCGCCAACTCGGATTCCCGGCGCACGATCCCGACCTCCTCCTGCATCAGCGACTGCAGGTCGCGCTGCACGGCGTACGGGTTCTCGCCTCCGGCGCGGCCGAAGGGCGCGAGGGCGGCCTCGATCGCCTCGCCGGCCTCGCCCTCGTCGGGGGGCAGGGCGGCGTACTCCCGGGCGAACGAGGCGGCGTACTCGCCGGCGCGCTTCCCGAAGACGAGGAGATCGGAGAGCGAGTTGCCGCCCAGCCGGTTGGCGCCGTGCAGCCCGGCCGCCGACTCGCCGGCCGCGAAGAGGCCCGGCACGGTGCTCATCTGCGAGTCGCCGTCGACCCGGATGCCCCCCATGATATAGTGCGTCGTGGGCCCGATCTCCATCGGCGTGGTCGTGATGTCGATGCCGGCCAGCTCCTTGAACTGGTGGTACATGCTCGGGAGCTTCTTCCGGATGTGGGCCACCGCGTTGGGGAGCTTCTCCTTGATCCAGGCGATGTCGAGGAACACGCCGCCGTGCGGGCTGCCGCGTCCCTCGCGGACCTCGCGCACGATGCACCGCGCCACGTGGTCCCGGGTGAGCAGCTCGGGGGGCCGCCGCGCGTCGCGATCGCCCTGGGTGTAGCGCCACCCCTCCTCGGGCGTGTCGGCCGTCTGGGCGCGGTAGTTCTCGGGGATGTCCCGAAACATGAATCGCTCGCCCCGGTTGTTGAGGAGGACGCCGCCCTCGCCGCGCACCCCTTCGGTCACCAGGATTCCCTGCACGCTGGGCGGCCAGACCATGCCCGTCGGGTGGAACTGGACGAACTCCATGTCCTGGAGCGCGGCGCCCGCCTGAAACGCCAGCGCGTGGCCGTCACCGGTGTACTCCCAGCTGTTGCTCGTGATCCGATAGGCCCGGCCGATCCCGCCGGTCGCGAGCACGAGGGCGCGGGCCCGGAAGAGCCGGAACCGTCCCCGTTCGCGGTCGTAGGCGAGCGCGCCGCAGGCGCGGCCGTCCCGGGTGAACAGCCGGACGACGGTGACCTCCATGTGCACGTCGATGCCCCGATGCACGCCGTGATCCTGGAGTGTGCGGATCATCTCCAGGCCGGTGCGGTCGCCGACGTGGGCGAGACGCGGATAGCGGTGGCCGCCGAAATTCCGCTGAAGGATCCGGCCGTCGGCGGTGCGGTCGAAGAGGGCGCCCCACGCCTCGAGCTCGCGGACCCGGGCCGGCGCCTCCTTCGCATGGAGCTCCGCCATGCGCCAGTTGTTGAGGTACTGGCCGCCCCGCATCGTATCGGTGAAGTGCACCCGCCAGTCGTCGCGCTCGTCCACGTCGGCGAGCGCGGCCGCCACGCCGCCCTCCGCCATCACCGTGTGCGCCTTCCCGAGCAGCGACTTGCAGACGAGCCCGACGGATACGCCGGCGGCCGCGGCCTCGATCGCGGCGCGCAGCCCGGCGCCCCCCGCGCCGATCACCAGCACGTCGTGGTCGTAGTGGGCGAGCTCGGCCATCAGAGCAGCCTCAGGTCCGACCAGACCCCCATCGAGCAGAGGCGGATGTAGATGTCCGAGAACGCCACGACGAGCAGGCTGAGCCAGGCCCAGCGGTGGTGCGTGTCGTTGAGGCAGGTGGAGCAGCGGTACGGCAGCCGGAACGCCGGGCGCTTCGAGAACTGATCCCGAAAGCCGCCCAGGAGGTGGCGCATCGAATGACAGCCGAGGGTGTACCCGGCGAGACAGATCACGTTGGCCAGGAGCACCAGCGAGCCGATGCCGACGCCGAAGCGCACCGTGCCCGTCGCCGGGTCGGCGAACCAGAAGCCCTTCCAGGCGTCGTAGCCAAGAATGAAGAGAAAGACCACCGCCACATAGAGGAACCAGCGGTGGACGTTCTGCAGGATCAGGGGGAAATACCGCTCGCCGAGATATGCCGTGCGCGGCTCGCCGACGGTGCAGGCTGGCGGGTCCGCCCAGAAGGCCTAGTAGTACGCGCCGCGGTAGTAGTAGCAGGTGAAGCGGAACAGCGCGGGGAAGGGAAGAATGATCAGCGCGGGGCTGAACGGCACGCCGGCCGGCCACCAGGCGGGACGCGGCCCGAACCAGGCGTGCGGCGAATCGCCGAAGAGCTCCGGCGAATAGAACGGCGAGAGGTAGGGACCGTAGGTGTAGTGGGCGTTCTGAAAGGCCGCCCAGGTGGCGTAAACGACGAAGCCTCCCAGAATCAGGAAGACCACGAGCGGCTGCCACCACCAGGCATCGCGGCGCAGGGTCTGGCCGAAACGGCGCCGTGGCAGCGGAGTCGGGACCGTCGCCTGGGTCATCGGTGGAGATCCTGGTCGGTCATCGCAGAGGGTCGGAGCCGAAGGATAGTAATAGGACCAGCGGGAAGACGGGCCTCGAGCGGCGACCCGGCGGCAGGCGGATTCAGCGACTGGAGAGGACCCTCAGCAGCTCGTCCATGGCGACCGGTTTGACGGTGTGGCCGTCGAAGCCGGCTTCTCGGGAGCGCTCGCGGTCGCGCTCCTGTCCGTATCCCGTCATCGCCACGATGTACGTCTCGGAAAGCCCGCGTTGCCGGACCCGCCGGCAGACCTCGTAGCCGTCCATGCCGGGGAGGCCGATGTCGAGGAACATGACCGCGGGCCGCTCGGTCTCGGCCAGCTCCACCGCGTGCGGACCGTCGTAGGCGATCGAGACCGTGTGTCCCTTGAGCCGAAGCAGGAGCGCCAGGCTCTCGGCGGCGTCGGTGCTGTCGTCCACGACCAGGATGCGTCTCGGCACGCTGACCGGCACGCTGCCGGCCTCCCCGGGAACGGCGACCGCCTCGAGAAGGCAGGGGAGCCGCACCACGAACTCGCTTCCGCGGTCGGGCCCGCCGCTCATCGCGACCACCGAGCCGCCGTGCATCTCGACGAGGCTCTTCACCAGCGCCAGGCCCAAGCCGAGCCCTCCCTGCACGCGGATCTGGCTCACTTCGCCCTGGGTGAAGGGCTCGAAGATCCGGGGCAGCAGCTCCGGTGGAATCCCGAAGCCCTCGTCCCGGATCCGGACGACCGCAGTGCCGTCCTCCCGCGCGACGTCGATGTCGATGCGTCCCTGGTCGTGCTGATACTTCGCGGCGTTGTTGAGCAGGTTCGCCACGACCTGGGTGAGCCGCGCTCCGTCACCCTCGAGGAGCAGCGGCCGCTCCGGCACCGCGACCTCGAGCCGGTGCCGCCGGGCCTCGACGAAGGGCCGGCTCGCCTCGACGGCCTCGTGAATGATCCGGGCCAGGTCGAGAGGCTCCCGGCGGAGCCGGATCTTGCCGAGGGTGATGCGCGAGACGTCGAGGAGGTCTTCCACGAGCCGGGTCAGCTGGTCGGTCTGCCGGCCCATGAGGTCGCGGCACCAGGCGAGCTGCGGATCCTCGAGCGGCTTGAGCCGCATCACGCTGAGGGCGTTCTGCAGGCTCGCCAGCGGATTCCGGAGCTCGTGGGCGAGCTGGGCGAGGAACTCGTCCTTCCGCCGGTCGGTCTCGCGCAGCCGGTCGGCCAGCTCGATCTGCCGGGCGACGGCTTCCTCCAGCTCGGCCGTCCGCTCGGCCACCATCCGCTCGAGGTCCTGGGCGAAGCGCTCCGCCTCCCGGGTCTTGCGGTAGAGGTCGGTGAACACCCGGACCTTGGCGCGCAGCAGCTCCGGGATCACCGGGACCGAGACGTAATCCACCGCGCCCGACTCGTATCCCTTGAGACGGTCGAGGTCGGTGAGATGCACCGCGGAGACGAAGATGATCGCCGTGCGCTGGAACCGGGGGTGCTGGCGGATCATCTCGGCCAGCTCGAACCCGTCCAGCTCGGGCATGCTCACGTCCATCAGCACGACCGTGATCTCGCTGCGCAGCAGGTGCTCGAGCGCCTCACGGCCCGAGCTGGCCTTGATGAGGTTCTCCCCCAGCTCGTCCAAGATGGCTTCGTAGCTGAGCAGCTTTCCCGGCTGGTCGTCGACCAGCAGGATGTTGACCGGCTCGGGCGGTTTCATCCGGCCTTCGCTACCGGTGCAGCCAGAGCCGGAGCACGGAGAGGAGCTGCTCCGTGTTCACCGGCTTGGCGAGGTAATCGGAGGCGCCGGCGTCGAGGCACTTCTCGCGGTCGCCCTTCATCGCCTTGGCGGTGAGGGCCACGATCGGCAGCCGGCGGAGCTCCGGGTTGCGGCGGATCGCCTGCATGGTCTGGTAGCCGTCCATGTCGGGCATCATCACGTCCATGAGCACGATGGCGACGTCGCCGGTGGTCTCGAGCGTGGCGATGGCCTCGTGGCCGTTGCCGGCGGTCAGCACCTGCATGCCGCGCTGCTCGAGCGCGCTGCTCAGGGCGAAGATGTTGCGGACGTCGTCGTCCACCACGAGGACCTTCTTGCCGATGAGGTCGTCGTCCGAGCGGTGCAGCCGGTCGAGCATCGCCTGCATGTCGGCCGGCAGGTCGGCGACGACGCGGTGCAGGAAGAGCGACGTCTCGTCGAGCAGCCTCTCCGGCGACTCGACGCCCTTGACGACCACGCTCCGGGCCATGGTGTGCAGCCGGGCGTCCTCCTCGGGCGAGAGCTCCTTCCCGGTGAAGACCACGACCGGCAGATCGGCGAGCGCGGGGTCGTCCCGCACCCGCTCCAGGATCTCGAAGCCCGACATGTCGGGGAGCCGGAGGTCCAGGACCGCACAATCGTACCGCTCCTGGCCCAGCACGGCGAGGGCTTCCTCACCGGTGGAGGCGCTGTCGATCTCCACGTCCTGGTGGCCGAGGAGCTCCGCGATGCCGAGCCGCTCCGCCTCGTTGTCCTCCACGACCAGCAGGCGCTTGCGGCGGGGAGCGGCGTAGTCCCGCATCCGGGCGAGCGCGGCCTGCACGCTGTCGGCCGTCGCCGGCTTGGCGAGGAAGCCGAACGCCCCGCGGGAGAGCCCGTGCTGCCGGTTGTCGTCCAGGGTGATGAACTGCACCGGGATGTGGCGCAGGGTCGGGTCCTGCTTGAGCTGGTTGAGCACCGCCCACCCGAGCATGTCGGGAAGGAAGACGTCGAGGGAGATGGCGGTCGGCTGGTGCTCGCGGGCCAGCGCCAGCCCCTCGGCGCCGCGGGAGGCCACCATCACCTTGAAGCCCTCGGCGTGGGCGAGGTCCGCCAGCAGCCGGGCGTAGTGCGGATCGTCCTCGACGATGAGGAGCACGGCCGCGGCGCCCGCCAGATCGTGGCGGTCGTCGGGCACCGCCTCGATCGCCCGCTCGGGCCGGAGCAGCGGCAGGCTCGCGGGGCCGGGGCGGAGCCGCGCCTCGACCGCGGGCGCGCCCAGCCCGGTGGGCCCGACGTACGTCTGCGGGAGGTAGATGGTGAAGCTGCTGCCGACGCCCGGCGAGCTCCGGAGCTGGATCTCGCCGCCCAGCAGGTTCGCGAGCTCGCGGCTGATCGCGAGCCCGAGGCCCGTGCCGCCGTACTTTCGGCCGGTGCCCGCGTCCGCCTGCTGGAATGCCTCGAAGATGATCCGCTGCTTCTCGAGCGGAATCCCGATGCCGCTGTCGGTGACCTCGATGGCCACCACACCGGCCGCGCGGCCGAGCACCGGATGGTCGGAGCTCCAGCCGCTTTCGGCCAGCGACGCGCGCGCCCGCACGCCGCCCTGCTCGGTGAACTTGAAGGCGTTGGAGAGGAGGTTCTTGAGCACCTGCTGGAGCCGCTTGGAGTCGGTGAAGATGGTGCGGCCGATGGCCGGATCCACCCCGACGTCGAGGCTCAGGTGGCGGGTCTCGGCCTCGTGGCGGAACGGCCGCGTCACCGAGTCGAGCAGGCTCTCGAGCACGACCTCCTCGGCCAGCACCGTCACGGTGCCGGACTCGATCTTGGAGAGGTCGAGGATGTCGGTGATGAGGTTGAGCAGGTCGCTGCCCGCGCCGTGGATGGTGCGCGCGAATTCGACCTGCTTGACGCTCAGGTTGCCCTCCGGGTTCTCGGCGAGCTGCTGGCCCAGAATGAGGATGCTGTTGAGGGGCGTCCGGAGCTCGTGCGACATGTTCGCCAGGAACTCCGACTTGTACTTCGAGGCCAGCGCGAGCTCCGAGGCCTTCTCCTCGAGCGCCCGGCGGGCCTGCTCGATCTCGCGGTTCTTGCGCTCCACCTCCGCATTCTGCTCGGCGAGCTGCTGGGCCTTGAGGCCGAGCTGCTCGTTCGTCTGCTGCAGCTCCCGCTGCTGGGTCTGCAGCTCCGCCGCCAGCTGCTGCGACTGCTTGAGCAGGTCCTCGGTCCGCATCGTGGCCTCGATGCTGTTGAGCACGATGCCGATGCTGGTGGTGAGCTGCTCGAGGAACGCCAGGTGGGCCGGCGCGAAGTCGGTGAGCGACGCGATGCCGAGCACCGCCTTGATCTCGCCCTCGAAGACGACGGGCAGGACGACGATGCTCCGGGGCAGGGCACGCACGAACACCGAGCCGACCTGCACCGCGTCCGCCGGAATCCGGCTCACCAGGATCCGCCGCTTGTCGTGGGCGCACTGCCCGATGAACGACTCGCCCATCTCGAGGCGCTCGGGGTACCCGTCCTCGTGCGCCTTGGCGTAGGAGGCGAGCAGGTGCAGCGATTTCGGCTCGCCGCCCACCTGGTAGATCATCCCCTGGTGCGCGTTCACCAGCGGCACCAGCTCCGAGAGCAGCAGCTGGCCCACGGTGGAGAGGTCGCGCTGGCCCTGCAGCATGCCGGTGAACCGGGCCAGGTTCGTCTTGAGCCAGTCCTGCTCGGTGTTCCGCTCCGTCGTGAGACGGAGGTTGTTGATCATCGTGTTGATGTTGTCCTTGAGCTCCGCCACCTCGCCGCGGGCCTCGACCTGAATCGAGCGGGTCAGGTTGCCCTGGGTGACGGAGGTCGCGACCTCGGCGATCGCGCGGACCTGGGTGGTGAGGTTGGCGGCGAGCAGGTTCACGTTGCCGGTCAGGTCCTTCCAGGTGCCGGCCGCGCCGGGCACGTGCGCCTGACCGCCGAGGCGGCCCTCCACGCCCACCTCGCGGGCCACGGTCGTGACCTGATCGGCGAAGGTGGCCAGCGTGCCCGTCATGTTGTTGATCGTCTCGGCGAGCGCCGCCACCTCGCCCTTCGCGTTCACCGTGAGCTTCGGCTTGAGGTCGCCGTCGGCCACGGCGGTGACCACGCGCACGATGCCGCGGACCTGCTCGGTGAGGTTCGCGGCCATCACGTTCACGTTGTCGGTGAGGTCCTTCCAGGTGCCGGCGACGCCGGGCACCCGGGCCTGGCCGCCCAGCTTGCCCTCGGTGCCCACCTCGCGGGCCACGCGGGTCACCTCGGCGGCGAAGGCGTTGAGCTGGTCCACCATCGTGTTGATGGTGACCTTGAGCTCGAGGATCTCGCCCTTCACGTCCACCGTGATCTTGCGGGAGAGGTCGCCGCGGGCGACCGCGGTCGTGACTTCGGCGATGTTGCGCACCTGCGTCGTGAGGTTGGCCGCGAGCAGGTTCACGTTGTCGGTGAGGTCCTTCCACGTGCCGGCCACGCCGGAGACGACCGCCTGGCCGCCGAGCTTGCCGTCGGTGCCGACCTCGCGGGCGACGCGGGTCACCTCCGCCGCGAACGAGCGGAGCTGCTCGACCATCGTATTGAGCGTCTCCTTGAGGTTGAGCAGCTCGCCCCGGACGTCCACCGTGATCTTCTTGGAGAGGTCGCCCCCCGCGATCGCGGTGGCCACCTCGGCGATGTTGCGCACCTGGGCGGTCAGGTTGCTCGCCATCAGGTTCACGTTGTCGGTGAGGTCCTTCCAGGTCCCTCCGACGCCCGGCACCTGCGCCTGGCCGCCGAGCTTGCCCTCGGTGCCCACCTCGCGCGCGACGCGCGTTACTTCCGAGGCGAAGCCGTTGAGCTGGTCGACCATCGTGTTGATGGTCTCCTTGAGCCGCAGGATCTCGCCGCTCACGTCCACCGTGATCTTCTTCGACAGGTCGCCGTTCGCGATCGCGGTGGCCACCTCGGCGATGTTCCGCACCTGGGCGGTGAGGTTGCTCGCCATCGAGTTCACGTTGTCGGTGAGGTCCTTCCACGTCCCGGCCACGCCGGGCACCTGCGCCTGCCCGCCGAGCTTGCCCTCGGTCCCGACCTCGCGCGCGACGCGGGTCACCTCCGAGGCGAACGCCCGCAGCTGATCCACCATCGTGTTGATGGTGTCCTTGAGCTCGAGGATCTCGCCGCTCACGTTCACCGTGATCTTCCGCGAGAGGTCGCCGCGGGCAACGGCGGTGGTGACCTCGGCGATGTTGCGGACCTGGGTGGTGAGGTTGGCCGCGAGGAGGTTGACGTTGTCGGTGAGGTCCTTCCAGGTGCCGCCGATGCCGGGCACGCGGGCCTGGCCGCCGAGCTTGCCCTCGGTGCCGACCTCGCGGGCCACGCGGGTCACCTCGCCGGCGAAGGCGTTGAGCTGGTCCACCATCGTGTTGATGGTGTTCTTGAGCTCGAGGATCTCGCCGCTCACGTTCACCGTGATCTTCCGCGTCAGGTCGCCGCGGGCGACGGCCGTGGTCACCTCGGCGATGTTCCGGACCTGCGCCGTGAGGTTGCCGGCCATCGCGTTCACGCTGTCGGTCAGGTCCTTCCACGTGCCGGCGACGCCCGGGACGACCGCCTGCCCGCCGAGCTTGCCCTCGGTGCCCACCTCGCGGGCGACGCGCGTCACCTCCGAGGCGAACGAGCGCAGCTGGTCGACCATCGTGTTGATGGCCTCCTTGAGCTGCAGGATCTCGCCGCGGACGTCCACCGTGATCTTCCGGGAGAGGTCGCCGCTCGCGACCGCGACCGTGACCTCGGAGATGTTCCGGACCTGCGCCGTCAGGTTG
>JBOHSH010000005.1:0-4229 GCA_050733195.1 Gemmatimonadales bacterium
AAACGGGCTAAGCACTGCAATCAACAGGGGTTGAGCAGTACGGGCGCGGTGCCCGTCGGCCAGCACGTTCCCTGCTGATAAGGTCGGCGCTCGAAAAAGCCCAGCCAAACTCGGATCTCGGGAGCATCGTGCCGATCTCGTTTCTGCGAAACCTGGTCTTCACCGCGGTGGTCGTGTTGGCCGCCGCCGGCAGCGCCGATGGTCAGGGGGCCCCCCCGCTGCAGTCGCGCCACGCCCAGGCATCGCGCACCGAGCTCGAGTCCGCCCTTACGGAGGCCCAGCAGATCGTGGCGTCGCCGGGGTACAGCTCCCGCCTCAAGGACAGCAAGCGGCGGGAGATCGCGTTGATCAAGTTGCGGCTCGAAGAAGGGGATCTCCAGCCGGGCGATCAGGTCATTCTCTTCGTCCCGAACGAGCAGACCCTGTCCAACACGTTCATCGTCGGTCCGGGCCGGGTCATCAGCCTGCCGGGCATCCCCGATATCAGCGTGAAGGGCGTCCTGCGCGCCGAGGTGCAGGAGTTCCTGACCACGGAACTCAAGAAGTACCTCCGCGACCCGACGGTGCGGGCCCAGTCCACGATCCGCCTGAGCTTTCTCGGAGGGGTGGGGCGGCCGGGCTTCTACCAGGTGCCCGCGGAGGTTCTGATCGGTGACGCCATCATGGCCGCCGGCGGGCCTGCGGGGACGACGGATCCTGCCAATACGAAGGTGCAACGCGCCGGGGACGAGATTCTGACCAAGGAATCGTTTCGTCAGGCGATGATCGACGGGTTGACGATCGACCAGCTGAATCTGCGCGCGGGCGACGAGATCATCGTCGGCGGCGCCCGGGTTCAGGGAGGAAGCACCTTCTGGCGGCAGGTCGTGCCGCTCGCCGGGGCGGCGCTGTCGGTCACCTATCTGATCGGCCGGCTGGCGAACCTTTTCTGAGGATGACCTTGCCCTCTCCCCGCGAGCCGAATCCGCTGTCGCCCTCCCCCGGGGTGCGCGGAGAGGAGCGGGCCCGGACGGCCGGGACCGTCGCACCGCCCTATCTGCGGGTGGTTCGCCGCGAAGGCATTCGTCGGGAAGCGGTCCGGGAGCACTGGGCGCGCCGCGCCCTCAACATCGCCGTCGCCCTCGTCGGGATGGCGATCACCGCCCCGCTCTGGATCGTGATCGGCGCGCTCGTCAAGCTCACGTCCCGGGGACCGATCTTTCACACCCAGATCCGCGTCGGACGCGACAGCCGGAACACCGGCTTTTGGAAGGAGGATCCGCGGCGCCGCCACGACATGGGTGGCAGGCCGTTCACGATCTACAAGTTCCGCACGATGTACGTCGAGGCGGAGCAGAAGACCGGCGCCATCTGGGCCACGAAGGACGACCCCCGGGTTACGGTCCTCGGCCGGTTTCTTCGCCAGTATCGCCTGGACGAGCTGCCCCAGCTGCTCAACGTGGTTCTCGGAGACATGAACATCGTGGGACCACGTCCCGAGCGGCCCTCCATCTTCGAGACGCTGCGCGGCTCGGTCCAGGACTACTCTCTCCGGCAGCGCGCCCGTCCCGGCATCACCGGCCTTGCCCAGGTGAGCCAGCAGTATGACTCCTGCCTGGCCGACGTCCAGCGGAAGGTCGAGTACGACCTCGAGTACATCCGTCGGGCGGGGTTCTGGCAGGACCTCCGCATCATGGTTCGCACGATTCCGGTGATTCTCCTCCGCCGCGGCGGCTGGTAAGCGCCCGTGGGCGCCACGCGCCCGGCGGCCGAGGGGCGCCGGTTCCATTTCTCCCTCCAGGCATCACTCCCGCTCCTGCTCGCCGGAGCGGCGTTTGTCGCGCTCTTCGCCGAGCCGATCCGCCTGCTCTTTCGGGACTGGTGGAGCGATCCCGACGCCGGGCACGGGCTGCTCCTCGGGCCGGTAGCCGTCTGGCTGGCCTGGCGCACGGGCAAGCGGACGGACGCGAAGCCCAACGTGGCGCTCGGACTGGCCATCCTCGTTGCCGCCGTTCTCCTCCGCTACGTCTCCGGGCTCGCCGCCGAGCTGTTCACGATGCGCCTGTCCGTCATCGGCGGGCTGCTCGGGCTCACGGTGTACTACCTCGGTGCCCGCCAGGCGCTCGCGTGGTGGCTTCCGTTCACGCTGCTGGTGTTGTCGGTGCCGTTGCCCGAGCTGATCCGGAGCGCCATCACGCTGCCGTTGCAGTTCAAGGCCTCTCAGCTGGGCGCCGCCTTGCTGGAATGGCGCCATGTTCCGGTGCTCTTGAGCGGCAACGTGATCCAGGTGCCGGGGCACCAGCTCTTCGTGGCGGAGGCGTGCAGCGGCATTCGATCGCTCACGGCGCTCGGCAGCCTCGCGCTTCTGATCGGGGCGCTCTGGCTCCGCACCGTGGGTGGGCGGATCGTGCTCATCGGCCTGTCCGTCGGTGTCGCCATCCTCATCAATGCCGTGCGGGTCTTTCTGACCGGCTTCCTCGTGGTGTTCGTGAGCCCCAAGTTTGGTGAAGGGTTCATGCATCTCACCGAAGGTTGGCTCCTCTTCGTGGTCTCGCTGCTCGTCACCGCGGGGATCGCCTGGGTGATCTCGCTGCTCGAACGCGCGATCCGGGCCCGGCGGCCCGCGGAGGCCATCTGATGCGCCGGCTGCTCCCCTTCCTCCCCGCGGTCGTCCTGGCCCTCGGTGCGGGCCTCCTGCTCGGCGTCGATCGCCAGCGGGCGATGCCGCTCCGGGAGCCGTTGAGCGAGATGCCCGCGACCATCCTGGGCTTCGAGGGCAAGGACCGGCCGATCTCCCCGGACGAGCAGCGCGTCGCGGGCATGGACTCGTACGTCCTGCGGGAGTACGTGCGCGATTCCTCGGCGGCCTTTTCGGTCTATGTCGGGTACTACGAGCAGCAGACGCAGGGACGAACCATTCACTCCCCGCGCAACTGCCTCCCCGGCGCGGGGTGGGAGCCGCTGGCCGTCTCGGAGCACGAGATCCGGCTGCCCGGCGGTTCCCATCGGGTGCAGCGCTATCTGCTGGCCCGCGAGCACGAGCGGGCGCTCGTGTACTACTGGTATCAGGGGCGCGGACGCGTGTCCTCGAACGAGTATCGTGTGAAGTGGGAGCTGCTGCGCGATGCCGCCCTCTACGGACGTACCGAGGAGGCGCTGGTGCGGATCGTGGTGCCGCTCAGAGGCGACCCGGAGTCGCGGGCCGATACCCTCGCCACCGAGGTGGCCGGCAGCGTGTTGCCCGCGGTCGAGCGGGCACTGCCGACCTTTCCAGGGCGGCAGGCCCGAAACGTCACGGCCTCACGCTGACGTTGCCGCCGGGCGGGCTCAGCCGGTCTGGTCGGGTGTCGCGGGAGAGCGAACGACGAGCGGAGTGCGCGCCCGCCTCCCGGAAGCGGGCGCGAGCGTGGCGAAGGCCACGTAGGACGTCATCCCGAGAAAGATCATCCCGGCGAGGTGCTTGAAGAACGCCCGACCGGCTCCCGCATCGAACGTCCAGCGCCCCTCGGGGGCGACGGACCTCCGCACTTGCAGCACATCGAGCACGAACGCCATGCTCGCCACGACCGTCACCAGCCCGACCACGGCGGCAATCACGCCCACGGCGATCTGCACCCGGCGGTGGCCGAAGTAGAGCGCCGTCAGCAGAGCGATGAGGAGCCCGAGGAAGGGCGTAAGGGTGAAGCCGCTGGCCAGGCCAACAGCGGCGTAACGCCAGCTGACGATCCCCGGCTGCATCGGCCAGGTATTCAGCACGAGATCGACCGCCGGAAGGAACAGGAAGAGGAACGCGAGGGTGTAAATGAGGGTAGTCGCGCGCTCGAGCCTGCCTTCGCCCTTGCTGTCCATGGGGGGTCGCCGGGTGTCAGGGTTCGACGGTTGAGGCTGCCAGAAGCGGACCACGGAAAGATAAAACGGTGCGCGGGCGGAGAAACGAGGCGGGCCGGAATCACCGATTCCGGCCCGCTGGGCTCACCCGCCCGGACGTCGCGCGCTTACTTCCGGTTTCGGCGCCGCAGGCTGACGCCGACCAGACCCACCAGACCCGTCGCGAGCAACGCGTAGGTGGAGGGCTCGGGGACGACGTTGATGAGCAGCTCCTGGTTGCCGCCGAGCTGGGGGAAGCCGGTGCGGCCCGGAGTCATATTCGGCGCACTCACGATGAACCAGTACTGCGGATTGATGGTCTGCCACTGGTTGCTCCCGAGCAGGCCGACCCAGAAGGCCTCACCGGGCCGCGTGGTCGACGG
>JBOHSH010000006.1:0-9081 GCA_050733195.1 Gemmatimonadales bacterium
CAGGCGGTGGCCCGCGCCATCCGGCGCTCCCGGGCCGGCCTCAAGGATCCGAACCGCCCGATCGGCTCCTTCGTCTTCAGCGGCCCGACCGGCGTGGGCAAGACCGAGCTGGCGCGCGCGCTCGCCAAGTTCCTCTTCGCCGACGGGCAGGCGCTGATCCGGGTCGACATGTCGGAGTACATGGAGAAGTTCTCGGTGTCCCGGCTGATCGGCGCCCCGCCGGGATACGTCGGCTACGAGGACTCGGGCACGCTGACCAAGGCGGTCCGGCGCAAGCCCTACTCCGTGGTGCTGCTCGACGAGATCGAGTAGGCGCACCCGGACGTGTTCAACATCCTGCTCCAGGTGCTCGACGAGGGCCATCTGACGGACAACTACGGCCGGGTCATCGACTTCAAGAACACGGTCGTCATCATGACCTCGAACGTGGGCGCGCGCGACATCACCCAGTCGAAGAGCCTGGGCTTCCACGGCGCCGACCGGGGGCGAACGTTCGAGAAGATCGCCGAGACGGTGAAGGAGGAGATCACGAAGGTCTTCAACCCCGAGTTCCTGAACCGGCTGGACGACGTCATCGTCTTCCATCCGCTCGATCAGAACCACATCGCCGAGATCGTCGGCGTCCTCGTGAAGGACGTGCAGCGGCGGATCGGCGACGAGGTGAGGCTCACCCCCGCCGCGACGGAGTTCCTGGTCAAGCACGGCTACGACCAGACCTACGGCGCGCGGCCGCTCAAGCGGGCCATCCAGCGGTACATCGAAGACCCGCTCAGCGAGAAGATCCTGACCGGCGAGTTCGTCCGGGGAGAGGAGATCGAGGTGGATCTTGCCCCCGAGGGCGACAAGCTCGCCTTCCGCGCCTTGAGCCCCTCGCGGGCCTAGGCCGGCTCAGCGTCCGCCCCGGGCCCAGTGGGGCCCGGGGTCGCCCGATCCCATGTCTCGCACCGCCCGTCTCGCCCTGCTCGCCCTCGCCCTCCTTCCCGGAGGGCGCGCGGCGGCCCAGGATCCCGCCGCCCCGCAGATCATCGACAGCGTGATCGTGGTCGGCGCGGTGCGGAACTCCCCCCGCCAGGTGCTCGACTACGCCCAGATCCACCGCGGGGAGCCCGCCAACTACCGGGCGATCCAGCGCGCGGTGACCGCCCTCTTCGCGTCGGGCCAGTTCGACGACGTGCGGGTGGAGCAGCGGGACGCGGCGGGCAGGCTGATCCTCGTGCTCACGGTCCGGGAGCGGCCGCTGCTCCAGCACTGGACGGTGCGGGGGGTCGACCGCGTCGACGAGGGGGCGGTCCGCCGGAAGGTGTCGCTGCCGGAGGGGCGACCGCTGGACCGCGCGGCCATGGAGCGGTCCCGGAACGCCATCGATTCGGTCTACCGGAAGAAGGGCTACTACGCGGTCCAGGTGAAGACGCTGGAGCTTCCCCAGGAGGGGAACCAGGTCCGCGTGGTCTTCGACGTGGTCGAAGGCGATCGCGTGGCGGTGAGCCAGGTGATCATCGAGGGCAACGCGCGATTCAAGGACGGCGAGGTGGTGAAGGGCCTGGCCACGCGCCCCGAAGGCTTCTGGTGGTTCCGGAAGGGTGAGTACAGCGAGGAGCGGGTCGAGGAAGACATCCGGACCAACCTGCCGAACTGGTACGCGGACCGCGGCCACGTGGACCTGCGGGTGCTCGACGACAGCCTCATCGCCGACTCGATTCCCGGCAAGGCGATCGTGACGTTCCGCGTCGAGGAGGGGCCGGCGTACAAGGTCGGACGGTTCGAGCTGGCGGGGAACCGGCGCTTCTCCTCCGAGCAGGTGAGCACCTTCTTCCCCTTCGGCGAGGGTATCGTGGCCGGCGACGGGAAGACGGTGGACGTCGCCTTCAGCCGCACGGAGTGGACCGGCGCGACGGAGCGTCTCACCAACATGTACCAGAACAACGGGTACATCTACTCCCGCGTCGAGCCGGAGGAGACCCGCCGCACCGGGCCGGACAGCACCAGCTATCTCGATCTCCGCTGGCGCGTTTACGAGGGGCAGCCCGCGACGATCAACAAGATCGTGATCGTCGGCAACGACGTCACCCACGAGCGGGTGATCCGCGAGGCCATCGTCATGCTGCCGGGGCAGATCTTCAACCGCGATCTGCTCATCCGCTCGTATCAGAACGTCTCCAACCTGAACTTCTTCCAGCAGCCGGTCGAGGCGCCGGACGTCCAGCCGGCCGAGAACGGCGTGGACGTCAACATCATCTTCCGGGTGACGGAACGGCGGACGGGCAACATCAACTTCGGCGCTTCGGTGGGGCAGGGCGTCGGCGTCGGCGGCTTCCTCGGTCTGGAGGAGCCGAACCTCTTCGGGAAGGCCAAGCGCGGCAAGCTGCAGTGGCAGTTCGGGCAGAACATCAACGATTTCAGCCTGACCTACACCGATCCGGCCATCCGGGAGAGCCGGATCTCCGGCACCATCAGCCTGTTCAACTCCCGGCGCCGGTTCACGATCGGCGACCTCGGCCGGCAGCGCCAGCGCGGATTCTCGGCGCAGCTCGGGTTCCCGCTGTTCGGCTCCCGGTACACGCGCGTCTTCGCGTCCTACGGCCTGCAGCAGATCCGGTACACCGATGCGGCGGCGGATCTCCAGCAGACGTTCGCGTGCGACAACTGCACCCGCTCCTCGCTCGGGCTCTCGGTCGCGCGGGACACGCGGATCGGGCTTCCGTTTGCCGTGGCCGGCTCGTCGGTGACGGTGACCGGCGAGCAGAGCGGCGGGTTCCTGGGCGGCACCGGCGACTACCAGAAGGTCGACATCGAAGGGCGCTGGTATACGCCGCTCGGACAGGTGGGAGGCGGTGGGGCGTTCGGGGGCGGCGTCCAGTTCACGCTCGGGCTCACCGCCAAGTCGGGCTTCATCACGGGCGACGCGGGGCCCTTCTACACCGAGCTGTACTCGATGGGCGGCGTGCAGTTCGGCATTCCGCTCCGCGGCTACGAGGAGTTCGCCATCACGCCGTCGGGCTTCGATCCGGTGGCCGGCGGCTCGGAGGCGCGACCCGAGTCCTTCGGCAAGGCCTACGCCGCCTTTACCGTGGAGGCCGGAGCCCGGCTGAGCCAGGCGCTCTACTTCAACGTCTTCACCGACGCCGGCAACGTCTACCGGCGGGTCCGGGAATACAACCCGACGCGAATGTTCCGGAGCCTCGGCGCCGGCGTCGCCGTCATTTCACCCCTCGGGCCGATCGGGCTCGACCTCGGCTACGGACTCGACAAGACGGACCAGTTCGGGAGGCCGAAGCGCGGCTGGCAGCTGCACTTCCGGCTGGGGAACTTCTTCTGAGCGCATCGCTCGGGCAGGGCAGGATACCACCCATGAAGGAGCAACCGATGATGGCCAGGGCTCGAAGGCTGGTGATCGGCCTCGCACTACTGGGGGCCGCAAGCGCCGGGAGCGCGGCCGCGCAGCAACCGGCCGGCGGCACGGCGCAGCCCGGCATGCGGATCGGGTTCGTGCGGGCCGGAGAGGTGCTGCGGCAGATGCCGGGATACGCCAAGGCGGAGAGCACCTACACCCGCGAGCTGCGGGCAGCCGAGGGCGAGGCGCAGAAGATTCGCGCCCCGCTGGACTCGGCGCTGGCGCAGTTCCAGCAGGCGGCCGCGATGATGACGCCGACCAACCGCACGGCGCGGCAGCGGCAGCTCGAGGCGCAGCGCGACAGCGTCGAGAGCAGGCTGCAGGCGCTGCAGGAGCGGGTCGGCGCGCGGGAGCGGGAGCTCCTGGCGCCGATGCAGCAGCGGCTGGCGGCCGTGATCGAGGGAATCCGGGCGGAGAACAACCTCTGGATGATCATCGATCTCGGAAACCGGGCATCGGAGAACATCGTCTCCTACGACAAATCGCTGGACATCACCGATCGCGTCCTGCGACGGCTGCAGCAATCCAGCAACTGATCGTGCCCCGAGCCCGGGTGACACTCTCCGCGCAGGCGGTCGCCGAGCTGGTCGGTGGCCGCCTGATCGGCAATGGAGACCTGGTGCTCGCGGCCGTCGGGCCCCTCGACGGCGCGGAGCCGGACACGCTCTCGTTCCTCGCCTCCTCGCGCTATCTCCCGCGATTCCGCGAATCGCGGGCGGGGGCCGTGCTGCTGCGCGCCGACTGCGAGCGGGAGCCGCTGGGTCCGCCGGTGCGGATCGTGGTGGAGGACCCGCACGGCGCGCTGGCCCGCGCGGTGGGCGCGATGTTTCCGCCGCTCGTGAACGGGCGCGACGTACACCCGACCGCGCGTCTCGGTCCAGGAGTCCGGCTGGGCGCGGCCGTCTCCGTCGGTCCGCACGCGGTCGTCGGGCGCGGTGTGGTGCTCGGCGATCGGGTGGTGCTCGGCGCGGGCGTGGTGCTGGAGGACGGCGTCGAGGTCGGCGACGACACGGTGCTCGGGCCTCACGTCGTCTGTCAGGCGGGCACCAGGGTCGGTCGGCGCTGCGTGATCAAGGCGGGCGCCGTCCTCGGGGGAACGGGGTTCGGTTACCTTTCGTCCCCCTCCGGCCACGAACGGATTCCCCACGTCGGCGGGGTCGTGGTCGGGGACGACGTCGACATCGGCGCCAACTGCTGCATCGATCGCGGCAGTATCGACGACACCGTGATCGGCAGCGGGACGCGGCTCGACAACCTGGTGCACGTCGGGCACAACTCGCGGGTGGGCGCGCGGTGTCTCATCATGGGCGGGAGCGTCCTCGCCGGCAGCGCCGATCTGGGCGACGGCGTCGTGGTGGCCGGGCATTCGGCCATCGGCGGCCACGTGAAGGTGGGGGACGGCGCGCGGATCGGCGCGAAGTCGGGCGTGATCTCGCCGGTGCCGGCGGGGGCGGACTGGACCGGCTATCCGGCGCGGCCGCATCGGGAGTTCCTGCGGGCGCAGGCGGCGCTCTACCGGCTGGCGCGGATCACCGACGAGCTCGAAACGGTCGTGGCGGAGCGGGCTGGGGGCAACGATGCCTAGGCGCACGGTGGCGGGGACGGTGGAGCTCGCGGGCACCGGCCTGCATACCGGAGCGGCCACGCGGGTGCGCTGCGGCCCCGGCGACGCCGCCCGCGGCATCGTCTTCCGGCGCACCGATCTGCCCTCGGCCCCCGAGGTCCCCGCCAGCTTCCACCAGGTGGAAGCCACCGAGCGGCGGACCTCGATCGGACGCGGCGAGAGCACGATCCACACCGTCGAGCACCTCCTCGCCGCGGTCGCCGCGCTCCAGCTGGACGACCTCCTCATCGAGCTGGACGGTCCCGAGCCGCCCATCCTCGACGGCTCCTTCGGGCCCTGGCTGGACCTGCTCGAGGGCGCGGGCATTCGCGAGAACGGCGGGGAGCCGTCGCTCTTCCGGGTCCTCCAGCCCTTCACCGTCGCCGAAGGCGACGCGCGGTACGTGGTGTCGCCCGGCCGCGGCCTCACCCTCACGACCACGATCGAGTGGGACCACCCCCTGATCGGCCGGCAGACCGGCTCGTACGACATCACGCCCGAGAGCTTCCGGCGGGACCTCGCCCGCGCCCGCACCTTCGGCTTCACCCACGAAGTCGACGCCCTGCGAGGGAAGGGGCTGCTCAAGGGCGGGTCCACCGAGGCGGCGGTCGTGCTCTCCGAGACCGATGTGGTCGGGACGACCCTGCGGTGGCCCGATGAGTTCGTGCGCCACAAGGCCGGCGACATCGTGGGCGACCTCGCCCTGGTCGGCGGCCGGGTCGAGGCGCACGTCGTCGCCAACCGTCCGAGCCATCAGGGCAACGTGGCCGTCGCGCGGGCCATCGCGCGCACCGCGGCGCGCACCGGAGGCACCATGCTCGACATCGGGCGCATCCTCGAGGTGATTCCGCACCGGTACCCGTTTCTGCTCGTCGACCGGATCGTGGAGCTGGAGCCGAGAAAGCGCGTGGTCGGCATCAAGAACGTCACGATCAACGAGCCGTTCTTCCAGGGCCATTTCCCCGGCCATCCGATCATGCCCGGCGTCCTCATCATCGAGGCGATGGCCCAGGTCGGCGGCATGCTCCTGATGGACGAGCTCGAGACGCCGGGCGACAAGATCGTGTACTTCATGGCGCTCGACAACGTCAAATTCCGGCGGCCGGTGACGCCGGGCGACCAGCTTCGGTCCGAAGTCGAGATGCTTCAGCTGCGGGGACGAACGTGCCGGCTCAAAGGCGTGGCGTACGTGAATGGCCAGGTGGTCTGCGAGGCCGAGATGATGGCCCGCGTGGTGGACCGGTGACGGTCAGCGCCGGGGCGCGGGTCCATCCCTCCGCCCTGATCGATCCGGGCGCGGAGCTGGGCGTGGATGTCGAGGTCGGGCCGTTCGCGATCATCGGGCCCGGCGTCGAGGTGGGCGACCGCTGCCGCATCGGCGCCCGCGCGACGCTCGAGCGGAACGTCCGTCTGGCGGCGGGCGTCCGCATCGGCGAGGGGACGATCCTCGGCGGCGATCCGCAGGATGTGAAGTACCGCGGGGAAGAGACCTGGGTGGAGGTCGGTGCGGACACGATCGTCCGCGAGTACTCCACGATCAACCGCGCCACCACCGCCACCGGGGTCACCCGGATCGGCTCGCGCGCGTTCATCATGAGCTACGTGCATCTGGCCCACGACTGCCACGTCGGCGACGGCGTCATCATCGCCAACGGCACGCAGCTCGCCGGGCACGTGACCATCCAGAACCGGGCGAGCCTCTCGGGGCTGGTCGCGGTCCACCAGTTCGTGACCATCGGCACCTTCGCCTTCGTGGGGGGCTGCAGCCGGGTCAATCAGGACATTCCCCCCTACGTGAAGGCGGTCGGCAACCCGATCGAGCTCTACGGGCTCAACACGATCGGGCTCCAGCGGGCCGGCTTCGGGACGGAGACGGTGGCGGCGCTGAAGCGGCTCTACCGGCTCTTCTTCAACTCCGAGCTCAATCTCTCCCAGGCGGTGGACCGCGCCCGCGCGGAGCTTCCGGCGCTGCCCGAGGTCGAGCGCTTCCTCACCTTCGTGACGTCGTCGCAGCGGGGCGTCCCGGCGTGAGCGCCCCGCTGCCGGTCGGCGTCATCGGCGTCGGCGTGCTCGGCAGGCACCACGCGCGGCACCTCGCCGGGAACGGGGCTGCGCGGCTCGTGGGCGTCCACGACATCGACCGCGAGCGGGCACACGCGGTGGCGTCCGAGTGGGGTGTGCGCGCCTACGACGACCTCGACCGGCTGCTCAAGGACGTCAAGGCCCTCTCGATCGCCGTCCCGACGCCGGTGCACGCCGAGGTCGGGCTCCGGGCGCTCGAGCGCGGCGTCGCGGTGCTCATGGAGAAGCCGCTCGCGGCCACGCTGGAGCAGGCCGACCTGCTGGTCGCTGCCGCCGCGCGCGAGGGCGTGCCGCTCCAGGTGGGGCACGTCGAGCGGTTCAACCGGGCCGTCCGCGCGGCGAAGCCGTATCTGGAAGACGTTCGCTACCTCGAGGGAACCCGGCTCGCTCCATTCCAGATCCGGGGCACCGACGTGGCCGTGGTGCTCGACCTCATGATTCACGATCTGGACCTCATCCTGCACCTCACCGGCGCGCCGGCCGCTTCGGACGTTCGCGCCATCGGAGTGGCCGTCCTCTCGCCGCACCTCGACATGGTGAACGCGCGGGTCGAGTTCAGCACGGGAACGGTGGCGAACGTGACGGCGTCGCGGATGGCCCGCGAGCGGGTTCGCCGCCTCCGGATCTTTCAGCCGAGCGGCTACTTCTCCCTCGACCTGGCGGAGGGCCGGGGGGATTTCATCCGGTTGCGCGAGGGATGGCGGGAGGTGCAGGGCAGCCGGCTCGAGCACATCGCCGAGCGCCTCGTGCTGGAGGCGCCCGAGGCGGACGCGCTCGGCCTCGAGCTGGACAGCTTCGTGCGATCGGTGCGCGGGGGCCACGAGGTGGTGGTGAGCGGCGAGGAGGGACGGGCGGCGCTCGCGCTGGCTTTCCGCGTCACCGAAGCCGTGCAGCGTTCGCCGGCCCTCGCGCCCGCTCCCTGAGCGGGCGCCTTCGTGATGCCCACCATGCCGCCGCGGCTCTTCGTCTCGGCCGGCGAGCCGTCGGGAGATCTGCACGGAGCGCCGGTGGTTCGCGCGCTCCGCGAGCGGGTGCCCGGGGTCGCCATCGAGGCGCTGGGCGGACCCCGGATGCGCGAGGCCGGCGCGACCGTGATGTATTCGATGGAGCGCTACACGGCGTTCGGGTTCGTGGAGGCGGTCGGCAAGCTGCCCCGGCATCTCACCCTGCTGCGGCGGCTGGATCGGGCGTTCGCGGCCGGCCGCTACCAGCTCGCGCTCCTGATCGACTATCCCGGCTTTCACCTCCGGGTCGCCGAATCGGCCCGGCGTCACGGGGTGCCGGTGCTCTACTACATCGCCCCGCAGCTCTGGGCCTGGCGCCCGGGTCGCGCCCGCCGTCTGGCCGAGGCGGTGAGTCGGCTGGCGACGGTGCTGCCGTTCGAGCCGGCGTTCTTCGCGCGGCACGGCATTCGTGCCGAGTACGTCGGCCACCCGCTGCTCGACCGGCCGCCGCTGCCCGCGCCCGCCGAGGCGCGCCGGATGCTCGGTTTGGGTCAGGCGGACCGCGTGCTCGGGATCTTCCCGGGCAGCCGGACGCAGGAGATCGGGCGGCTCTGGGAGCCGTTTCGCGAGGCGGCGCTTCGGCTGATGGACGAGGGACGATGCGATCGCGTGATCGTGGCGGGCACGGCGGACGGCAGCTATCCCGGTGCGGAACGGTTCCTGGTGCACCGGGGGTCGCCGGAGCCGGTGTTCGCTGCCGCCGACGCGGCGCTCGCCAAGTCCGGGACGACGACGCTCGAGGCCGCGCTCGCGGATGTCCCGATGGTGGTCGCCTATCAGCTGCACCCGGCCACGTACTGGATGGCGCGGTCGCTGGTGAAGGTGCCCTGGATCAGCCTGGTGAATCTCGTCGCGGAGGCGCCGGTCGTGGACGAGCTGCTTCAGGACGCCGTGCGGGCGGACCGTCTGGCCGACGTCGCGCGGGCGCTGCTCGACCCCGGGCACCCGAAGACCCGGGCGCAGCGCGAAGGGCTTCGCCGGGTGCGCGAGCGGCTCGGCGC
>JBOHSH010000007.1:0-4675 GCA_050733195.1 Gemmatimonadales bacterium
CCGGTCCCCGCCTGGCGGCAATTCCTCGCCCAGTTCCAGAACGTCCTCGTCATCCTGCTCCTCATCGCGACGGCAATCTCGGCGGCACTCTGGCTCTACGAGCGAGACTCCGCGCTGCCCTACGAGGCCATCGCGATCCTCGGGGTCGTGATCCTCAACGCTGTCATGGGCTACGTCCAGGAGTCACGGGCGGAGAGCGCGGTGGCCGCCCTCCGGCAGATGGCGGCGGCCCATGCGCGGGTCATTCGTGATGGAGCCCAACGGAGCGCTCCGGCCGCCGAGGTCGTGCCGGGGGACGTGCTCGCCATCGAGGAAGGCGACACGATTCCCGCCGATGCGAGGCTCGTCACATGCACTGCGCTTCGCACCGCCGAAGCCGCGTTGACCGGAGAGAGCCTTCCGGTCTCGAAGGACGTCGATACCATCGCCGATGTCGCGGGGATCGGCGATCGGGACAACATGGTGTTCAGCGGAACGGCGGCGGTCTACGGACGGGGCACCGCGGTGGTGGTCGCGACCGGAATGCAGACCGAGGTGGGTCGCATCGCCGCGCTCCTGAAAGAGGCGCCCAAGGAAACGACGCCGCTGCAGCAGGAGCTCGATCGGGTCGGCAAATGGCTGGGGCTCATCGTCGTGCTGATCGCGATCGTGATGATCGTGACGATCGTGGTCGTCGGGAAGGTGAGAGACGTGTCAGCGCTCGTCGAGGTCCTCATCCTCGGGGTGGCCCTCGCCGTCGCGGCCGTTCCGGAAGGGCTCCCCGCCATCGCCAGCGCCGTCCTCGCCATCGGCGTCCAGCGAATGGCCCGCCGCAACGCCATCGTCCGTCGTCTCGCGGCGGTCGAGACGCTGGGATCCACCGACGTGATTGCCTCGGACAAGACCGGCACGCTGACGAAGAACGAGATGACCGTGCTCTCGGTCGTGACCGCGAGCGGTGAGGTGACCTTCAGCGGGACGGGCTACGCCCCGGACGGTACGGTCGAGCGTGACGGAGGCGGCGCCGTGGAAGGACCGCTCCGGGTCGAGCTCACGCGGACCCTCGGGGTTGCCGATCGCGCCAGTAATGCCGCGCTCCGGCAACGCGATGGCCGGTGGACGGTCCAGGGCGATCCGACCGAGGGAGCCCTCCTCGTCGCCGCCCGCAAGGCCGGACTCGCGAGCGATCGGCTCGACGCGCGCTTCGAGCGGGTCGGTGAGGTGCCGTTCTCCTCCAGCCGGAAGCTGATGAGCACGGTGCACACCGATTCCGAGCTGGCCGAACGCGTGCGGGTCTTTACCAAGGGCGCGCCGGACGTGCTGCTGACGCGGTGCTCGCACGAGCTCGTGGGTGAAACACCGGAGCCGCTGACCGAAGCGCGCCGCCGCCGGATTCTCGAGGCGAACGAAGGCCTGGCGAGCCGGGCATTGCGCACGCTGGGCACCGCATACCGGACCCTGCCGGCGGACGCGCTGTCAGTGGACGACGTCGACGAGCGCATCGAGCGGGAGCTGGTGTTCGCCGGGCTCGTCGGCATGATCGACCCGCCGCGCGAGGAGGCGACCGCCGCCGTGGCGCGAGCGACGGCCGCGGGGATCCGGCCGATCATGATCACCGGCGATCATCCGAGGACCGCGGCGGTCATCGCGCGCAATCTCGGGATCACCCGCGATGAACGCGCCGTCACGGGGGTCGAGCTCGAGGCCATGGACGACGGCGCCCTCGGGCGCACGCTCGGGGAGGTGTCGGTCTACGCCCGGGTGGATCCGGACCACAAGCTCCGCATCGTCAAGGCGCTCCAGCGCGATCGGCTGGTCGTCGCGATGACCGGCGACGGCGTCAACGACGCGCCCGCGTTGAAGACGGCCGACATCGGGGTCGCGATGGGTATCACCGGAACGGACGTCGCGAAGGAAGCGGCCGACATCGTCCTGGCCGACGACAATTTCGCCTCCATCGTGGCGGCGGTCGAAGAAGGCCGAGCCATCTTCGCGAACATCCGGAAGTTCCTGCGCTACCTGCTGTCGTCGAATATCGGCGAGGTCATCACGATGTTCTTCGGCGTGGTGCTCGCGGGAGTGATCGGCCTCGAGGGGGAGACCGCCGTCGTCCTCCCTCTCCTCGCCACGCAATTGCTGTGGATCAACCTGGCGACCGATGGAGCGCCCGCGCTGGCACTCGGCCTCGACCCGGCCGACCCGAACCTGATGACGGCCCGCCCGCGCCCCAAAGGTGAAGGCATCATCACGGGGCGAATGTGGCTGGGGATCATTTTCGTCGGCACGGTGATGGCCATCGGCACGCTGTTCGTGCTCGACGCCGGGCTGCCGGGAGGCCTCGTCGAGGGCTCCGGCAACCTCGCGTATGCACAGACCATGGCTTTCACCACGCTGATGCTGTTCCAGCTCTTCAACGTGTTCAACGCCAGGTCGGAAGACGAAAGCGCGTTCAGAGGAATCTTTGCCAACCGCTGGTTATGGGCCGCCGTCCTCTTGTCGCTCCTGGTGCACGCGGCGGTGATCTATGCCCCGTTCCTCCAGAAGGCTTTTTCGACGGTTCCTCTCGAGCCGGGCGACTGGCTTCGCTGCGCGCTGGTCGCGAGCTCGGTTCTCTGGTTGAGGGAGTTGCAAAAGCTGCTGACGGCCCGAAAAAAGCCCGGTCGCACTGTCTCGGCCCTGAGGTAGCGAGGCTGAAATGCAGGCCGACAGGGGCCGGGCCTTGACACATTGCGGCTCGGCCCGATTTACTGAGCGGTGGTCTTCATGCATTCCGATGTCATGAAGGTGCAAGGGCCGGAGTTGCGTGGTCGGCGGACCGAATGCGACGCCCAGGTGAAAGGAGGGAAGGAAGTGACCCTGACCCCGGGTCAGACCTTCTACGAAGGCCGCGATGATGTTCATCTCGTCGGCCGGAATGCCAGCAGCACCGCGCCGGCCCGGTTTGTGGTGTTTCCGTTGAAGGACACGGGTGCTCCCGCCGCCTTGCCGGTTCCATGAAAAGCACCGGGCACCGGATTGCCACCTCGGTCCTGATCGTCGGGAGCGGGGGCGCCGGTCTGCGCGCCGCGATCGAGCTGGCCGAGCGGGGGATCGAGGTCCTTGCTCTCAGTAAACGCTCCAGGAAGGACGCCCACACCGCGCTCGCCGCGGGCGGGATCAACGCCGCGCTCGCGACCATGGATCGCCAGGATACCTGGCAACAGCACGCGGCCGACACGCTCAAGGAGAGCTACCTGCTGGCCGATCCGTGCACCGTGCAGATCGTCACCCGGGGCGCCGCTCGGGGCATCGAGGATCTGGAACGGTACGGGATGCCGTTCGACAAAGAGGAGGACGGCAGGATCTCGCAGCGCTTCTTCGGCGCGCACACGTACCGCCGGACCGCGTTCGCCGGGGACTACACCGGCCTCGAGATTCAGCGGACCCTGCTCAACCGCGCCGCCCAGCTGCAGGTCGCGATCCTCGACAGCGTCTATGTCACGAAGCTGCTGGTCAAGGACAACGTGGTCTTCGGGGCCTATGGCTTCGATCTGGAGGATGGCAGCCGCTACACCATCCACGCCGACGCGGTCATTCTGGCGACCGGCGGCCATACCCGGATCTGGCGCCGGACCTCCTCGCGCCGCGACGAGAATACCGGGGACTCTTTTCGTCTCGCGCTGGAGGCAGGCGGCCGGATCCGCGACCCCGAACTGGTGCAGTTTCACCCATCAGGCCTCCTCGAGCCGGAGGACGCAGCCGGCACCCTGGTGACCGAAGCGGCCCGGGGGGAAGGCGGCGTTCTGCGCAACGCGCTGGGCGAGCGCTTCATGGTGCGGTATGACCCGGAGCGGATGGAGCTCTCGACCCGCGACCGGGTCGCTCTGGCCTGCTATACCGAGATCAGGGAAGGGCGGGGTACTCCGGACGGCGGCGTCCTGCTCGATGTCTCCCATCTCCCTCGCGAGACCATCATGCGCCGGTTGCCGCGCGTCTATCAGACGCTGCTGGAGCTGCAGATGCGGGACATCACCACCACGCCCATGGAGGTCGCGCCGACGGCTCACTATTCGATGGGTGGGGTCTGGGTGCGGCCGGAGGACCAGGGCACCGGAGTGGAAGGGCTCTACGCCATCGGCGAAGCCGCCAGCGGCCTGCACGGGGCCAATCGCCTCGGCGGGAACTCCCTCATCGAGCTGCTCGTGTTCGGAAGGATCGTCGGTGAGGCCGCCGCCACGTACTCGGCAGGCCTCAAGGTCCACCAACGCTCCGCGAGCGCCCTGGCGGAGGCCGTCGCCGAGGTGGACGCGGTGCTGGGGGGCAGCGGCCGGGAGAACGTGCGACCACTGCAGCGTGCGCTCAGGAACATCATGACGGAATCCGCCGGCGTCGTTCGTGACGAATCAGGACTGCTCACCGGGCTGGCCAGGCTGACGGAAGTCGAGACCCGCATCGCGGACGTGAGTGTCCACCCCGACCTGGCGAGTTTTCAGGACCTGGCACACGCCTTCGACCTGCGAGCATCCGCCATGGCCGCCCGCGCAACGCTCGAAGCCGCCCTGGAACGACGGGAAACGCGCGGCTGTCACAATCGCTCCGACTACCCCGAGCTGGACGAGTCACTCCAGGTGAATCTGGTGTGGTCGGGTCCGGGCCGGATTACCCGGGAGGTGACCTCCCCGATACCGGACGAGATCGCGTCGCTGATGCACGAGGT
>JBOHSH010000008.1:0-2418 GCA_050733195.1 Gemmatimonadales bacterium
GCGGCTCCGCGGCCCTGCGCGCGCGGCTCGGCGAGCGCGCCGCCCAGACCCGCGAGATCGTCTACTTCCTCCGGCAGCCGGAGACCCACGCCTTCGATCTGTACCACGACTACACCGAGACGCGCGAAGGGATGGACCGCTACCTCAACGTGGTACGGGCCGGCAGCACCGTCTCCACCCCGGCCGCGCTCGATCTCGACACCGGCGATTCCCTGCCGACGGTGATCCTCCGCGGCGCGGAGATCACCCGCTCACGTATCGACATCGGGGAGGCGGTGCGACCTGAGACCGAGCTGGTGCTCGTCCGCTATCCGCCGGTGCGCAAGGGACAGTCGCTCCGGCTCAGGATCTCGGAGACCTATACCGACTCGGCCAGGTACCGGGTGGAGGAGGACGAGCTCATCTGGGACCGGAGCTTCGGGCGACCGGCGAACGCGGTCGTGCTGCCGCCTGGGTGGTACCTCACGCACAGTGCCGTCCCCGCGACCATCTCGCTCACGGCGGACGGCCGGGTGCGGCTCGATTTCACCAATCCCCGACTTGACGAGATCGGCGTGCTCATCGTGGCCCGCCGGCGCCCCTCACCCTCCGGCGACGGCCGATGACCCGGGCCGGTCTCGCGATCATCGCGGCGGGCGCGCTCGGCTGCGCGGCTTCCGGGCCCCCCGCGACGGACCAGCCGGAGCCGGCCGCGCGCCGGGCGATTCTGGTGAGTTTCGATGCGCTCAGCGAGGAGCGCGCCCGGAACACCGTCGACCACGGGTCGATACCCAACTTCCTCGAGCTCTTTGCCGAGGCAAGCTGCGCCGATGGGGCGCGCCCGATGTGGCCGAGCGTCACGGCAGCGAGCCACGCGGCGCTCTGGACCGGCGTCTACGGCGATGTGAACGGCGTCGTCGCCAACAACCAGGCTCCGCTCCCCTGGAGCGAGTTCTCCCTCACCGATCTCCGGTCCGGATTCGAGGCGCGCGAGCTTCGCGCCGAGCCGATCTGGATCACGGCGGCGCGAGCGGGGCGGCGCGTCGTGGGCCACCATGTGACCCAGGCCGGCGAGCCCGGCCGCTGGCGGCCGGAGGGGGGCCGGGAAACCGACGGCGTGCGACGGGACAGCGCCGCGCTCGCGGACCCCGATCTCTTCCTCGCGAACGGCTACAGCGGCGGCCCGGACGCGAGGATCCTGTCGCGGACGCGCGACTCGGTCCGGAGCGCGTCCGGTTGGAAGAGCCTGGACCGGCTGGGGCCGATCGGCGTGCCGCTCCGGGAAGTGAGCTGGTCCATCGGCGACGACTCGCTCCATGCGCTCTTTTTCGGCTCCGACGCCTATCGCGAGGCGCTCGTGAGCCCCGCGCGCGACGCCGCGCGCGGGGTGCGCGTCCGTCCGGCTCCCGTGGAGCAGGCTCCGCTCGAGGGCCGCGAGCTGGCGCGCCACTTCTCGGAGCCGCTCTGGATGGGGACGCCCGAGGGAGCGGCCGGCGTCTATTTCCGGCTCTGGTCGCTGGCGCCCGACCTCTCGTCGTTCGAGCTGCTGCAGACACCGCGCTCCGTCGTTCGCACCAACAGCGCCGGAGCGCTCGCGGAATACCAGGACGCCGTCGGCCCGTTCGTCGGGAACCCGGTGACGGCGGTTCTCGGCCGCACCGGGCCCACGCTGCCGCAGGGAGGCGACGGCAGCGCCGAGCTCAAGTATCTCGAGACGGCGGAGCTCCAGACACGGCAGTTCATTCGCGGGAGCGAGTGGGCGTGGCGGCAGCGGAGACCCGCCCTGCAGGCGGAATACTTTTCCCTCGCCGACGGGCTCGACCACACCTGGTTCGGCTACGTGGCCTCGGGCGTTCCGGGCGTCGATCCCGCGCTGGCCGCGCGAATCGCCGCACTGCGGAACCGTGGCTGGGCGCTGGTCGACCGACGGCTCGCGTCGCTCCTGGCGCTCGCCCGCGAGGGCAACGCGCTCCTCGTCGTGGCCGGCGACCACGGCATGCGTGCGGTCTGGCGCTTCTTCCACGTGAACGTGGCACTCCGGCACGCGGGCCTTCTGGGCGTGGACGAACGGGGGCGGCCCGATCTCCGGCGCACCCAGGCGATCACGAATGCGGGGTAGTTCGTCAGCGTGAACCGGGACTCGCGGAAAGGCGGCATCGTTCCGTCCAACCGCGTGGACCAGGTGGCCGATTCGGTCGCCCGGGTGCTGCTCGCCGCCCGGGGGCCGGACGGCACGCCCATCGTGCGCCGCACCTGGCGGCCCTCGCCGGGCGACACGCTCGGGCTCGGCGGGCCGACGGGGGGCGACGTTTACTTCGACCTCGCGCCCGGCTACTCCTACTCGTCGGCGATGGGCGACTCGCTGGTCACCGGTCGGCCGCCGAACGGCAGCCATGGATTCCCGAGTATCGAGCGCGACATGTACACCGTGCTCTGCGC
>JBOHSH010000009.1:0-3469 GCA_050733195.1 Gemmatimonadales bacterium
ACCCCGTCGATCTCGGTGATGACCGCCTGCTCGCGGGGCTTGCGCGCCTCGAACAGCTCGGCCACCCGCGGCAGACCGCCGGTGATGTCCTTGGTCTTGGTCGACTCCCGCGGGATCTTGGCGATGATGTCGCCCGCGTGCACGTCGGCTCCGTCGCCCACCAGCAGGTAGGCGCCCACCGGCAGCATGTAGCGCCCCCGCGTCTCGCCGAGCGCGTCCACCGCTCCCGGCGCCTCGCCGCTCCCGGCGGGGGCCTTCACCGACACCCGCGGCTGCAGCTTGTTCTCCGGATCCTCGATGATGACCCGCTGGGCCAGACCGGTGACTTCATCGATCTCTTCGCGAATCGTCACCTCGTCCACCACGTCCCGGAAGGCGATGGTGCCCGTCACCTCGGTGAGGATCGGCGTCGTGAACGGGTCCCACTCCACGATGGTGATGCCGCCCTTCGAAACCCGGGCCCCGTCCCGGAACTTGATCCGGGCGCCGGGGACGACCGGGTACCGCTCCTTCTCGCGGCCCTTCTCGTCGTGCAGGATGACTTCCCCGTTGCGGTTCAGGGCCACCACCTCCCCGTCGCGGTTCTCGACCCACCGGATGTTGTGGTAGGTCAACACGCCGGGGTTCTTGGCGTCGTGCCGGGAGGTGGCCACGACCTTGCTCGCGGTGCCGCCGATGTGGAAGGTCCGCATCGTGAGCTGGGTGCCCGGCTCGCCGATGGACTGGGCCGCGATGATGCCGACCGCCTCCCCGAGCTCGGCCAGGTTGCCGGTGCCCAGGTTACGCCCGTAGCACATCACGCAGATGCCGCGCTTGGACTCGCAGGTGAGCGCGGACCGGATGCGGACCCGCTCGAGACCCGAATCCTCGATCTTCTGGGCCAGGTCCTCGATGATCTCGCTGTTGGCCTGGACGATGATCTCGCCGGTGTAGGGGTCGCGGATGTCGCCCGCGGCCACCCGGCCCAGCACCCGGTCGCGGAGCGACTGGATGATGTCACCGCCCTCGATGAGCGGCGAGGCCTCGATGTACTTCACGGTGCCGCAGTCGTACTCGGAGATGATCACGTCCTGGGCCACGTCCACCTGGCGGCGGGTCAGGTAGCCGGAGTCCGCCGTCTTCAGCGCGGTGTCGGCCAGGCCCTTGCGGGCGCCGTGGGTCGACGTGAAGTACTCGAGGACCGTGAGGCCCTCGCGGAAGTTCGACGTGATGGGCGTCTCGATGACCTCGCCGCTCGGCTTGGCCATGAGACCGCGCATGCCCGCGAGCTGCCGGATCTGCTGCTTGGATCCCCGCGCCCCCGAGTCGGCCATCATGAAGATGGGGTTGAAGTCGCCGTTCTCGGCCCGCACCTCCATCTCCTTGAAGAGCTGATCCGCGATCTGCTCGGTGACGTGGGCCCAGATGTCGACCACCTTGTTGTAGCGCTCGCCGTTGGTGATGACGCCGTCCTGGTACTGCTGCTCGACTTCGTTGACGTTCTGGCGGGCGCGCCCGATGATCTCGCCCTTGGACGAGGGCACGTGCATGTCGACGATGCCGATGCTCAGCCCGGACAGGGTCGCGTAGCGGAACCCGATGTCCTTCAGCTCGTCGAGGAAGGTGACCGTCGCCTCGTTGCCGAGCCGGTTGTAGCAGTCGGAGATGAGCTGCCCGATCTCCTTCTTCTTGAGCTCCTTGTTCAGGAAGCGCAGCGGTTCCGGCACCACCTCGTTGAAGAGGGTGCGCCCGACCGTGGTCTCGATGATGCCGCCGTTGTAGCGCAGCCGGATGCGGGCCTGCAGGTCCACGTCCTCGTTGTCGTAGGCGATGCGGAGGTCTTCCGGATCCGCGAAGAGCCGGCCCTCGCCCTTGGACCCCGGGCGCTCCTTCGTCATGTAGTAGATGCCGAAGACCATGTCCTGGGTCGGCACCGCCACCGGCGCCCCGTTGGAGGGCGACAGGATGTTGTTGGCGGACAGCATGAGCACCTGCGCCTCCATCTGCGCTTCCATGGAGAGCGGCACGTGCACCGCCATCTGGTCGCCGTCGAAGTCGGCGTTGAAGGCGGTACAGACGAGCGGATGGATCTCGATGGCCTTGCCCTCGACCAGGATGGGCTCGAAGGCCTGGATGCCGAGCCGGTGCAGCGTGGGGGCCCGGTTGAGCAGCACCGGGTGCTCCTGGATGACCTCCTCCAGGATGTCCCAGACTTCCGGCCGCTCCTTCTCGACGTACTTCTTGGCCGCCTTGATCGAGGACGCGATACCCCGCTCCTCCAGCTTGCGGAGGATGAACGGCTTGAACAGCTCCAGCGCCATCTTCTTGGGCAGCCCGCACTGGTAGAGCTTCAGATACGGGCCCACCACGATCACCGAGCGTCCGGAGTAGTCCACCCGCTTGCCGAGCAGGTTCTGCCGGAAGCGGCCCTGCTTGCCCTTGAGGGTGTCGGACAGCGACTTGAGCGGCCGGTTGTTGGGACCGGTGATGACCCGGCCCCGGCGCCCGTTGTCGAAGAGCGCGTCCACCGCCTCCTGCAGCATCCGCTTCTCGTTCCGGATGATGATCTCGGGCGCGCGCAGCTCCATGAGCCGCTTGAGCCGGTTGTTGCGGTTGATCACCCGCCGGTAGAGGTCGTTCAGGTCCGAAGTGGCGAAGCGGCCCCCGTCGAGCGGCACCAGCGGGCGCAGCTCGGGCGGGATCACGGGCAGGACCTCGAGGATCATCCACTCCGGCTGGTTGCCGGACTTGAGGAAGGCCTCGACCACCTTGAGTCGCTTGACGATCTTCTTCTTCTTCTGGGCTGACGTCTCCACGCCCATGCCGGCGCGCAGCTCGCGGGCGAGCACGTCCATGTCCATGCCGCGCAGCAGCTCACGAATCGCCTCCGCGCCCATGCCGGCGGAGAAGGCGTCGTGGCCGTGCTCGTCGGTCAGCTTGCGGACGCGGTCCACCGACAGCAGATCCTTCTTCTTGAGCCCCGGCACCTTGCCGGGGTCCACCACCACGTACTCCTCGAAGTAGAGGATCTTCTCGAGCTCGCGCAGCGACATGTCGAGGAGCTGCCCGATGCGACTGGGCAGGCCCTTGAAGAACCAGACGTGCGAGACCGGCGAAGCCAGCTCGATGTGGCCCATCCGCTCGCGGCGCACGCGGGCGCGGGTGACCTCGACGCCGCACTTGTCGCAGATGACGCCCGCGAACTTCATGCGCTTGTACTTGCCGCAGGCGCACTCGTAGTCCTTGGTCGGGCCGAAGATGCGGGCGCAGAACAGGCCGTCGCGCTCCGGCTTGAACGTCCGGTAGTTGATGGTCTCGGGCTTCTTGACTTCCCCGTGCGACCAGTCGCGGATCTTCTGCGGTGATGCGAGCTTGATACGGATCGCCCCGAAGCTCAGCGGCTTCGGGTGGCGGTCCAGGATGCCCCACAGGTCCTTGGCAGGCTTGTCCTCGCGTACCAGGCTGCCGAAAGGCCGGTCCGTCAGCATTC
>JBOHSH010000010.1:0-7700 GCA_050733195.1 Gemmatimonadales bacterium
GTCTGGCGCTGCTGTCGGCGAGGGCCAGATCCTGAAGCATGATCGCCGTGATCAGGCCGTCCTTCTCGACGCCCGCGACCCTCCGGGCCGAGCCGGGAATCCGGTGTTCCCAACCCAGCGCGAGCGCCTCGCGCAGCCGTCCCTGGTCGCGGAGGCTCAGAAGCAGCAGCCAGCGCGCATCAAGCCGGGCATCTTCGGACGGGCCGAGAAGGTCCTGCACGAGTCGCCGGTCGAGCTCGTCGAAGCGGCTCCACCGCAACAGATCCCGATTGAATTGCGGGTGGTACTGATTGACCACGAGCCGGAGGAGGCCGCTCCGAGCCAGCGCCGCCTCGGCCTCCTCGCGGCGGCCCTGGCGCAGGAGCGGCTCGACCAGCGCGACCGCGCGGCCGGGGACATAGCCGGGCGCCGGACGGGCTCAGAGCCTGCCGAGGATGATCCGCACCGCCTGAATCGCCGCCTCCCGCCTCCGGGCGGGGCCTTCGGCCCCGAGCACCATCCCGTGCACGGCCACTTCCACGATGTGCTCCCCCTGGAGGACCTTGAGCGTCCCGTTCAGGTCATAGGCGTCCTCGCCGAGTCCCGCGACGGGAGTCAGGCGGTCGCCTCCCCGAGCCACGAGCGCCTGCTTGAGGGCGTGGTGGAACCCCGCCGCGCTCCGGTGCTCTCCCGTCGACGCGACGCCCCGGTCGTCATACACGCGGACTTCGAGGAGCGTGGCATCCTCCCCCGGCCCCAATGAGTCGATGCGGGTTACGCTGACATAGCTGCAGTAGCCGTGGGGAATGAGCTGCATGGCGGTCCGACTGTGCTCCTTCATTTCTCTCCCGGTCACCGCTTTCGCATCGGCGGCCGAGAACAGCCCGCAGACGTCGACCGTGGGAGGAGCCGATGTCGCCGCGGCCGGGGTGGCCGGAGCGGCCGCGTCGACAGCCGCACCGCGCGCCTGCGGCGCCTCAGCAGCTCCGTTCGTTCCGTCTCCTGCACGATCGGCGCAGCCGATCACCCAGGCCGCACAGGCTACCGCCCCCGCTCGCGTCAAGGTCGACATCTCGAAGCCTCCTTAGTCTCTCCCCACCTGAACGGAGGGACGAGCCGGGGCGGGCCACGGGGAGAGCGGCGCTGGCCGCTGCAGTCTCCGAAACGTATCCTTTATACACCCGAGTCTTCCGAGGCGTATGCCCGAAGCAATCGCCGGCCGTCTGACGGCGGCCCTGGCCGGCCGGTACGTGATCGAGCGTCAGTTCGCGCAGGGCGGGATGGCGACGGTCTTCCTCGCCCGCGACGTTCGGCACGACCGCAAGGTCGCCTTCAAGGTGCTCCGGCCCGAGCTTGCGGCGGTCATCGGGGCGGAGCGGTTTCTGCAGGAGATCCGGGTCACCGCGAGCCTTCAACATCCGCACATCCTGCCGCTCCACGACTCGGGCGAGGCCGATTCGTTCCTGTTCTACGTGATGCCGTTCGTCGACGGCGAATCGCTCCGCGACCGCCTGGTGCGCGAGCGCCAGCTCCCGATCGACGACGCGATTCGCCTGGCCACGGAGGTCGCGGGTGCCCTCGCCTATGCGCACCGGCGCGGGGTGATCCACCGCGACATCAAGCCGGAGAACATCCTCATCGCGAGCGGCTCGGCGGTGGTGGCCGACTTCGGCATCGCGCGCGCCGTGACCGAGGCGGGCGGCGGCCGGCTCACCGAGACGGGGCTCTCGCTGGGCACGCCGCAGTACATGAGCCCCGAGCAGGCCACCGCGGATCGCGAGCTCGACGGCCGGAGCGACGTCTATGCGCTCGGCGCGGTGGTGTACGAGATGCTCACCGGCGAGCCGCCCTATACCGGACCCACGACGCAGGCCGTGATCGCGAAGCTGCTCACCGACACGCCCCGGCCCGTCCTCGCCGGCCGGCCGACGGTGCCGGCGCATGTGGCGGCCGCGGTGCACAAGGCGCTGGCCCGGCTCCCGGCCGACCGTTTCCGCGGCGCCCAGGAGTTCGCGGAGGCACTTACCAGGCCCGGCACCACCGCGACGACGCACCCGGTGGTGGCCGAGGTCCCAACGCGTGAAGCGCCGGCCGGGGTGCGCCGCGGGTACGTCGCCGCGGCCCTGGGCCTCGCGGTGCTCGCGACCGCAGTCGCGGTCTGGAGCGTCCTGCGCACCCCCGCGGCAGATCCGGCTCCCATGGTTCGCGCCACGCTCGAGCTCCCCGATCGAGCCCGCGCGAACACCTTCCAGGGCGGATCCCCCCTCGCCCTCTCGCCCGACGGACGCGTGCTCGCCTACGCCGGCAGCAACCAGCTCTTCCTCCGCCGGCTGGACCAGATGGAGCCGGTACCGATCCCTAACACGCAGCAGGGGAATCAGCCGTTCTTCTCGCCCGACGGCCAGCACGTCGGGTTCGCCGCCGGCGGGGCCCTCAGGCGGGTGTCGCTGGCGGGAGGGGCCGCTGTCACGATCTGTCCCGTGCAAGGCCTGTCCGGAGCCAGCTGGGGCGCCAACGGCACGATCCTGTTCTCCTCCAGCGGGCGGCTGTTCGTGGTCCCGGCGAGCGGCGGGCCTCCGCGCGCCGTGCCGGTGGCGGATTCCACCGAGGTCCAAAGGTGGCCCGATCTGCTGCCCGACGGACGCCGCGCGCTCGTGACGCTCGGCACCATGGCGTCACCGTCGCGGGACCTGCGGGGCGCGATCGTGGACCTCGAGACGGGAGCGACCACCCTTCTCCCCGGGACCGGCGGGAGCCCCCGGCTCGTCCAGGACGACATGCTGGTGAGCTTTGATGCGACCGGGGCGGCCCTCGCAATGCCGTTCGACTGGCGGAGCGGGCGCCCGACCGGCACTCCGACACCGGTCCTCGAGGGCATCATCACGGGCCTCCAGGGCACGGCCAAGGTCGGCGTCTCCCGGAACGGGTGGGCGGTGTACCTCCCCGCGGCTTCGACCGAGCGCCGGCTCTCGCTCGTGGACCGGCGGGGCGTCGTCACGCATCTTCCCGCTGAGACCCGGCCGTTCAGCGATCCCCGTTTCTCGCCCAGCGGTCGGGAAATCGTGGTGACTTCGCTCCACGCGGGCGCCGGCCTGGCCGGCGATCTCTGGCTCTACGACATCCCGCAACGGACCCTCTCCCGGCTCACCTTCGCCGGACAGGAGCAGTTCCCGGACTGGACGAGCGACGGCCGCGTGACGTTCACCAACATGACCTCGGCCCAGGGCATGTTCTCCATTCCGTCCGGCGGCGGAGAAGTCGCACCGGTGCTCGAGCGGCCGGGTGGCGCGGTGTTCGAGGGCGTGGTGAGCCGCGACGGCCGCACGATCGTGTACCGGATGGGCGGCATCCCCGGCGACCTCTATTACATGCGCCGGGACTCGCTCGGCACGCCGCGCCCGCTCCTCGTCACGCCGTTCGACGAGCGGTCGCCGGCGATCGCCCCGAACGACCGCTGGGTCGCCTACGTCTCCAACGAAACTGGCCGCGACGAGGTCTACGTCCGCGCGCTCGGGACGGGCGGCGGGCGCTGGCTGGTCTCGGCTGCGGGCGGCACCGAGCCGCGCTGGCGCCGCGACGGGCGGGAGCTCTTCTACCGGAACGCCGACAGTGTGTTCGCGGTGCAGGTCCGTCTCGGGCCCGACTTCGGCGCCGGCCCGCGCACTCTCCTCTTCACCGGTGACTTCCTGACCAACTACCGGCACGCGACGTACGACGTCCATCCCGACGGGCAGCGGTTCGTGTTCATCACCGGCGATCCGGATGACGCGGGCGAGCTGGTCTTCGTGCAGAACTTCCTGGCTCCGCTCGGCCGAGCGGGGCGGCGGAGCAGGTAACCAGAGCCCGTCCCCTCCCTTCTTGACGCTGGGCGGAATAGGCGGTACATCCGGCTCGCCGGGGCATCGACGCGGGCTCTCCGATGCGTCAAACGAGCGAAGTCCTCCAGGCGGCCTACCGAGGTCTTTCCGGCCTCGAGCGGCCGCCTCCGTGCTTGGTACCATCCCGCAGCTCCTCCCCGTTCGCACACCATGGATGGAGGTCACGTAGAGGAAGGGAGATCACCGCATGTCACATCTCGCCAAGCTGCCGCCCGCGCGGGTGCTGCACGCCGCGCCGCTCGGCGCAGCGCTGATTCTCGCCCTCGCCCCGCCGGCTGCGGCGCAGCTCGGCGCGGGCGTCCCCCGGGCGACCCGCCTGGAAGTCACGACCAGCTCCCCGGAGGCGCGGACGGCCTTCACCACAGGGCTCGAGGACGCCGTCACCGGGTTCCCGAACCGCGCCACCGTCCGCCTCAAGAAGGCGATCGACGCCGATCCGAGCTTCGGTCTGGCCCGGGTGATCCACGCGATCACCGCCCCCGGTCTGACCCAGGCGCAAAGGGCCGCCGAAATCGAGCGGGGCGTGGCCGACGCGACGAAGGCCTCAACCGGAGAGCTGCTCGTCGCCACGGCCTATCGGGAATCGTTTCGCCAGAACCCGACCGGGGCGCGGGCCATCCTCCTGTCCGCCGCGACCCTCCTTCCGGACGAGCCCCAGGTCGCCTATCAGCGCGCGGTCCTGCTCGGGAACGTGACGGGCGGCATGCCGACGGATGCCGTCGTCGCCCTCAAGGCCGTCGTCGAGCGGTTCCCGGACTACGCGCCGGCATACAACAGCCTCGCCTATGCCCAGTGGATCTCGGGCGCGCGCGCGGACGCCATCGCCACGGCGACCACGTTCATGGCGAAGGCGCCGTCGCACCCGAAGTCGCACGACACCTATGCGGAGCTCCTCCAGTGGGACGGGAACTTCGAGGCCGCCGTGGCGCATTACCGCAAGGCGATCGAGCTCGATGCGACCTTCCTGGGCGGCAGCTACGGGTTGTCCGAGGTGTTCGTCCTCCAGGGCAAGTACGACCTGGCGCGCCAGGCGCTCGCGGCGGCGGTTCCCGCCACGACGATGCCGGCGCAGCGGGCCACCATCCAGTCCCGCATCGCGAACACGTTCGTGCTCGAGGGCAACGTGAAGTCGGCGATGGCCGCCGTCGGCGCGATGATCGAGGAAGCCCAGAAGGCCGAGCTCACCCCGCAGGTCGCGGGTGGGCATCTGGCGCTCATGTACCTGGAGGCCGCCTTCGGCGATCCGAAGACCAGTGCCCGGGCGGTGGCCGCGCATATCGGTCACATCGCCGCCCTCCCTCCGCCCCCTGCGGGCGCAACCCCACCCAACCCCGCAACGCGATTCTTCAACAATGGCGTTGCCTATGCCCTGGCGGGCCAACCTGCCTCGGCGCGGGTGTATCTCGATTCGCTGTCCACGTATGCGCCTACCGTGACCAGCCCGACGGCGGCCCGGACGGCGGCGAACCAGGTGCACGGGTTGACGGGATGGGTCCTCTACAGCGAGGGCAAGTACGCCGAGGCGCTGGCGGAGTTTCGTCAGGACAACTCGCAGATTCCGATGGTCCGAACCGGGATCGCGCTCACGCAATTCAAGCTGGGCAATGTCGTGGAGGCGCGGTCGATCCGCGATGAGGTGATGAACGACCGGAACCTGAACCTCGCCAACGGCGCGAACGTGACCGCGCGCCGGATTCTGAAGGTCAAGATCACCTGAAGGCAGGTCCCGAGGCGATGACCCGGGGACCTTCGCTCAAGGAGCGGAGGTCCCCGTTTCGCATCCCGCCGCAGGCGGCCAGGCGCGCCGAGCGGGTCATTCCCGCGGGGAATCAGACCGGCAGATCCACGCGGGTGGTGCCGTCGAAGCTCAGAATGAAGTCGGGACCGAACGCCGACGATGGCGTCTGATAGCCGGGCATCACCTCACCGGCGGCGGCGCGACGGGCGATCTCGATCGCGGTCCACGCCGTCAACGTGTACGCTTCCTTCGTCTCGAGCCGGCTCGCCACGCGCGAGCCGGTTGCGTTCCAGGCCTCGGCGAGAAGCACGCAGCGGGCGCGCGCGCGCCGCTCCGGCGTGGGCCCCGGGGGCAGGCGCGTCTCGATCAAGCGCCGGAGGATTCGCCTGGCGATGCCCGTGGCCAGCAGCCGCCGGAGCGGCCTGGGCGCGCCCGCCACGCGAGTGAGCATCGGCGTCAGCCGGAAGTAGACCTCGATGTCCGGGATGCCGGTCGATCGCCACGCCGTCGCCACGTCACCCCAGCTCAACCCGATCACCGGCCTCGGTCCGGAGCCGAAATCCACGGTCGCACGGGGCGCGCTGGGCAGCTCCACGATGCGCCCTCCGCGGCGGACGCGGGTTCCGCGTCCCGCTCCCTCGAGCGACGTCTTCGCCGTTCCGCGGCTCAGGCCGCCGCCGGTCTTGATGGAGAGGCGGAGGCGCGTAGCCCCCGGAAGCCGGCGCGCGACGTGCGCCGCGAGGCAGTCGCTCGGCACCACGTCGAAACCAGCGCCCGGGAGGAGCATCACTCCCGCGGCCTTCGCCTCCGCGTCGCGCGCGGCCAGCGCTTCGAAGACGTCGATCTCACCGGTGATGTCGACGTAGTGAATGCCGGAGTGGAGACAGGCGTCGGCCATCGGCCGCGACGTCTCCGAGAAGGGGCCGGCGGCGTGCAGCACGGCCGTCATTCCCCGAATGCCTGCGGCGACTTCCGCGGGGGACCCGAGGTCGAAGGCGCGCCAGTCGAGGCCCAGCTCACGCGCCAGCCGCGCGACGCTCTCCCGGCTCCGCCCCGCCAGCACCGGCCGGAGCCCGCGTGCGGCCGCGTGCTCAGCGGCGAGGCGGCCCGTGTAGCCGGTCGCCCCGTAAATCAGGAATGCGGTCACCGGCTCATACGTGATCGATCACTTCCCGACCCGGACCACCAGACTCCTTCCTTGCCAGTCGCCGGGGCGCACGCTGGTCACGCGCGCGATCAGTCGTCGCCCGCCGCCCGGCCACACGACCTCGACGTCCACCGGCGCCATGCTGGCCAGGCCGAAATGCACCGGCACGTCGTTCTGGGCGTTGTAGCCCGAGCCGGTATCGACAATCCCGGTGCCGAGCCGCCGGCGTGTTCCCGCGGCGAAGAGATGCACTTCGGCACCCGCCCGCGTGGCATGCCCGCGGGCGTCGACGACCCGCACGCTGAGCGAGCGCTCGGCGGATTCGGCCGCGAGCAGATTCCGAAGCAGGCCGACGGTGCCGGGCGGTGCCGCGCCGGTAAGGGCAAGGTCCTGGTCGCCGTCGGCATCGAGGTCGGCCCACTGCACGCCGTGGTCGGCCTGCAACGCGGCCAGGCTGTCGGGGGTGACGTCGACGTAGCGCGTGCCGGCGTGACGATAGAGGTAGTCGCGGTAGCTGGTGCCGCCGGTGACCGTGCCGTTGACGTAGAGGTCGAGCCGCCCGTCGTGATCCACGTCGGCGAACGCGCAGGCGTCCCAGCGGGCATCGAGGTCGATGCCCCAGGCCGACGAGACGTCCTCGAACCGGCCGCCGCGGTTCAGCAGGAGGCCGTTCTTTCCGTAATTGGCCCCGAAGAGATCGAACCGTCCATCGCCGTCCACGTCCGCGGCACAGGGGCGCACGGTGCCGTTGGTGCGCTCGCCGGGCGCTCGCCCGGCCCAAGCCGCTCCGGCCGAGTCCGCGACGTCGGTGAAGCGGCTGCCGTCATTCCGCCAGAGCCCGTTCGGATCGCCATCCTGGTTGGCCACGTAGAGGTCGAGGTCGCCGTCCTGGTCGTAGTCGAGCCAGACCGCGCCGACGCTCCGCCGGGCGTCGGCGAGGCCGAGCGACTCCGCCACG
>JBOHSH010000011.1:0-2446 GCA_050733195.1 Gemmatimonadales bacterium
GGGCGATGAGGGGCGAGGCGAAGTCGCGGCTCAACGCCTCCGGAAAGAGATGATCGAAGAGGTCCCGCCGGATCGCGTAGAAGCATCCGCTCGCGCCGACGATCGTGCCGAGGCTGGTCTCGAGCGATCGGACCCACATCTCGTAGCTGACGTAGTTGGACTCGGCGCGGTTGGTCTCCCCTGCGTTGGAGGGAACGCTGTAGTCGCGCCCCGAGGCCACGCCCACCTCCGGGTCGAGAAACGCGCGGACCAGCGCCTTGACCGCGGTCGGCTGGACCCTGATCGTGGCGTCGAGACTTACCACCAGGCTGCCCCGCAGATGCGGGCCCGCCGCGTTCTCGGCGGCCGTCTTCCCGCCCCGTCGCGGAAGCCGCAGCAGCTGGACCCCCCGGTCGTGGTATCGCTGGACGATGTCGTCGGTCCCGTCATCGCTGGCGTCGGAGATTACCAGCACGTGACGTCGCTCCGGCGGGTAGTCGAGCGCCAGGATGTGGTCCAAAGTCGCCGCGATCGCGGCGGCTTCGTTGTACACGGGCAGTGTGACCGTGATCTCCGGCCAGTGCGGCGGATCTTGGCGTACGACCCGGTACGTTCGTCGACGTGCGAGCAGCCAGAGCAGCGCCGGGTAGCCGACGTAGGCGTAGATCAGGAACAGGAGCGGCAGGGCCAGCAGCACCAGACCGACGGTCACGATCACCGGCACACTCCGCGATAGATGTCGTCGTAGGAGTCGAGCCAGCGGCGAACCCCGAACTCCCTCTCCAGTCGGGCGCTCGACCGGGCGGCCCGGTTCCGTCGTTCGTCCGGACGGTCGACCGCATCGCCGATTGCCGCGGCAAGCAGGTCCGGCCGTTCGGGCGGGACCAGCCAGGCTTCGGAGGGCCCGACGGTCTCGGGAACCCCGCCGACTGCCGTGACCACGGCGGGAACGCCCGAGGCCATCGCTTCGAGCAGCACCATGGGAGAACCCTCCGCCCGCGAGCTCATCACGAACACGTCGAATGCACCGTAGAAAGCACCCGCGCCGGGAATGGCACCGGTGAACCGCACTCGCTCGGCCACTCCCCACTCCTTCGCCAGCTCCTCCAGCGCCCGGCGCTCCCGACCCTCCCCGATGATGCAGCAGAGCCACTCCCGATCCCGAAGCGCGCCGAGCGCCTCGAGCAGCACGTCCGCCCCCTTCTCCTGACTCAACCGGCCGACCCAGCCGAGCACGACCGCGCCCTCGGGGAGCCCGAGCCGGCGTCGCGCCTCACCTCGGGGGACCGGAGGAGGCTCGCGTGGGGGAGCGTTCGGGACGACGCGGATCCGATCGCGGGGCACGCCGGACTCTTCGAGGAAGCGAGCCAGGGGGTGGGAGACCGCGATGACGGCATCGAACCGCGCGAGGGCTCGGCGTTGAATCCGCTCGTAGAGCCGGTTCTTCCAGCCTCCGCCCGTGAAGCCGTGGACGGTACTAACGATGGGTTGTCCGGAGCGGCGAACGACGCGGGCCATCACGTCGGACCGGTATCCGTGGGAGTGCACGACCGCCGGCGAGAGATCGCGCGCGAGACCGGCAAGCCTGTTACTCTCGATCAGATAGCTTTCCGGCACGCGGATCACCGGGATGCCGGCCTCGCCGAGCCCGTCGATGAACGGGTGGGAACCGGCCCGGGCCGTGGCCGCCACCGTGACCTCGTGACCACGGGTCTGCTGGCCCCGCGCGAGGGCGGTGACGACAGACTCCAGGCCGCCCACCGGAGCGGGCGCCGTCAGGTGCAGGATCCTCAGAAACCCGTCCGCTCCGGGGCGGAAGCGGTGGGCGCACGGAACTTGCGGACTTGCCTGCGGTCTTGGCTCATAATAGGCGCCTGGGCAGCAAGTTACACGCCTGAGCCGAGGGCTCCCAGGCACCCGGGGCTGGGCCTGGTCTGACACGGTTTTCTGCGTTGGGGGTCAGTCGAACGTGTCCGAATCGATCGCGATCTCGCGCCAGTCGTCCCTCGTTTCCGACCTCCGGACCGTCGTCCGGGACATCTGGGGCGCGCGAGATCTGCTGATTCAGCTCACCCGGCGGGACATCACGATCCGGTACAAGCAGGCGGTCATGGGGATGGCCTGGGCCGTCCTGATGCCCATGCTGATCGTGATCTCGGGGCTCCTCATCCGGCTCGCAATGTCGCGCTACGCCGGGCGCACCCTGGCCCCGGATACGATGGCGGGGATTGCCGTGAAGTCGGTGCCCTGGGCGTTTTTCGTGGGTGCCATCGGCTTTGCCACGCCGAGTCTCACCGGGAACATCAACCTCGTCACGAAGATCTACTTCCCGCGAGAGGTCCTGACGCTGTCCACCGTGCTGGCGCAGACGAAGGACATGGCGATCGGCCTGGTCGTCATGGGCCTGGCCCTCCCGCTCTTCTTCGGGGTGAGCTACCACTGGACCGTCCTCTGGGTGCCGCTGCTG
>JBOHSH010000012.1:0-29568 GCA_050733195.1 Gemmatimonadales bacterium
GTCGACGAGGCCGCGGCCCGGCCGGCTCCGCGCAACGCCTTTCGGGCGCCACGGGCGCGGCCGGGCGAGGGAGGCCGCCGGCTCCGCCCGCGGGCGCGGTCCCGCGCGGCCTGACGGCGGGTGCGCGCGGAGGCCTTGCCCGGCTTCGGCACCTTCAGATCCACGCCGGCGCGGCGGGCCTTCGAGAGGCCGATCGCGATGGCCTGCTTGGTCGAGCGTGCGCCGTGCCGGCCTTCGCGCACGTGATGGATCTCTTCACGAACGAACTCGCCGGCCTGCGTCGACGGGGAACGCCCCCGCCGTGCCTGCCGCCTCGCCCGCCGGGTCGTGGATCGCTCGGGCATGGCTCGCTCCTCTCAGACCACGCGCCGACCCTGAAGCAGCCGCAGGATGACGACGACGAGGGCCACGACGAGGAGGATGTGAATCAGCCCCCCGATGGCGAAGCCGGACACCATACCGAGCAGCCAGAGGATGATGAGAATGACGGCGATGGTCTCGAGCATCAGGTCTTCTCCTGTTGTCCGGTCGTTGCCTCCAGAGTTCGTGACGAATGGCCGGACTCCGACAGCACAGGCTTGCCTCGGCATCGGTCATGCGCCGGAACCGGTCACCGGGGCCGGCCTCTGGCGAAAAGCGTGTGCCGGACTAGACTGGTGGCATCTCCACGGCGGCCCACGATGAGGGAGGAGGTGCGGGATGATCGAGCGGAAGGCCGATGCCCGGTGGGAGGGTGATCTCAAGTCGGGCCGGGGCTCCATGCGCCTGGGGAGCGGCGCCTTCGAGGGACAGTATTCGTTCGGGACGCGCTTCGAGGGCGCTCCGGGAACCAATCCCGAGGAGCTGCTGGGGGCGGCGCACGCCGGCTGCTTCTCCATGGCCCTCGCCTTCGGGCTTACCAAGGCGGGCCATCCGCCGACGAGCATCGAGACGAGCGCCACGGTCGAGCTCGGCAAAACGGGGGAGGCCATGTCGATCACGGGCATTCGGCTCGTGACGCGGGGGCGGGTACCCGGCATCGACGCGCCGAAGTTCCGCGAGCTCGCCGAGGACGCCAAGAAGAACTGTATCGTCTCCCGCGCGCTGGCCGGGGTCCCGATGCAGCTCGACGCTACCCTGATCGGAGGATCGTGAAATGAGCGCCGCGATCAGCTGGCCGCGGCGGCAGCGGGGAGGGTTCCTGGCACTCGGACTCGTCCTACTTCTCGCCCGTGACTGCGGCACCACCGAGATCGGCAAGCTCCTCGCCGATCCGGGTCAGTACGAGGGGAAGACCGTGCGGGTGAAGGGCGAAGTGAAGGAATCGGTCGGCATCCTGGGACTCGGCGGGTATCAGCTGGACGACGGGACCGGCACGCTGCCGGTGGTGACGCAGACGTCGGGCGCCCCGCGCACCGGTGCGCGCGTGGGTGTGGAAGGCACCTTCCGCGCCGCGTACACCCTCGGGGGGCGGACCGGCGCGGTGCTGCTCGAGAAGCGGAGGTACGAGCCCTAGCTCGGAACGAAGGGAGGCGCCCATGAGATGGATCACCCGGGAGCGGCCCAAGGTCGACCGGGTCGCATGTCCCTGGCTCATCGCACGGTTCATCGATCGCAGTCCGGAGTTCCTGTTCGTCCCACCGGGAGAAGTGACCGCGAAAGCCCGGAGCCTCGGCGCCATCCCCTTCGACGTCGAGGGGGTCGACCTGAGCCACGACGGTCCGCTCTGCAGCTTCGACGCGTTCCTGCGGACCTACCAGCTCGACGACCCCGCGCTCCACGAGCTCGCGGCCATCGTTCGCGGCGCCGACACGGAGCATCTCGAGCTCGCCCCCGAGTCCGCCGGCCTGCTCGCCATCTCCCTCGGCCTTTCGCATCGCTACCGGGACGACGAGGAAGTCCTGCGGGACGGCTTCGTGGTGTACGACGCGCTCTACGAGTGGCTCCGGTTCTGCCGGGCGGAGCGGCATACCTGGAACCCCCAGCGGGCCCCGGTCGCCCAGCCGGCCTGACCGGCGCGGGCGAATCCCGAGGCCGTGACGAGTCGTAGGTCGGAGACCACGAGCTCGGGAGACCCCCAGCGAATCGCGCTCATCCCGCTGTCGCTGCTGCTCGGCCTGGTCCCGGCCCTGACTGCCCAGGCGACGGACGATCGCGAGGCGGTGCGCCTTGCGGTGCTGGACTACGTCGAGGGCTTTTACGAAGGCGATACGACGCGGCTGGTCCGCAGCGTGTGGCCCGAGGTTCGAAAGTACGGGTACTGGAGGGAGCGCCGCCGAACGCCCCGAAGGCGATCCAGATCTTCGACGTCCAGGATCAGACCGCGAGCGCCAAGCTCACGGCCTGGTGGGGCACCGACTACCTGTTGCTGGCCAAGGAGCAGGGTCGCTGGATGATCATCGAAGTCCTCTGGCAGAGCCCCCCGCCCAAGTAGAACGACACAGGGCCGCCACGCTCGCGCGCGGCGGCCCCGCCACCGCTCCCTCAGCCCGGACTACCGGCTCCTCGCCGGAGGGACCCGGGGTGCGTCGGAGCGGAGGTCACCGCAGGAGACCACCGCGTCGGTCTTGCTGGGGCCTCCGTGCACGCTGACGGAATAATCCATCCCCTCCCGGAGCGAAGCGCGGATCGACGCGTTCGAGGAGCCCTTCCCCCGATCGTCGACCGTGATCGACTGATAGGCGGTCTCGGCTCCCACGATCGGCCCAGGCGTGTCGCTGCACTTGCCCTGGTGCACGTGCCAGGCCAGCGACTTGCCGCTCTTCGCGCCCTCGATCGAGACCGAGGCGGTTGCGCCGCCCCCGTCGGCCACGGCACTTCGCGCCGGGTCGTACGCGGTGGTATCCCGCGGGTCCTTCGGCGTGGTGTCACGGACCGGAGTGTCTCGCATCATCGGGCCCGGTCCGCCCGTCTCGACGCGGGCCATCCCGCGGATGCCCGAGCCGCCCTTCGGCTCGAGCTGGGCGTTCCAAGTGGAGGTCGCCGCCACCATCAACACACCGGCCGACAGCGCGGCGCCGAACAGGTTGGTACGCATCCTCGTCTCTCCTTGTCGGTTCGTGGTCCTACTGTGCGGACGGCCCAGTCGGACATGGCCCCACATGGCGGGATTCGGACGAGGAGTGAAGGCGATCGGTGCAAGTAAATCGTCCCGCGCCGTCGTGATTTTCGCAGGCAATCGCACCCCACGGGCTGGAGGTCGCGCCGGGCGCGGGGAGGGGGAGGCTGAAATGACGACAGAAACCCACGGCGGCAAGCGGGGGCACATCCTTCTCGCCGACGACGAGGAGACCTTCCGGCTCTCGACCGCCGATCTGCTGAAGCGTGAAGGATTCGAGTGCGACACGGCGGTGGACGGAGTCGAAGCGATGGCCCGGGTCCATTCGACGCCGTACGACCTCCTGGTCAGCGACCTCAAGATGAAGGGCAACGAGGAGCTCGAGCTGATCCGGGACATCGCCGAGCAGGGCCACGGGCCCCCTGTGATCATCGTGACCGCCTATCCGTCGGTACGCTCGTCCATCGCGGCCATCGATCTGGCGGTGTCCGCCTACCTCGTGAAGCCGGTCGACTTCCCGGTGCTGCTCGCCAGGTCGGAGGCGGCCATCACCCGGTTCCGCCAGACTCATCCGGGCCAGCGGGCAGACCGCGATCTCCGGGAGTGGGCCGACGATCTCGAGGCGGTGGCCGAGCGGACCTCCGGCGAGGCGGCGCCCTCCGCGCAAGCCTTTCTCGAGCTGTCCCTGCAGAACATCGTCCGGTCGCTGCGGGACATCGAGCAGCTCGGCCGATCGCTGTCGCGCACGGAAGCGCAGGCCGCGCACGCCTGCCAGCTCCTCAACTGTCCGCGCGGATTGCAGCTCCGAGAGGCGGTGCGGCAGACGGTCCGGGTGCTGGAAGACACCAAGAGCTCGTTCCGTTCGAAGGCCCTCGGAACGCTCCGGCGGCACCTGGAGCTGCTGCTCGACGTGAACTGATGGGTCGCGATGAGGGCCGGGGCTCCCGGCTCTTCGGCTGCGAGAAGACATCTTCCGGCCCCCTGTCCTGATCGCCGTCAGCGGCGGCGCCGGCGTGCCTTCCGCGTGGTGGTGGACGCGCGCCCGGTGTCCTCGACCTCGGACTCCGGGTCCTCCGTTTCCCCTTCCGACTCGCCCCCGGCCCGCATCGCCCGATCGTTGACCTCGCCTTCCGCGAGCGCGCTCAGCTTCTCGTCGGCCGCTTTCTCCTCGTCGAGCGTCTCTCCGAGGAGTCGGGCCACGTCCTCCTGCCCGAGCAGCTGTGCGTACGTGGCCGCGGAGCCGTACGCAGCAATCTCGTAGTGCTCCACCTTCTGGGCCGCCGCGATGATGCCGGCATCCCTGACGGGATCTTCCCCGTCGGCGCCCAGCACTTCCTTCCCCTCGGCGATGAGCCCCTCCATGCCGCGACACGCCTTCCCTCGGGCGGGAAGCTCGAGGATCCCGAACACCTCCTCGAGGCGGGCCACATGGGTCTCGGTCTGCCGACGGTGGCTCTCGAGGGCCTCTTTGAGCGCGGGGGTCTTCGCGGCTTTCGCCAGTCGGGGAAGCGCCCCCAATATCTGGCGCTCCGCGTTGTAGAGGTCCTTGAGGTTGTCGACCATCAGGTCCTGCAGCGTGTTCAGCGTCATGGAGTCCCTTCCTGTCCAGTCGTGATCACCGTCGAGCCGCGTGAGGAACGCCGGCCGCGAACGATGCGCCAGCGGCGGCGCGTCGGCGGCCCATCCGTCTCAACCAGCCTTGGCCATCCGGCCTGGGCGGTGCGGAGCGGCTCGATGACGAGATTGAGCGAGGCGCGCACGCGCGCGACCTGGGTGTGGTTCACGTGACTCACGATCTCCACTCCCCGTCGCCACTGCCGCTCCTCGACGATGACGTCGTCCTTCATGGTCCGTCCTCCAGCCTCCCGGTCCGGGCCCTCCCAAAAGCCGCGAGGCGCACGCCGCGATGCTCCGCGAGTGCGCCTCCGACTGGTGAGCCTCGAGCCTCACCCGCCAAGGTCGGTCGCCGGCGTCCGCTGCCGGCGCCTCTGTGTCGGGTACGGTAGGAATCGGCCGGGTTCGTGTCAACGGTCGCGTTCCGCGTCCCTCTTGACCGTCCAGCCGCGGATTCCTATCGTGACGCCGTCGGTGCGCGCGTGTGACGCGCTCCGACCCCTTGGCGAGCGGAGAACAGGCTCCGCGAGCGGAAGGCGTGGGAATCCTCCGGATTCCGCGCCCTTTGTCTTTGGTGCCGGTGCGTGGCCGGCGTGACCGAAAGGAGCTTCCATCATGCCCACCAGGCGATCGCGCGGCACGACGAACGGCCGCAGCGGCAGCCGCTCCCGCAGCCGTCGCGGACGCAGCAGCCAGTCGCGGCCCGGCATGTCGCGCTCCCGCGGCGGCCGTAGCCGGTCGCGGTAGCCGGCCCGGAAGCCGGTCCACGCTCGCGGGGACTTCATATGCCGACCCCGGGAGGCCTCGAGCACGAGTACGACGACGAGTCGTGGGCGCGGTTCAAGTCCGAGGCGGTTTCCCGGTGGCCCGAGCTGACCGAGGCCGAGCTCGAGGCATCGCGGAACGACGAGGAGCTCCTGCTCGCGCTGCTGCAGCAGCGGTATGCGCTGACCCGGCCGGCCGCGCTCGAACAGGTGGCCGCTGTCCAGGTTCGGGCTCTGGAGTGAGCGGGCAGGACTCCACGGGCCGTGTCGGATCTCCGGTCGCCACTGTGCGGGGGTGATTCGGGGGCTCGTCTCCTCCTCGGAAGTCGAAAGGAGCGGTGGCGGGGAGCAAATCGAGGCCCGGCGCGGTAGTCCGGGCCGCCTTGTCGAACGGAGCCGACCGGATTCCGTCCGTCGAAGGCGCGAACGCGTTCCAGTCGAGCGCGCCTCGCGCCTTCCGGGTTTTTCGGAAGCCGCATCGGCCGGGGAGGCTGGTGGGCGATGGCCATGAATGGGACTGCGACGGTCATGAGCTCGTCGGGTGAGACCCTGGCGCCGGCTCCGTCACTCCGTCAGGAGACGGGTCGTCGGGATGCTGGTCTGGCTGGCGCTCGGCCCCGCGTTCGGGTTCAGCGATTCGTGGCAGCTCCTCATCAACACCGCGACCTCGATCGTCACCCTGCTCATGGTGTTCCTGATTCAGAACACCCAGAACCGCGACACCACGGCCATTCAGCTCAAGCTGGACGAGCTGATCCGCGCCGAGCGAGGGGCCCGGAACGAACTGATCGATCGGGAAGGCCTCGACCAGGCGAGCCTCGATGCCATCCGGGCGCATTACGAGAGGCTGGCGCAGCAAGCTCGCGCCGCGGCGCCGGCAGGTGCGGGCGATCCGGACCGCCCCGGCGCTTCTCCGCCGTTCCGGACAGCGAAGGAGGACACATGAATCGCGATTGGCTGGAAGGAAACTGGCGCCAGGCTCGCGGCAAGGTGCGCGAGCGCTGGGGCAAGCTGACGGACGACGAGCTGGACGTCATCGCCGGACGGCGCGACCAGCTGGTCGGGAGGATTCAGGAGCTGTACGGCGCGGCGCGGCAGGAGGTCGAGCAGGAGCTCGACGAGATGTTCGCCGAAGAGACGCGCGCCTGGTAACCCATCATCCGTGAGGAGTACATGCTTACCACTCTTGCCGTGATCCTGCTCGTGCTCTGGCTGCTCGGATTCGTCAGCAGCTACACCATGGGCGGTCTGATCCACATCCTGCTCGTGGCCGCCATCATCCTGTTCCTGGTCCGGGTCATTCAGGGGCGGCGGGTGGTGCCATAGCGGCGGGAGGATCGAATCACTGAACGACGGAGACCGAACACCATGCGAGTGCGTTTGACCAAGGCCGGTCTGCTGTCGCTGGTCGCGGTGGCCGCTGGGCTCGGATGCCAGCGGCCCCGCGACGAGGCAGCCGATCGGGCCGATGACACCGCCAACGTCGCCGTGGGGCGTCCTGACCCCAACGACCTGACGATGGTGCGCTTCGTCAACGCCGTGCCGAGCGTCCCCAAGATGGACGTGCAGGCCGGGGATCAGGCCGCGTTCGACGACGTGAACTTCAAGGACGTGACGCCGTATCGCGAGATCGAGCAGAACCGGCCGGAGTTCAAGGCCATGCCGGCGGATCAGCCGGCCGGCGAGCCCCTCGCGCGCAACACCGAGCTCGTGCTCGACGGCAAGTACTACACCGTCATTGCGGTCCCGACCAACGACGGCAAGGGCGTCGAGCTCGCGACGCTGCGGGACGACGGCGAGCCGTCGGACCGGAGCAAGGCGCGGATCCGCGTGGTCCACGCCGCGACGCGCGCGGGCGATATCGACGTGATGGTGAACGACGCCACCGATCCGGTCGTGAACGATATGCGGCCGGGCGGCGACGCCGATTACAAGGAAGTCACGGCCGGACCCGCGACCGTCACCATCAAGAGCAAGGACGACGGACGGGTGCTCCTGCAGATGCCGGAAGTGCAGCTCGCTCCCGGCGAGAGCGTGACCATCGTGCTGACCCACCCCTCGGCCGGCAGCAACAAGGTCGAGGCGATCAAGGTGGCCGATCAGCGTCGGCTGGCGGGTCCCGCCAACTGACGCGGATGCCCGGAGTCCTTTATGCGGTCGTCGGGCTGGGCTGCATCGCCCAGTCCGCCGTCCTGCCGGCCTTCACGCAGGCCCACCGGAACAGCGAGCGACGCTCGGCCGCAAGCTGACCTGGACCGGCGCCACCCTTCAAACCCGAACCACGACTGCGGCATCCCATCGGCATCGTCGGGGCCCGGGCTCGACCCGGGCTCCAGGTCCCAGTCCCGGCATCAGCACGGAGGGCCCGATCCATGACCCGAAGGACCGCAGGAATCCTCGCACTCGCCTCGCTTCCCGTCCTGGCGGCGGCCTTTGGCGGGTGGGCCACCATCACCGTCAACGATCTTCCCGACCACCTGGTCGCCGGGCGTCCCGCGAGCCTCGCCTTCATGGTGCGCCAGCACGGCGTGAGCCCGATGACGGGCCTCAAGCCGACGGTTCTGGCCCGGGCCGGGCGCGAGGAGACCAGGGCGACCGTCGCCCCAGGGCGAAAGGCGGGGGAATACGTCGCGTCGTTCACCCTCCCCCAGGCCGGCGACTGGACGGTCTCCATCGCGAGCGGCTTCGGGAAGAGCAATCTCAAGCTTCTCCCGATCCGGGCGATCGACGCCGGGGCGCGGGCGGCCGCACCCGGTCCCGCCGATCGGGGGATGCGGCTCTTCGTGGCCAAGGGCTGCGTCGGCTGCCATGTGCACCGGGTGGTCGCGAGCGACGACCAGCCCGAGATCGGTCCCAACCTCACCGGGCGGCGCTACCAGCCCGACTACCTCGCGAAGTTCCTGAACGACCCCAGGATCGGGGGGCCGTCCCGGCGCAGTAAGGACGATCCGTACATGCCCGATCTCGATCTCAGCGACGCCGAGATCTCCGCGCTGATCGTCTTCCTCAATTCGGAGCAGCGGGTCGAAGCCAAGCGCTGATCTTGGCGGTGGAGGGCGGAGAGGCCAAGATTGTGCCGCATGCGCGGCCTCTCCGGCCTCTCGCTGGCTTTCGTACTCCTGGGTCTCGGCGGCCGGGTCGCCGGGGCCCAGGCTCCGCCGCGCAACGAGATCGCGGTTCACGTCGAGCCGGTCGCCGGCGGCATCCGGTACGCTCGTCGGCTCGCCCCGGGCATCAAGCTCGGCCCGGCCCTGACCGTCGGACCGTTCGAGGGAATCACGCTCCGACGCGGGATCGCGGCGGGTGACCTCGACACCTGGGCGACGCTCTACGCCACGCTGGGCTTCCGGCCGGCTCCCGCCTTCGAGGTTCTGTTGAGTCCGATCGGCGCCGCCCTCGCGCTCGGCGACGACTTCAGCTCGCCCTATCCCAGCGGCCAGGCCGGCATCCAGGCCATCTTCCGGCGGGTTACCGTGGGGTCCGATCTCCGGGTCATCCGGATCGCGGGCACCAACGGCACCGGCCACTACTGGATCCAGTGGATCCCGGTGCGGGTCGGCCTCCGCTGGACGTGGTAACACGCCGGCAGCCCGATCTCCCGTCCCCGCACACCGAAACAGGAAGGCACGTGATGGAACTCGCCGCCCTGCAGTGCCGGCATCTCACCAACCTCGCCGAGGCCGCGCTCGCCACCCTGGAAGAAGAGGATCGCGCGCGGGAGCCCGTCCCGGGCACGAAGACGGCGGGGTGGCTGGTGGGCCACCTGGTGATCACCGGCGATTTCGCGCGCCGACTGGCCGGCCGGCCGCCGATCGCGCCCAAGAGCTGGCGCGAGCTGTTCTCGCCCGGGACGCGCCCGTCGGCCGACGCCACGGTCTATCCGCCTATGGCCGAGCTCTCGCGAACGATGCTCGCGATCTACCGCGATCTGGCCGAGCACCTCGCCTCGATGCCGAGCGAGCTCCGGAACGTGGTGAATCCGTACGAGCCCGCGCGGGCGTCGTTCCCGACGGCGGGCGACTTCGTCGCGTACATCGCGTCCGGCCATTTCGGGTACCACCTGGGTCAGCTCGCGATCTGGCGGGCGGCGGCGAGGCCGGTTGCTGCCTGACGGGGCGCAGTGCGGGGCGGTCCTCTTCGACATGGACGGTGTCCTGGTCGACTCCCGCTCGGTGGTCGAGCGCACCTGGAGGCGCTGGGCGGGTCGGCATGGACTGGACGCCGAGGGCCTCATCCGGGCGGCGCATGGGCGGCGAACCATGGAGACGCTGCGGGAGATGGCGCCGGCGCTCGCTTTCGCGGACGAGGTGGCCTGGCTCGACGCCGCGGAGCTCGAGGACTTCGCGGGCATCGTCGCGGTGCCCGGCGCAGTGGACGTCACCGGCACGCTTCCCGAAGACCGCTGGGCGGTCGTGACCTCCGCCGGCCGCGAGCTGGCGGAGCGGCGGCTCGCGACCGCGGGTGTCAGGGTCCCGCCGGTCCTCGTGAGCAGCGAGGACGTCTCCCGCGGCAAGCCCGAGCCCGACGGCTATCTGCTCGCGGCGCGCCGGCTGGGACAGCAGGCCGGCCGCTGCCTCGTCGTGGAGGACGCCCCGCCGGGGATCGCCGCCGCGGGAGCCGCGGGCATGCGGGTTCTCGCGCTGTCGACGACCCATCCCGCCGAGGGTCTGGCCGCCGATCGGGTGATCCCCGATCTCACGCGACTCCGCGTGACCGCCGCCGGCGCCGATCTCCTCCTCCACTTCGATTGAGCATGCCGGTCATCCGGCGCGTCCTCGAGACGGTGCTCTACTGCGACGACCTCGCGCACACGGCGCGGTTCTACCGGAGGCTGCTCGGCGGGGCCGACCCGCTGGTCGACAGCGACCGCATGGTGGCGCTCGACGCCGGCTCCGCCACCGTGCTGCTGCTCTTTCAGCGCGGCGCGACCACCACCCCGCTCGTGACCCCGGGCGGAACGATCCCTCCGCACGACGGCGTCGACACCGGGCACGTCGCGTTCGCGGTGGATGAGGCGTCACTCCCCGAGTGGGAAGCCGTGCTCCGGGAGCTGGATGTCGTGGTGGAGAGCGTCGTGACGTGGGAGCGCGGCGGCCGGAGCCTCTACTTCCGGGATCCCGACGGCCGGTCGGTCGAGCTGGCGACGCCGGGCACCTGGCCCACGTATTAGTTCGACACTCGGGCAGCGGCTGTACGAGCGCTCATCCGGCAGCCGTCTCCATGGGTACCCGAAGCCGCGCACCGGCGGCACCGGCCCCACTCCCGGAGGAACCCATGGCGCGATGCGAAGTCTGCGGCAACGACTACCATCTGTCGTTCGAAGTCGTGGCGGCCGGTCAGACGCATACGTTCGATTCGTTCGAGTGCGCGATCCACAGGCTCGCCCCGATCTGCGACCACTGCGGAATCCGGATCATCGGACACGGGATGGAGGCGGACGGCACCTTCTACTGCTGCGCGCATTGCGCGCGCGAGCACGGAGTGGTAGCCGTCGCGGACCATGCCTGAGCGGTCCCTCGCGTCGCGATGACCGACGCGGAGCTGATCGCGATCGCTTCGGGCCTGTCGGGCAAGTTCACTCCCAGCGAGGACGTCACGGCGGGCGGCGTGGCGGCGGCCCTGGTGACCGCCCGGGGCCACGTCTTCACCGGGATCTGCGTGGATGCCTCGTGCAGTCTCGGCTTCTGCGCCGAGCATGCGGCGATCGCCGAGATGCTCAAGGCGAGAGAATCGGAGATCCGGACCATCGTCGCGGTCAACGGCAGCCGGGGCATCGCCGCACCCTGCGGCCGCTGCCGCGAGCTGATCTGGCAGGTGAGTCCGCGCAACGCCGAGACCCGCGTTCTGCTCGCCCCCGACCGCGCGGTGCTGCTCCGAGACCTGCTTCCAGCCCCCTGGCGCGCACCGGCGCCCTGAGCGCCGGCCGCCCCCGGCGTTTGTGGGAGGCCGAGGGCGCTGGGTAACTTCCGCCTGCAGGTTCCGCTCGACTCACTGTCACGAGCTTGACCGCCGCCGCACCGTGATGACCGTTTTTCGACTTCTCCTGGGCGTCGTGGCTCTGGCCGCGGCTTGCGGCGGGAAGCCGCCCGTTCCTCCCGCGGCGGCCGCCGATACCGCACCGGCTGCGCCGACGGGGCGGTTCGTCGCCCAGTATGCCCCCGCGACGCTCGAGTATTACGATTTCCGCGCCGGGCTCGTCCGGAATCGCTTCCTCGACACGATCGCCGACCGTCTCAACGACTCCCTCGTGATTCCGCGGGACATCGTGCTCGCCACCGGACACTGCGGGGAGCCCAACGCCGTCTACGAGCCCGACCGGGCGCGGGTCACCCTGTGCTACGAGCTGTTCGGGACCCTGGCGGAGCTCTATACCGATGAAGTCGGGGGCGAGCATCTGATCACCGGCACTCTCGTCTTCGCGCTGACGCACGAGCTGGGCCACGCGCTGATCGACGTCCTCCAGCTCCCGGTCACGGGGCGCGAAGAGGACGCGGTCGACCAGCTCGCGACGATTCTGCTGCTGAGTCAGGGGGAAGCGGGGGATTCGCTCGCCTTCGGGGCGATCGGGTGGTTCTCGAAGAACTCGCGGCGGCAGGAGGCCGACGAGCTGGTCTTCGCCGACGAGCACGGGCTCGATCAGCAGCGGTACTACAACATCCTCTGCATGGTGTACGGGCGGGATCGGGCCCGCTATCCCGAGATCGTCGCCGAGCGATGGCTGCCCGCGATCAGGGCGGAACGCTGCCCCGTGGAGTACGCCCGCATCGCGGAGAGCTGGCGCCGCCTGCTGTTCCCGCACAAGCGGCGCGTCATTCCGCCCGAGCTGGAGCCGGAGGACACGATCCGGTCCCGGTCCCGCTGAGCTCCGACCCCGCCCCGGCTGAAGAGCGCGGTCGCGCGGAGCCGCGGCCGGCGGCGATCGCGTTCATCTTCGTCACGGTGGTGCTCGACGTTCTCGCGCTCGGCATCATCATTCCCGTGCTGCCCCGACTCATCGAAGGCTTCCTGGGCGGTGATACCGGCCGGGCGGCCGAGATGCTGGGCCTCTTCGGCACGGTCTGGGCGCTCATGCAGTTCCTCTGCTCGCCCGCGCTCGGCGCGCTGTCCGACCGGTTCGGGCGCCGCCCGGTGATCCTCCTCTCGAACTTCGGGCTCGGTCTCGACTACGTCCTCATGGCGCTCGCGCCGAATCTCGGCTGGCTCTTCGTGGGCCGCGTGATCTCGGGCATCACGGGCGCGAGCTTCACCACCGCGATGGCGTACATCGCCGATGTGACGCCGCCCGATCGCCGGGCCGCGGGCTTCGGCATCGTGGGGGCGGCCTGGGGTCTCGGCTTCGTGCTGGGTCCCGCGCTGGGCGGGTTCCTGGGAGACATGGATCCGAGGCTGCCGTTCTGGGTGGCGTCGGCGCTCACGCTGCTCAACGCCACCTATGGTCTCTTCGTCCTGCCGGAGTCGCTGCCCCGCGCCGACCGGAGCCCGTTCCTGTGGTCGCGCGCCAATCCGGTCGGCGCGCTGTCACTGCTCCGCTCGCGGCCCGGACTGTTCCGGCTGGCCGGGGTGAACTTTCTCTACCTGCTGGCGCACCAGTCGCTGCCGAGCGTCTTCGTCCTCTATACCGGGCTTCGTTACGGCTGGGACGGCCGCACCACCGGCCTCACGCTGGGGGCCGTCGGGCTCTTCAGCGTCCTGGTGCAGGCGGGGCTGGTGCGGGCCGTCGTCGCGCGGTTCGGCGAGCGCCGAACGCTGATCGCGGGTCTCGTGGCCGGCGCGCTCGCCTTCTTCGTCTACGGCTCCGCCACCTCGAGCGCGGTCTTCTGGAGCGCGATCCCGCTGGGCGCGCTGATGGGCCTCTTCGGCCCCGCGCTGCAGGGGCTCATCACCCGGCAGGTCGGCCCGGGCGAGCAGGGCCGGCTCCAGGGAGCCAACACGAGCCTCATGGGGATCACCGGGCTGATCGGGCCCGGGCTGTTCACGCTGACCTTCGCCGCGTTCATCGATCCCGCACGGGGGCTGGACATGCCGGGCGCGCCCTTCTGGCTCGCCGCCCTGCTGCTGGTGTTCGCGGCCATGCTGGCGGTGCGGGCCGCGCCGTCCGCCGCGGAAGCCGCGCGCGCGGACGCCCCCGCCTAGCGACCGCCGTGCAGCGGGACATCGTGCTCCGGTGGATCGAGGACATGGCCGCGCTGGTCGCGCGCCTCCTCCGGGGCAATCGCGCCGTCGACCTCGAGCTGGCGCGGCGTCACGTCGAGGAAGCCATGGAGCAGCTGCTGGGTCCGCTCCACGCTCTCACGGCGCGGCTCGAGCCGGCGAGCGTGGCGGTCCTGCTGCACGATCCGGAACGGCTCTTCGCCTACGCACGCCTCCTCGCGCTCGCGGCGGCCATCGACCAGGCCGACGGGCTTCCCGGTGCGGAGGCGGCCCGCAGGCGCGCGATCGAGCTGGCGCGGGCCGCGCTGGAGCGGACTCCGGAGCCGCCCCCGGAATGGGTGGCCTGGGTCGAGGCGGGAGCGCGCGAAGCATGATCTGGAGCGTGCTCGCGGACCTGGTGCTGGTCGTGCACCTCGCCTTCCTGCTGTTCGTCGCGGCGGGAGGCCTGGCGGTGCTCCGGTGGCCGCGGCTCGCCTGGGCCCACGTGCCCGCCGTCGTCTGGGGAGTGCTGATCGAATACGCCGGCTGGATCTGCCCGCTCACGCCCCTCGAGAACCGGCTGCGCCGCGCCGGGGGCGGCGCGGGTTACGAGGGCGGCTTCATCGAGCACTACGTGACGGCGATTCTCTACCCGGCCGGGCTCGACCGCCGCTGGCAGATCGGGCTCGGCACCCTCGCGCTGGTGATCAACGCCGGGATATACTGGCTGCTCCTCGCGCGGCGGCGTCGCGCCCGCCGGCTCACCGCCTCCACCGCGGACATCACGGGAGAACGGCTCGGGTGACACTCGCGTACGTCTTCTGGCACTGGCGGCGTCCCGGCGTCCCCGCCGCGGAGTATGAGGGATCGCAGGAGCGGTTCCATGCGGCGCTCGCCTCGGCGCCGCCGGACGGCTTCGAGGGCTCGCACCGGTTCGCGCTCAGCGGCGCGGCCTGGGCCCATGAGGGCCTCGAGGCCTATGAGGACTGGTACCTGGTGAGGGACTCGGCCGCGCTCGAGGTCCTGAACGCCGGCGCGGTGTCGGCGAGCCGGAAGCCCCCCCACGACGCCGCGGCGGCGGGCGCCGCGGGCGGCGCGGCAGGAGTCTACGCGCTCCGCATCGGACGCCCGCTCGCGGCGGCGCGGCACGCGCACTGGTTCGGCAAGCCCGACGGCATGTCCTACGTGGATCTCTGGGCGCTTCTCACGCCGCGGCTCAAGCGGCATGGAGCAGCGCTCTGGATGCGCTTCATGGTGCTCGGACCCACGCCCGAGTTCGGCCTGCGGAGCGCCGGTCCCATCGAGCTGCCGCCCGAGCTGACCGGACCCGTCGTGCCCATCCGCCCGCTCCAGCCGGAGATCGCGTCATGATCCGGTCGCTGCCGCCTCTCATCGCCCACATCATCGCGCCCGCTCGCGGCCAGGCCTGGCACGGCGGTCCCACGCCCATCGGCACGCTGCGCGGGGTGAGCGCGGCGCTGGCGCACCGGCGGCCGGCTCCGGGCCGCCACAGCATCTGGGAGCTGGCGCTGCACATCGCCTACTGGAACTACGCGGTCCGGCGCCGCCTGCTTCGTCGCGACGACCTGCCCCGGTTTCCGAGAAGCCCGGCCAACTGGCCGTCGCCGCCCCCGGCTGCGGACGAGTCCCGGTGGGCCGAGGACCGGGCGCTCGTCGCCCGCGAGCACCGGCTGCTCGCCGAGACGATCCGGAGCTTCCCGCCCTCGCTGCTGGCCCGCCCGGCGGCGACGAAGAAGCGTTGGACCTACGGCGAGATGCTGGTGGGGATTCTCGTCCATGACGCCTATCACGTCGGGCAGATCCAGATGCTCAAGCGGCTGCTCGACCCGACTCGCCGCGGATAGCGCGGGGTCGCCGGACCGGACGATATTCCCCGGACAGCCGAACGACGCTTCGTGAGCACACCTTCCGCATCCATCCCAGCCGCCCGGGGCCGCGCCATCATCTCCCCGCTGGTCGACGCACTCGCCGTCGGCGGGTTGTCGCTGCTTCTGCTGCTTCCCCTCCTCCTGAGCGGGAGAACCGATCTCGTGCTCGTCGGCGCGGGCGTGCAGGCGTGGATCGCAGCGCTCGTGAACATGCCGCACTTCATGGCGTCGTACCGGATGGTGTACCGCACGAAGGCCAGCATTCTGGTGCACCGGTGGGCCGCGATCTACATCCCCGCGTTGCTGATCGCCTACATCCTCTTCGCGGTGGTCATGAGCCGAACCACCGATCTCTACGTCACCCTCCTGATGACGGTCCAGGGGGGCTATCTCGCCTGGCACTACACCGGGCAGGCGTGGGGGATGATGGCGACGTACGCGTGGATGGACGGGCGGCCGTTCGGAGCGCTCGAGCGGCGGCTGGTGCGCGGCGGCCTCTACATCCTGCTCGCCTGGCACGTGATCTGGTTCTTCCACCACGGCTTTCCGAGCTGGCGACTCGATCCGCTCTACCAGGGGGCCACGCTCCTGTCGGCCTTCGCCCTCGCGGGAGGCCTGGTCGGATTCGGGCTGATGCACGCGCGCACGGGACGGATGCCGCCCGGCCGCGCGCTCATCGCCTGGGCGGCCATCTTCGTGTGGTACGCGGCGATGGCGCGGGATCCGCGCGCGATCTTCTGGGTGCAGATCGCCCACGCGGTGCAGTACCTCATGTTTCCCCTGCGCGTCGAAGCGAATCGCACCGCGCGCGCCGGAGCGGACCGGAGACGGGTCGCCCGCCACATGACCATCTTCGTCATCGCGCTGCTCGGCGCCTCGGTGGTGATGGCCGTGCTGGTGCCGGCCGGAGCGATGGCCGTCGCCGCGGACTGGCTGGGCCGGCGGCCGGGGGAGATCGCCGGCATGTCGCTGCTCGCGTTCCTCAACATCCACCACTACTTCACCGACGGTGTGGTCTGGAAGCTCCGGAATCCGGAGGTCCGGCAGGATCTCTTCGGGCACCTTCCGGCGACGTCGACCACGCCGGCACCCGCCTCCTCCGCGCCGGTCGCCGCGCCGGCCCTGACACGCCGCCAGCGACGCCGCGCGGCGGGGTGACCCGGTGAACGCGGACGGCTTGCAGGCGCTGCTCGCGACGGAGCTCCCCATCACGCAGCACCTCGGCATCGAGGTGGTCCGGCTGGACGAGAGCGGTGTCGAGCTCCGGCTGCCACTCGCCGCCAACCGGAACCACAAGGGCGCCCTCTTCGCCGGGAGCCTCAACGCGGCCGCCACCCTGGCCGGCTGGGGGGTTCTGGTCGCGGCACTCGAAACCCGCGGCGTGGATGCCCTCGTCGTGATCCAGGACAGCAGCGTGCGCTACCTGTCTCCGGTTCGCTCCGACGCGATCGCGCGGTGTGCCGCGCCGGCCGCGGAGGCGCTGGACACCGCCCTCAGGACCCTCCAGCGCCGGGGGCTCGCGCGGCTCGCGCTGACAGCCGAGATTGGGGAGGGGAAGGAACGCGAGCCGGCCGTCCGATTCACGGGCCGGTATGTCCTGCACCGGCCCGGTCCGGACGTCACCCGAGCACCGGCCTCATGAGGGGGAACGATGGGCAAGCACGATCGCAAGTCGCGGCGGGGAAAGGTGTACCGGGGGACCTACGGCAAGCGGCGGCTGCGCAAGTCGAAGAAGCGTGCGGCCGCGTCAGGACGCGGCGGCTGAGCGCCGCCCGGCCGGTGCTCAGGGCCGGCCGTCATTAAGGGATGCATTAGATGCTCCGCAGCCGTCTCGCCCTACCCGGTCTCGTCGTCGCTCTGGCGTGCGGCTCTCCCACCGACCCCTCCGAGGCCCCACGACTCGAATTCTCGCACCGGGTCCTCTTCGGCGTAGCGACGCAACCCGTGGCCGCCATCGGGGGCGACGGGGTCATCCGGCTCTCGGCCGTGTTTCAGACGCCACGCAGCGGCTACACCCTCCTCGCGGTGCTCACCGTCGAACAGGCGCGCAGCCTCAACATCGTGGTACAGGCCGTCCAGACCATGACGGGATTTCCCTTCCCGACCCAGAACTACTACGAGGGAACGATCCGGGGACTCACCGAAGGCGACTACGAGCTCACGGTCGTCCATTTCCTTCGCGACTCCCCTCCCACCGAAACGACCGTCTACCGGCAGACGATCACCGTTCGCTGAGCCGCGCTGCCGGCGCGGCATCTCGTCGGTGACGACCGGACAGCCTGGCCGGTCTCCGGCATTCCCCGATCACTTCTCCCGGGATCCGGCCGCCTACTCGCGGTTTCGCCCCCGCTATCCGGGTGAGCTGTTCAGGTGGATCGCCGCCCTTCCGGACCGGCGCCGGAGGGCCTGGGACTGCGGCACCGGGAGCGGACAGGCCGCCACGCCGCTGGCGGAGCACTTCGCGCTGGTCGTCGGCTCCGACGGGAGCATGGGCCAGCTCCGCTCCGCCGAACGGGTCCCGCACGTGGCCTATTGCGGCGCCGTCGGGGAAGCGGCGCCGATCCGGAGCGGCACGATCGACCTGGTGACGGTCGCACAGGCACTGCACTGGCTGGACGTCCCCCGGTTTCTGACCGAAGTGGGCCGGGTGCTCGCGCCGGGCGGCGCCCTGGCCGTCTGGAGCTACGGCATCGTCGAAGTGGAGTCGCCGATCGGCGAGACGGTGTTGCGGTTCTACTCGGAGACGGTCGGCCCCTGCTGGCCGATGGAGCGGAAGCTGGTGGAGGAGGGCTACCGCTCGACCGCGCTGCCGATCGATGAGGTGGCGACGCCCCCCTTCGCGATGGAGGCGGCGCTCACCCTCGAGGAGCTCTTAGGCTACATCCGCACCTGGTCGGCGGTGGGGCGATACCTTCGCGCGCACGGCACCGATCCGGTCGAGGCCCTCGCGGCGGAGCTCGGTCCCCTCTGGGGCGACCGCGCGCGCGCGCGGCTCGTGCGCTGGCCCCTCGTCGTTCGCGCCGGCCGCTGGCGCGGCTGATCCCCGCGGTGTCCTACCCCACCTGGTCGGTGTCGACCTGGCCCGTGAGCCGCTGGGAGAAGTGGGACCACGACATGCCGATCGCGAGGATGATGCTCAGGACGACGAGCAGGATCGTCCCGAGAGCCCGGCTCCCCCGCGGTTCGAGCAGTCCCTGATCGATCAGCAGCCAGATCACCGCCCCGAACACCACGACCAGCAGGAGCACCCCCCAGAGGCCGAGCGATCGCCGGGTCGCCTGGATGCAGATCACCCAGCCGATCGCGAGCAGCACGCCCACCAGGAGCTCGAGCGGGCCGAAGGTCCCGAGGCCGCCGCCGGGCGCGAAGAGGGGCGCGATCGCGAAGTGATAGTAGGAGCCGCCCCACGGGTTGAAGGTGGCGAACACGACCACCACCGCGAGCAGAAAGCGGATGAGAATTCCCCGGCCGCCGATCACCGTTCGCGTCGCCATCCCGCGCATCCTTTCGTCGAAACCCGGCTGGATCATCGCCGCCGCCCGGGGCGGGCGCAACCGGCCGGGACAGTACATTCCCGGGTCCTTCCCGGGAGCCCCGATGGAACGCCGCGACTTTCTCCACGCCGGCTTCGCCGCCGCCGCCGGCACGCTCGCACCGAGGGTTGCGGAGGCCCTCGGGGCTCCGTCCTTCGCGCCGGCTACCGAGGCCGCACAGAGCTTCGAGCTCCTGGAGCTCGACGTGGCAGCGTTGCAGGAAGGGCTGACCGCCGGAAGGTGGACGGCGCGGCGTCTCACGGAGCTCTATCTCTCCCGCATCGACGCGCTGGACCGGAGCGGCCCCACGCTCCGGAGCGTCATCGAGACCAATCCCGACGCCCTCCGCCTCGCGGACGAGCTCGACGCCGAGCGGCGGCAGCGCGGCGCCCGCGGTCCGCTGCACGGGATTCCTGTGCTCGTGAAAGACAATCTGGACACCGCCGACCGCATGCAGAGCACCGCCGGCTCACTCGCGCTCGAGGGCAGCCGCGCCCCGAGGGACAGCGACGTCGTGGACCGGCTCCGGCGCGCGGGAGCCGTGCTTCTCGGCAAGACCAACCTGAGCGAGTGGGCCAACTTCCGCTCCACCGCCTCGACGAGCGGCTGGAGCGCTCGGGGAGGGCAGACCCGCAACCCGTACGTGCTCGACCGGAACCCGTGCGGTTCGTCATCGGGCTCGGGCACGGCGGCCTCGGCGAACCTCGCCGCGGTCACCATCGGGACGGAGACGGACGGATCGATCGTCTGCCCGTCCTCCATCTGCGGTCTGGTGGGGATCAAGCCCACGGTGGGCCTCGTGAGCCGGGCCGGCATCATTCCAATCTCGGCGACGCAGGATACCGCGGGGCCGATGTGCCGGACCGTCGCGGATGCGGCCGTGGTGCTCGCGGCCATCCAGGGATACGAGCCGCGCGATCCCGCGACCGCGCCCATGCGCGCGAGGGCCGAGCGCGACTATCGCGCGGCGCTCACTCCGAACGGTCTCAGGGGTGCCCGCGTCGGCATCGCCCGCCGGCACTTCGGGCTTCCCGGGACGGTGGAGCCGGTCCTCACGGAGGCGATCGCCGCGCTCAAGCACCTCGGCGCCACCATCGTCGATCCGGCGGAAGTGCCGAATGCCGACAACCTGGGCGACCCGGAGTTCGAGGTGCTGCTCTACGAGTTCAGGCAAGGGCTCGCCGAGTATCTCGCGACCCGGCGTCCGGGGGGAGTGGCCGCGCAGTCGCTCGACGATCTCATCCGGTTCAATCACGAGCAGCGCGAGCGCGAGATGCCCTGGTTCGGCCAGGAGATCTTCGAGCGCGCCGCGAAGAAGGGGCCGCTCACCGATCCGGCCTACCGCCGGGCCTTTGGAAGCTGCCGGCGGCTGTCGCGCGCGCTCGGCATCGACGCCGTGCTCGCGCGCCACCGGCTGGATGCGATCGTGGCGATCACCACCGGTCCCGCCTGGCCCACCGACTACGTCAACGGCGACCGCTACACCGGCGGCTGCTCGGCGCCAGCCGCGGTCGCCGGCTATCCCCACGTGACCGTGCCGGGCGGGACGATCCACGGGCTGCCGATCGGCGTCTCGTTCTTCGGAGCGGGGTGGAGCGAAGCGAGGCTGATCGGGCTCGCCTACGCCTTCGAGCAGGGCACCAAGCACCGCAAAGCCCCGGCATTCCGGGCGACGATCTAGCGGCTCGAGCGACCGCCGGCACGGCTCCCGACCCCCCTCCGATGGCCCCATATTCCGGGGCCCTCAGGGAGTGTGCCGCCGGTGTCTTGGAAAGCTCGTGCCTTCTGGCCGATTCTCGCCGTTCTGGTCCTGACCGACTGTTCCACGAAGCGCATCGTGGAGGAACAGCTGACCGGGAATCCGGGACCGCATCCAGTGCTCGGCGAGTGGCTGCGCCTGACGCTGGCGTACAATCCCGATGCCGCGATGAGCCTCTCGTTCGGTCCGGCCTCCCGTCTCGTGTTCAGTCTGGCGGCCGTGCTCGCGCTGGTGCTCCTGCTCAAGCTCTACCGCCAGACCGCGCCGCACGGCCGGCTCCGGGCGGCGTCGATCGCGCTCGTCGCCGGCGGGGCGCTCGGAAACCTCCTCGACCGGCTCCGCTCGTCCCGGGGCGTGGTCGATTTCATCGACGTCGGAATCGGGGACACGCGCTTCTGGACGTTCAACGTCGCCGACGTCGGGGTGACGGTCGGAGCGATCCTGCTCGCGGTGGTCCTCTGGCGGGAGGATTCGGCGGAAGCGGCGGAGGCCGCATGAGAGCCGGATTCGCCGCCGTGGTCGCGCTCGGCCTGCTGCAGGGCGCCGCCCTTGCCCAGACCGACTCGCCCCGAGCGCCCGGCGCCAGCGGCCGGATCACCAGCGCGGGCGTCGTCCGCGCTCAGGCGGTCGTCGATTCGGTGTTCCTCGACCGCAAGGCGGCCCAGGGGGAGATCGAGGGGGGCGACTGGGCTTCGTACCTGATGGCCAGGCTCGGGGTCCCGCTTCCGGACAGCTCCGGGATGCTCGTGGCCGTCGACAGCACGGGCATCGTCATCTCCGGGCGGATCCAGGATCTTCCGCTCGAGGCGCGCCTGATGCTGGGACCGCTGGAAGCGCTGGTCGACTCGTCGACCGCCCTCGCGGCCCTGGTGGTGCAGGTGCCGGCGGGCAAGGGGCTCGCGCACTTCCGGCTGCGCGGCGTCACCGTCGGAGGGTTCCCCATTCCCGAGGTCGTGCTGCACGCGATGCTGCTCAAGATCGGCGAGCGCTATCCGGCGCTCACCAAAAGCGGCCGCGACCTCCTGGTGCAGATTCCCACGGACGGCGCCGTGCAGCTGCGGCCGGGCGCGGTCCGGCTCGTCCTCGTGCCGACCGAGGTGCAGGTCCCGCCGCACTGAGCGCGTCAGCGACTACGGAAGGGGGACGGATGACCACCCATCTGCGGTACCCGATAGGGCCGTTCGCGCTCGAGGGTGAGCTCACCGAGGAGCGCCGCGCCGACTGGATCGCCGAGGTCGCGGAGGCGCCGGCTCAGCTTCGCGCCGCCGTCCACGGCCTCACGGACGAGCAACTCGAGACGCCGTACCGCCCCGGCGGGTGGACGCTCCGGCAGGTCGTTCATCATCTGCCCGACAGCCACCTCAATGCCTATACCCGCTTCAAGCTCGCGCTCACCGAGGAGACGCCGACGATCAGGCCCTACGAGGAGGCGCGGTGGGCGGAGCTCCCCGACACTGCGGGCACCCCCATCGGCGTGTCGCTGATGCTCCTCGAATCGCTGCACCGGCGCTGGGTCGTGCTCCTCAAGGCGATGCAGGACCGGGACTGGCGCCGGGAGTTCTTCCATCCGGAGCAGCAGAAGACGATGCGGCTCGACCGCGCCCTTGCCCTGTACGCCTGGCACGGGAAGCATCACGTCGCTCAGGTGGTCGGTACGCGGGAACGGATGGGCTGGCGGTGAGGTCGGCGCGGAGAACGCGCTGGACCGCCGTGGCGGCCGGCGCGTTTCTCCTCGGCGCCCTGCGGCTCGCGCCGACGCTGACCGGGACCGCGTTGCTCGCCCTCTCGGTGCTCTGGCTCGCGGTTCTGGTCTGGCTCCTCTGGATGGCGTTCCGTGTCCTGCGCACGCTCACCGGCCCCGTCGCGGCCGCGGCGATCGTCGGGCTCGGTGCCGTGACTCCGATCGTGCTCACCTCGCTCCGGCCGGCCCCGCAGGTGGCAGTCCGACTTCCCTGCCCGCGCAACTGGGCCTACCTGCCGACGTGGCTCCTCCGCGCGAGCCCCATGGCCTCCCTCCGGCTCGATGTGGGAGGTGCCCGGGTGAAGCTCTGCTATGGACGCCCGGCCGCGCGGGGCCGCAAGATGCTCGGCGGCCCGCCCGTTCCGTTCGGCCGCCTCTGGCGGACGGGAGCGAACGAGCCGACGACGATCATCTCCACCGCGCCTATCGAAGTGGCCGGCATCGCCGTTCCCGCCGGGCGCGCGTCGCTGTACACCGTGCCGGGGCCCGAGACGTGGGAGATCATCGTCAACGCCTCGACGTCGCAATGGGGGATCGAATCGGCGTACGACGACGCGATCCGCGCGCGCGAGCTGGGCCGCGCGATCCTGGCGTCCGAGCGGCTCACCCCCTATCGAGAACGGCTGCTGATCCAGCCCATTCCGGATGAGGCCGGCGGGAGGACGCTGAGCCTGGAGTGGGAGTCCACCCGTGTACGAATTCCGGTCCGATTACCCCGGTAGTTCCTGCATCCCACCGCTCGAATTGCGTGCTGCGACCAGGCTGGACCCCTGCGAAAGTCTGCACTCGGGTCAACGCGGCGGGTCGATGACAAGCGTCCCATTTCCCGAAGAAAGCGACCCCGCACCCGCACACCCCGAGGCTAACTGATTGGGGCCGTGAAAGGTATCTTTGGGCAGCGAGTAGTTTTAACGTATACTACTGATCGTTTGCAATACATCGCCAGTCACGATGGAATGCTGCTCAGCTGGTGATCTCCGTTGCAAGTCGTTGCTGGATTGAGAAATGCAGACTCGGCCGAGGGAGACAGAGGCGCCCTTCTCGTTGCATCGATTTCGGAGGGCTCCTCCTCGTGTGTCCGCGTACCGCAACGGGGAGACGCCATCGTGCTGGACCGCTTCGCCGAGCCCTCGATCGGAGGACCCGGATCGCCGGAAGGGCTGCCGCCGGGCTGGCAGGAGACGCTCGACGGTCTGAGCGATGCGCTGGCCAGCGCCGAGCTGGACCGCGCGCGCCTGGCCCGCAATCTGGAGCGTTCCGCCACGGAGCTCGGTGAGCTGCTGGTCGAGGTGGAGGCGCTTCGCCGGGCCCGGGCTTCGGCGGAATCGACGAATCTGGTCCGTGGTGAGATCCTGGCGACGGTCAGCCGGGCCATGCAGTCGCCCGCCGATGCGATCCTCGGCCTGACCGGCCTCCTTCGCGCCGGCGCGCTCCTGCCGACCCAGCGGGCGTACGTCGATTCGGTCCACGGCGCGGCGGAGACGCTGCTCGCCATCCTCAACGACGTCAGCGATTTCTCGAAGCTCGAGGCCGGCACCCTCCCCCTCGAGCCGATTCCGTTCGATCTCCGCGTCATGGTCGAGGACACCGCCCGGATGCTTTCGGGTGCCGTTCAGGCGAAGGGCCTGGCCCTGCGCTTCGCCTGGCGCCCCGATGCGCCGCGCCGCGTGCAGGGCGATCCCGGGCGGATCCGCCAGATCCTCACGTCGCTCGTGAACGACGCCGTAGGACGCACGGACACCGGGGAGGTCGTGGTCGAGGTGGGCCGGGCGGCGGGAAGCGCGAGCGGAGCCGTCGCCCTCATCGTCGAGGATACCGGCGCGGCCATTCCCCCGGACCTCATGGCGTTTCTGTTCGAGCCGTTCACGCGGGGGGACGCCTATCCGTCCCGCAACGGCGGGCTGCCTCTCGCGATCGCGCGGCAGCTGGCCCGGCTGATGGGAGGCGAACTGGTCGCGCAGGCGATCCCCGGTGGAGGGACCCGGTTCAACGCCACCCTGCCGCTCGAGCGGGCGGAGGCGGAGGGACCGACGCTCCCGCCGCGGCCGGCGGTCCCGATCCCCTCCCCGGTCGCGACCCGGCTCCTGGTGGTCGAGGCGGACGCGGATGCCCGTGCCGCGTGGAGCGCGATCGCGGAGTCGGCCGGTTACGAGGTCTCCGGCCTCGGCGACCGCAACGCGGTGCTCGAATGGCTCCGCGGGGCGCTCGACGACGACCGCCCCGCCTCGGTGGTGGTCTTCAGCGACCACGACGTTGCGGGTTACGAAGAGCTCGGCCGGACGATTCTCGCGGAGCTGGCGGTGGAGCGTCCTTCCCTGGTCATGCTGCCGGCGGTCGGGCGTCCGGGAGACGCGCGGCGGCTGAATCAGGCGGGCTTTCTCGCCTACCTCGTGAAGCCCGTCTCACCGGAGGATCTTCGCGAGGTGCTGGAGACGATCCGGCGGGTGCCTGCGGCGGAGCGGCACGCGGTGTTCCTGACCCGTCACGCGCTCGCCGAGGCGCGGCGCGACGACCGGGCCGAACCGGACGTGCTCGACGCCACCCTCCGGCAGCTCGTGCCGTCGGACGAGTAGCCGGCCTCTACCGCGACTCGTCGAGGAGCTGGTCGAGGCGACGGATCAGATCTTCCGGGGCGAAGGGCTTCTGGAGGAATGCCGTGCCGGGCTCCAGGCCCCGCCGCGCCGCGCCAAGCGCCTCTCCCGTGTATCCCGAGACGAAGAGCGCCCGCAACCGCGGATAGCGGGTGCGGAGGCGGTCGAACAGCTCCCGCCCGGACATCCCCGGCATGATGACGTCGGTACAGAGCAGGGGCAGCTGGCCGTCTATTCCTTCCAGCCGGGTCAGGGCCTCCTCGCCGGACGTTGCCTCCATTACACGATAGCCGCGCCGCTGCAGGATGGTCCTGAGCAGCTGGCGGACCGCGGGCTCATCCTCCACGACGAGGATCCACTCGTCGCGCGTCCGCGAACGCCGATCCGTCGCGCCGTCGGGCGCCGGCCTGGGCGTCTGGCGCGCTTCCACGCGCGGGAAGAACACGGTGAAGGTGGTGCCGCGTCCCGGCGCCGAGGTCACCTGGATGGCGCCGTCGTGCTGGCGGACGATGCCGTAGACGGTGGCGAGTCCGAGGCCGGTGCCCTTGCCGCGCTCCTTCGTGGTGAAGAAGGGCTCGAACAGATGGCCGCGCACTTCCGGCGTCATGCCGTGGCCGGTATCGCGGACCACGAGCGCCACGTAGAGCCCGGGCTCGATCTCGAGCGACCGGGCCGTGTCGGGATCCGTGATCGCCAGGTTTCGCGCCTCGAGCGTGAGGTGGCCGCCGTCGGGCATCGCGTCGACCGCGTTCACACAGAGGTTCATGATCACCTGCTGGACCTGGGTCACGTCGGCGCGCACCATCCCCAGATCGGCGTCGGTCGAGGTGGTCAGCACGATGTTCTCGCGCACCAGGGGCCGGAGGAGGCGCCGGAACTGCTCGAGGACCTCGCCCAGGTGCACCGGGCGCATCTCGAGCACCTGCTTCCGCCCGAAGGCCAGCAGCTGCTGCGTGAGGTCGCGGGCGCGCTCGGCGGCCGCGCGGATCTGCTGGAGATCCGAAGCCAACGAGGGGTCGTGGCCGGTCTGCTCCAGCGCCATGTCCGTGTACCCCATGATCGGCGTGAGCAGGTTGTTGAAGTCATGGGCCACGCCGCCCGCGAGGAGTCCGATCGCCTCCATCTTCTGCGCCTGCAGCAGCTGATGCTCCAGGGCCCGCCGCTCGGTGAGGTCTTCCACCGCCACGATGACGTACTTGAGCCGTCCGTCCTCGTCGCGCACCGGCGTGAAGTTGAGCTGCAGCTCCAGCGTGCGGCCGTCTTTCCGCACGGCCGGCGTGGTCAGCGTGGAGCCGGGTCGCGCCCCGGTCACCACGTTCCGCCAGGCCTGCTGCACGTCGGCGATCGAGCGCGTGGGCACGAGCCGGGTCAGCGGCACCACGAGCATCTCCTCGCGGTCGTAGGCGAGCAGCTCGAGCAGGCGGTCGTTCACCCGGAGCGGCTGACCGTCGGGCGAGAGGTGCAGGATGCCGACGACGGGATTCTCGAACGTGCGGCGGAAGCGCTCCTCGCTCTCCGCTTCCCGGCGGCGGCTTTCCGCCGCCTGGCCGGCGAGCGCCTCACCCATCGCCACGAACTCGCCGGCGAGGTCGCGAATCTCGCCGACCGGGCTCGCCGCCAACGGTGCCAAGGCCTCGCCCGCCGCCATGCGTCCGCGGGCGATGGATTCCGCCGCCCGGCCGACGAGGTGCAGCGGACTCGAGATCTGCCGGCTTACCACCCGGACCAGGCCGAGCAGGAGGAGCGGCACGATCGCGAACACGGCGATGACCTTCTGCAGGGCGGGGAGCATCTCGCGATGCAGACGCGCCGCGCCGAAATCCACGACCACCCCCCAGCTCGCCGACTCGATCGGCCGGTAGATCCCGTAGCGCAGCTCCACCGTCCACGCCGCCGAGGCGGCGCCGGTGGGAGCATTGAACGCGAACTCCTCGCCGCTCGCCCCGACGCTCAGCGAGCTCGCCATCAGCTGGCCGAACTCGAGGCCCGCAGGCAGCCGCGGGTCGCTGGAGATGATGACGCGGCGGGCCCGGTCGAGGAGCGTGACCGTGGCGCCGTCTCCCACGCCCGAGCCGGACACGAGCGGCCGGAGCGCGGCCACGTCGAGCGCCGACAGGACGGCGCCCCGGAACGCCCCCGCCGAGTCCACCATGGGATGACCCAGCACGATCACGGGACCGGTCGAGTCGCCCAGGGAGACCAGGAAGTCGCCGGGCGCGAGCGGCGCCACGACCGGCAGGCGTTCCCGGCGAAGCTCCTGGAAGTATTGCCGCGAGGAGAGCGCGGGCCGGGCGAGCGGCGTGCCGCCGGCCGAGGTGTCGGGCGCCATCGTCGTGACGCGGCCGCCCGCATCGGCGATCGCCGCGAGAACGATCTCGGGCCGGTGCGCCTCGAACTCGCGCAGCAGCGCCTCCGCCCCGTTCGTGCGGCCGGCGAGCACGATGGCCTGGACCCGGTCGGTGAGCACGCTCAGCTCGCCTTCGTGGCTCGTGAGGAATTGCCGCACCTCGAGCGCGATGTCCGACACCATGGCCTGCTGGCGGAGCTTGGCCCTGCTCAGGCTGTCCTGCAGCGTGGCGCGCGTATAGAGCAGCCCGAGCAGGGCGGCCGGCGGCAGCACGAGGAGGAGGAGGCGATCGAGGGTGAAGCGCCGCAACGGCTGCGGCGTCTCCGCCGCCGGCGGCCGCCAGGCCTTCGGGAGAACGGCGGCGATCGCCTGCGCGAGGAGCACGTTCGCGATGCCGTTGAATACCTGCTTGACGAACAGCAGCGTGACGTACGGACCGCTCAGGCGGCCGGTCGCGAGGAAGAACCCCACGTCGAGCAGCCACCCGCCGCCGTACCAGAAGGCCATCACCGCCAGCACGAGGTTGCCCGTCAGGGGCACGAGCCGCCAGCTCACCCACGCCTCGAGCAGATACAGGAGCCCGAGGAGCCCGAGGATCGGGTCGCCGCTGATCTGGATGTTGGCCCAGGCGATCGCGCCGGCCTGGAGCGTCGCCGCGATCAACCCGCCGAGCTGGCCGGTGAGGAGAAAGGCGAGGAAGACGAGGGCACCGCCGAACAGAAACGGCGGTGTCTCCGCGGTGAGGAGTGCCGGCTGATAGAAGCGGTTCAGGACGATGGCGCCGATGCCCAGCAGGAACGCCACCGGCAGCCGCCAGGGAAACAGGCGGCCGCCGGCTGCGGTTGGAGGTGCGGGGCGCTGGGCCATGGCCGCTCGGATTCCCCTAATGTACGTGTCTTCCAGTTCTCTCAAAGGATCGAGCGGCGAAGCAACCTTCTTTACGCGCGACGGCGCCGATTGCCGCCGCTATCTTGAGCGCCATGCCGCTGAGTCGCGTGCGGGTTCTTGCACCGCCTGCAGAGCCCGATCGACCCTCCTATGCCGACGCCGCGACGCACGTCGGCCGGCTGCTCGCGGACAACGGGCTCACGGTCGTCTACCCCGGAGGCTCGGCGGGGCTCGCGGGTCTCGTCGCCACGGCCGCGATCGCACGGGGGGGCCGGGTCGAGGGCGTCGTGGCCCGCGAGGATCTCCCCCGGGATCCGCCTCCGCCCGGTCTGGCGGAGCTCGTCGTCGCCGAGGAGGCGTCGGTGCGCGACGGCCAGCTTTCGTCGCGCGCGGACGGCATGCTCGTGCTCCCTGGAGGGGTGTCCCGGCTCGAGGAGCTGTTCGAGATCTGGAGCACCGACCCCGCGGAGCAGCCCTGCGGCCTCCTCAACATCGACCACTACTTCAGCGCCCTCCTCGGGACCGTCAGCGATGCAATCCTCGAGCGGTTCGTGCGCGAGACCCAGCGGGGGATGCTGATCGTGGAGCGGGAGCCGGAAGCCCTCCTGCTCGCCATGGCCTCCTCCCGCCCGCCGGAGACCCGCCGCCACGAGCGGCGGGACGAGGACCTCTGAGCCTGCTCGAGGTCGTGGCCGCGGGCTTCGGCATCGTCAGCGTGTTCCTGAGCACGCGGCAGATCGTCTGGAGCTGGCCGACCTCGCTCGTGAACGTCTCGCTTTATGCGTACTACTTCTTCGCCCAGCGCCTGTACGCCCTGACGCTGCTGCAGGGCTTCTTCGCCGCGGTGGCCCTTTACGGATGGTACGAGTGGTTGCACGGCGGCCGGGATCACGGCGCCCTCACCGTGTCGCGGATCCCGCGGCGCCTCGGCCTCCTCCTGGCGATGACGGCCGTGGCGGGTACCGCGATTCTCGCGTTCGTGCTCGACCGGTACACCACGGATCCGAGCCCCGGCGTCGACGGGGCGCTGGCGGTCGTGAGCCTGATCGCGCAGTGGATGATGGCCCGCAAGTACGTGGAGAACTGGACGATCTGGATCGGCGTGAATTGTCTCTCGGTCCCGTTCTTCCTCCTGCGCGGGGAGTACCCCACGGCGGCCCAGTACCTGGTGTTCCTCGTCCTCGCGATCTCCGGATACCGGCAATGGACGGCCACGCTGGCCGCCGCGTCGGCACGCCCCTGACGGCCCCTCGCGGCGCGGCGTGGAATACCGCC
>JBOHSH010000013.1:0-6306 GCA_050733195.1 Gemmatimonadales bacterium
GTCTGGCTCGGGATCGGGGTGAGCGTGGTGGTTGTGAGCGCGCTCTGGCTCCGAGTGCTGCTGCTGGGCGTGGCGGTGGCGGTGACGGGGTTCCTGCTCCGGATCCGGACCCGAAATAGTTGAGCTGGGGCCCCGCTGGTGTGCGGGGACAGCGACGTATCGATCTTCGCGCTCCCCCACTACGCCCCTATCAATGAGCCCGGAGCGACGAATGTCTTATAGCGACGATCGTATCCTACTCTGGCTCTCCGGGGCCGCCCTGGGTGGGGTTCTTCTCACGAGCGCGCCCGCCGTTGCTCAGGAGCCGGCTCACTGCGCTTCGACCGTGGCCACCGCGTCCCGCGCACCTGCGGAAAGGGAGATCAGATTGCTGGTCGACTGCCACTCGGGGCCGGAGGTATTGGCAAGAGTCTGGTCGCGTCAGCCGGATCCATCACCGGCATTGCTGGAACCCCTAGTGATCAGCTCGGCGATGCTTCGGGACGTGCGCCTCTATCGCTCGGTCAAGGCAGTCGCCGAGAATCCGGCGCGATCGTCCGAAGCTAGACTCGGCGCCCTCAGGCTGCTCTTCTCCTATCACTCACCCGACCTCCTCCCATCTCGAGCTGAGCTGGTCAAACCCAGAATCGTGGGGCTTGCGTCGGAGTCGATGATGACGACGGCCCCGCGAACGCGACGCAACGATTCAGCGCCCGTCGCGACGTCCGTAAGAGGTGAGGTGCAGGACATCATCGCCCGCATTGCGCGGGCGGAAACGGATCCAGTGGTGAAGGAAGCGGCTCTGAGGTTGCGGCAGGACCTCGCGCATCGGGACCCTGCCCGCACGCCTGTGGCTCAGGGAGCCATTTCGATCAAGGCGGGATGCGGCTCGAGTGTGGACGTCGAGTCCAACGAGAACATCCTCTTGCGGCTTCGGATCGAAGTTCTCGAGACGGTCTTCGACAAAACGCTTGCTATCGCACCTGCTTCAGGCAACGCCCCGGGGAGGCTGCCACTGTCCTTGCCGGAGGGCGTGGTCGTCGTGTCATTCGGGGGGCGCGAGCTGGCCCGCCTTACAGACAGGAAGGCGCCATGTCCTCCGGGGGTGCGATGAAGAGGATGTGATCCGTGCGGACGTAGCCGCAGCGGGTCTGGACCGGCGATCTTGTCCAGCAATCGTCGTGAGCGTGGTCGTAGTGAGCGCGCTCTGGCTGCGGATCGTTCTACTGGGTGTGGCGGGCGCGGTGACCCTGTTTCTCCTCAGGATACCGACTCGATAGGCTAGAGGCGCACGGTGAACCGGTTCGCGACGCAGAGCCGGAGAAGTCATCGTGCCGGTGCCGAGTTGCTCACCCTTCCACCGAGTCCCTAGCTTATGGCCATGCCGGCCACCGTCCCGCGTTACACCCCGCCGCGGAGCGGGTCCCGAAGAAGTGGCTCGAGGTCCGCGACTGGTGGCTCGCGGTGGAAGTCTCCGGACGCGGAGGGCGACGAGTAGGGCACATTTGCAAGAACAGTCTGAGGGTAGCAGGAGCATGGGGCCTATCGCTCGAGCGAGTACAAGAGCACTGACGTCGCAACGACAGCAACGAGCAGCACCACGTGCTTGGGAAAGGCGCGCTTGACTCGCCCGGAGCGCCATGCGAGTAGTAGACTACCGACAACAGGTATGATTCCTATCAGGAGTCCAAGCCAGACGGCTTGACTGATGGACGCTACGTTGCGGCCCTTTTGAAGTGCAACCAGAATCACACCCACGATGATGCAGGCGAGGAGCGAGAGCAAAGAACCGAGCCATCCTCCGGGAATCTGTGCCCGGAGGCCAGGATCGGAGGCGGACGCTTCGCCTGTGGCAGCAACTCGGTCAGCTTGATACCGCAGAAGGTGAACGACAGCCCAAAGGGCGAGACTCCCAATCGCGATCGACTGCCACGACTGGCCAAGGATGGTCAGCGGATCAGGCATTGTACCTCCAATGAGATTCGCTCGGATGCTCTACGCAGGCTTGGCAAAGCTGTGCAAAATTGATTGTACTAATCCCTGGGCGCACTTCCTTGCGGAGGATGGCTGAACGTCGAAGGCTATGGTTCCAAGCAGCATGGCACAGGATTGGAGATACGTTCTGACCTGATGGCTAGCGAATCCTTAGCCGCTCGTCCAGCGGCGCTACAAACCACCGACAAGTTCCCATAGTGGTGCTGAGGGACCGCGCTGACGTCTCAGGGCCGGCGTGGGGCCGTCAGAGGATGTATTTCCGGAGGTCGTCGTCTCCCACCACTTTCGCCAGCCGACCCCGAACCTTTGCGGCGTCGTAGACGATCCGCTTCTCCGGCCAGTTGGGCAGCTCGAAGAGCACTTCCTCCACCAGCGTCGACATCACGGTGTGGAGCCGGCGGGCGCCGATGTTCTCCATCCGGTCGTTCGCGATGGCCGCGACGCGCGCGATCTCGGCGATCCCGTCGTCGGTAAACTCGAGCGACGCCCCCTCGGCCGCGACCAGGGCGCGGTACTGCCTGGTGAGCGCGTTCTCCGGCTCGGTGAGGATCCGGACGAAGTCGTGCTCCGTCAGCGGCTCGAGCTCCACCCGGATGGGGAAGCGGCCCTGCAGCTCGGGAATCAGGTCCGACGGCTTGGAGACGTGGAACGCGCCGGCGGCGATGAAGAGGATGTGGTCGGTGCGGACGTAGCCGTAGCGGGTCTGGACCGTCGAGCCCTCGACGATCGGGAGGAGGTCGCGCTGCACGCCCTCGCGCGAGATGTCGGGTCCGGTGGTGCTCCGCTCGCCCGCGATCTTGTCGAGCTCGTCGATGAACAGGATGCCGTGGTTCTCGACCCGGTCGAGCGCCTCGTTCACGGTCTCGTCCTGGTCGACCATCCGCTTGAGCTCCTCGTCGATCAGGATCCGCTTCGCCTCGGGCACCTTCACCGTCCGCCGCTTCTTGGGCCGGGGCATCATCTGCTGCAGCATCTCGGTGAAGTTGAACTCGGTCCCCTCCATCCCCTCCGGCGGCTGGAGCACGTTGAGCTGCGGATAGTTCTGGGGCGTGATCTCGACCTCGACCTCGCGGTCGTCGAGCTTCCCCTCGCGGAGGAGGGTGCGGAGCTTCTCTTTCGAGCGGCGCCGGCGCTCCTCCTCGGGCGACGCCTCCTCGCGGCGCGTCGTGCCGGCCGATCCGACCACGAAAACGGACTGGGCGCTCTCGCCGTCCTGCGGCTTCGGCGGCGCCGGCGGCGGCGGGAGGAGCAGGTCCAGCAGCCGCTCCTCCGCGCGGGCCTCCGCCTGCGGATAGACCTCGTCCTCCCGTTCGTTCCGGACCAGCGAGATGGCCGCGTCGACCAGGTCCCGCACCATCGACTCGACGTCCCGGCCGACGTAGCCCACCTCGGTGAACTTGGAGGCCTCGACCTTGACGAACGGCGCGCCGGCGAGCCGCGCCAGCCGCCGCGCGATCTCGGTCTTTCCCACTCCGGTCGGCCCGATCAGGATGATGTTGGACGGAGTGATCTCGTCCCGGATCTCGTCGGGAGCCTGGCTCCGCCGCCACCGGTTCCGCACCGCGATCGCGATGGCCCGCTTGGCCGCGTCCTGCCCGATGATGAACCGGTCCAGCTCGCCCACGATCTGCCGGGGAGGAAGCTCCTCGAGCCAGGGCAGCGGCCCGACGTCGGGGGGAGCGGCGGGAGGGGCGTCGGGCGATGCGGGCTTCGTGCTCACAGGTCGAGGATGGTGAGGTTCCGGTTCGTGAACACGCAGATGTCGGCCGCGATGTTGAGCGACCGCTCCACCACCTCCCGCGCCGAGAGCGAGGGGTCGGGCAGGAGAGCGCGCGCGGCGGCGAGCGCGAAGTTGCCCCCGGAGCCGACCGCCATGACGCCGTCGTCCGGCTCGATCAGCTCACCGGAGCCGCTCAACAGAAAGCTGTGCTCGAGGTCGGCGACGACGAGCAGCGCCTCGAGCCGCCGCAGCACCCGGTCGCTCCGCCAGTCCTTGGCCAGCTCCACTGCCGCCCGCGGAAGGTTACCCGGATAGCGGTCCAGCTTCTCCTCGAATCGCTCGAAGAGATTGAGGGCGTCCGCCACGGCACCCGCGAAGCCGGCGAGGATCCGCCCGCCCCGGAGCGAGCGAACCTTGTTCGCCGTCGCCTTGACGACGGTGTCGCCGATGCTGACCTGGCCGTCGCCGCCCAGCGCGACGCGCCCGGCCTTACGGACGACGAGGATGGTGGTGCCGTGAAACGCCGTCATTGACCGTTCACCGTTCACCGTTCCCCGTTCCCCGTTCCCTGTTCCCTGTTCCCCGTTCCCTGTTCCCTGTTCCCCGTTCCCCGTTTACGTCACCCCCCTCTCGGGTGCGCCCTCCTGTAAACGTCCTTCAACCTCTCCACGCTCGTGTGCGTGTAGATCTGCGTGGTGCTGAGCGACGCGTGACCGAGCAGCTCCTGTACCGCGCGCAGATCGGCGCCGGCGTCCATCAGGTGCGTCGCGAACGTATGCCGGAGCGAGTGCACCCGCTGCCCTTCGGCCGCGACGCCGTCGAAGAGCCGGTGCATCCGGCGCTGGATCGACACCGCGGAGATGCGCCGGCCGCTCCGCGCCAGGAACACCGCCCGGCGGTCCGCGCCGGCCTTTCGGACCAGCGCGTCGCGGGCGGGAAGATAGCGCCGGAGCGCCGCGACCGCCTTCGAGCCCACGGGTACGATGCGCTCCTTCCGGCCCTTGCCCCTGACCCGCACCTGGTCGCTCAGCAGGTCCAGAGCCGAGAGATCGAGCCCCTGGAGCTCCGAGAGCCTGAGGCCGCTCGAGTAGAAGAGCTCGAGCATCGCGAGGTCGCGGAGGGCGATCAGGTCGTCGTCCCTCGCCAGTGCTTCCGCATGGGCCAGGAGCGCATCGGTCTCCGGACGGCGCAGATGCGTGGGAAGCCGTTTCTCGATCTTCGGGCTCCGCGTCGCCCGCACTGCGCCAGCGGGGATGTCGTGGTGCGTCTGCAGGTATCGGTAGAAGGAGCGGAGCGACGAGAGCGCGCGGGCGGCCGAGCGTCGCTTGAGCCCCTTCCGCTCGAGCTCGCCGAGGAAGCCTCTCACTCCCAGGCGGTCCACCGAGACCCAGGTCCAGCCACCGCCGTAGAAGCGGTCGCAGAACTCGGCGAACCGCTCGAGATCGCGGCGGTAGGCCTTGATCGTATGGGGTGACTGGTCGCGTTCCTTCTCCAGGTGCGTGAGGTACTCCTGGAGTAGACGGCCCGTCATAGAGCTCCCACCCACGCCGACATCTCCGCGAGCGCCCGCTCCGCCAACGCCGCTCGCTTGTCCGCCTTCTTCACCTTGCCCGGGAGCGGATCCAGCAGCCCGAAGTTCGCGTTCATCGGCTGGAAGTGCCGGGGATCGGCGTCGCGCAGATACCGCAGGAGCCCGCCCAGCATGGTGGTCGGCGGAGGAACCGCCGGCGGCCGGCCGGTGAGATGACGATGGAGATTGATCCCCGCGAGGATGCCGGTGCCGAGCGATTCGGTGTAGCCCTCGACACCGGTGATCTGTCCCGCGAAGAAGACCGCGGGATCGTCGCGGGTGCGGAGCCCGGGGCCGAGCGACGCGGGACTGTTGACGTAGGCATTCCGGTGGATGCTGCCATAGCGGAGGAACTCCGCGGACTCGAGCCCGGGAATCATCCGGAAGACCTTCTGCTGCTCCGGGATGCGGAGCCGGGTCTGGAACCCGACGAGGTTCCACATCTGCCCCGCGGCATCCTCGCGGCGGAACTGCACCACGGCGTGAGGCTCCCGGCCCGTGCGAGGATCCGGCAGCCCCACCGGCTTCATCGGCCCGAACCGGAGCGTCTCGGGGCCGCGCCGGGCCATCTCCTCGATCGGGAGACAGCCCTCGAAGTAGGGGACCTGGTCGAAGTCGTGTCCCTCGTACTGGTCGCCGGCGGCGAGCGCGGTGAGAAACGCCTCGTAGGCATCGCGCGACATCGGGGAGTTGAGGTAGTCGTCTCCCCCACCCTTCTCGTAGCGCGACAGCCGGTACAGCACCGAATGCTCGAGCGACTCGTCGCTTACGATCGGGGCGATCGCGTCGTAGAACGCGAGCGAGCTCGTGCCCAGCCGCTCGCCGATCGCCGCCGCGAGCGCATCCGACGTGAGCGGACCGGTGGCGACGATGCCCGGAGCGGGCAGCGCGGTGGCTTCGGCCGTCTCGATCGAGACCAGCGGGTGGGCGCGAAGGCGCGCGTCGACCTCGCCCGAGAACCTGTGCCGGTCCACCACGAGCGCCGAGCCGCCCGGCACCCGGGCGTTATCCGCAGCCTCGAGAAGCAGGCTCCCGATCATTC
>JBOHSH010000014.1:0-44546 GCA_050733195.1 Gemmatimonadales bacterium
GGCGGGCGGCGCCCGGCGGCCCCCGGCGCGCCCGCCGGTGCGCCGGGCAAGGCGGCTCAGCTTCGCACCGGCATCCAGGGCGTGGCGCCGACGCTGGCCGGAAAGCTCCGGCTCGAGATGCACCGCCACCCCCAGATGCGATCGCGTCTGGCCGAGGCCCTGCGCCAGGACGATCCGTCTCGAATCGGCTCGATCGGGGAGGTCATCGTGGTGATTCCGCGTCCATGAGGACGCGGCTTCGCTCGATTCTGCTGGCTGCCGGCCTCGGTGCCTCGGCATTACCGGTTCGGGCGCAAAGCCTCGACGAGCGGGCGGCCGCCTTCGGGGGCGTCGAGGCGCGGTCGCTGTCGTTCGAGCTCCTTCCCGCGGTTCGCCGCATCCGGCAGATCTCGGTGCCCGTCGGCGTGGCGCTCCCCTTTGGCCGCTTCTCCGTGGACCTCGGAAGCTCCTGGGCTTCCACCATCCTGGTCCGGCGGGACGGCACCAGTCACACGGTCTCCAACATCACCGACACCCAGATCCGGGCCGCGTACGTCTTCGGATCGGATGCCGTGGTTGCCACGCTCGCAGTGAATCTGCCGACCGGACCCGAATCGGCCTCACCTCCGGACTACTCGGTCATCGGGGCGGTCTCGACGGCCTTCCTCGCCTTTCCGACCCCGGTCTACGCGAGCGGATTCTCCGTCACAGGCGGTCTCGCCACGGCAATCGCCGCCGGAGACTGGAGCCTGGGTCTCGCCGGGAGCATCAGAGCCAGCGAGAAATTCACTCCGTACGAGGATCTCGCGGGCCCGATCACCTACAAGCCGGGAGTGGAGGGTCGGCTCCGCGCCGGCGCCGATGGCCTGATCGGCTCCTCACGGCTCACGCTGGGGGTCACCTGGAGCTCCTTCGGAACCGACCAGTTCGGGGCGGGCGGCGCCGGCACCGGTCAGTATCAGCCGGGACGACGGCTGATCGTGGAAGGGGCGCTGGTGTCTCCGATCGGGGGGAGCACGATTTCCCTGACCCTCTGGAACTTCCACCGGGCGGCCGGCGACACGTCGCAGATCAGCGTCGCGAACAAGGAGAACCTCGCCGGGGGCACTCTCGCGATCGGCATTCCGCTCAGTCCTGGCTTCGTCCTCGAGCCCCAGGTCGCGGGGCGCCTGTCGAATCCCGAGTCGGGCTCGGGGCGGTGGATTGGGGCCGGTTCGGGGTTCCGGATCCGGCTGAGCGACGGGCTCAGCATGCATGCTGAAGGCCGTTATGACTGGGGATACGTGAAGAACGGCAACGGCTTACGAAGCGACCTCTCCGGCTGGTACGGCTCGACCTTCCTGCGGGCGGGGCTCTGACCGTCCCGTAACCTGCCAAGTCAGCAGTCCTCTCTGGCAGTCCTGTTTCTTGACGTGCCGTCGGGGGGTTCGCTACGTTGCGGCCGGCAATATTCCTACCCCAGCGGGGGGCCGGCGGTGACGGAGCTTGGCGGGTCGCAGATCAGCTCGTTGATGGAAGTACTTCCGGGGATCGCCCAGGTCCTCCGGAGTCCCGTCGCGGATGCCATCGTGAACCTGATTCGCGCGGCCCTTCGGCAGCGTGAATTCGATCTGTCCGACGCCGAGGAGATGCTCAAGTACGCGGTTCGCCGCAACCTGATGGGGCAGGAGGAGAGCGAGCGGGTGCTGGCCGAGGCTCGCGCCGTGGTTCAGCGGAGGGCCGAGCGGGCCGCGGAGCGGGAGAAGCACCATCCCCCGATCAAGAAGGTCGTCGCGGCGAAGAAGCCGAAGAATTCGCACAACTCCCGACCCGTCGCGAAGGCGCCCCCTCCGCGCAAGGTCAAGGCGGCCCCGCGGAGGCCCGCCAAGGTCGCGAAGAAGAAGCGCTAGCTACCGCGTTTCCCGCCCGAGCCCATCCAGAAGTGGTCCATCCGTGAGGGTCACGGTTGCGACATGGCGCCCGTTCTCTCTTCGCTGAATCACGCGCAGCATCTGTCTCCGGCGCACCCATTGCCAGGTTCGCTGCGGGCCCCGGCTCCTCGGCTCCACCCTTCCCTGAAACGGCTCGATGGCCTCGACCCACGCCGCGACGCTGTCCGGCGGCACGGGGGCCGTGAGGATCACGACCGCGGCGGAGTCCCGCACAGCGGCCACGATCAGGCTGAACCGCGGCCCGCGGGGCTGGAAGCGGAGCGAGCCGGTGCATTCGCCGATCCGCGCATCGCGCGACGGGCGACAGGCGAGCGAGCCGCCGAGGGTGCGCACGACGCCTCGCAGCTCCGACACCGGCAGTCCGACGCGAAGCGACCGGAACTCGAGGGGCGGAGGCCACTGCTGCGCGGCAACCGGCAGACCCGCGACCATGACGAGGAGGCACAAACGAGCCGCCGGGGCGCGAGGGAGAGTCATTACCCTCGGCGCCCCGGCGGCGCTTGAGCCGTGAAGGATTCGGGGGTCAGGCCTTCTTGACGTTCGACGCCTGCAGACCCTTCGGGCCGTCGACGACCTCGAATTCGACGTTGTCGCCCTCACTCAGCGTGCGGAATCCATCCATCGTGATCGCCGTGTGGTGGACGAACACGTCCTTGCCGTTCTCCTGCGAGATAAAGCCGAACCCCTTCGCGTCGTTGAACCACTTCACAGTGCCCTTCGCCATTGCTACGACCTCGTATGCTGGGAGCCTAAGCGGCTCGGGAAGAACCCGGATCGGCGGGGCGGCGGAAGGGTGTCGACCCACCTGTGAGTCCGGGCGGTGGAGACGATGATGTCGCAAATGCGGGCGGTAGTTTCCCCAGGCAGGACGTCTGTGCGAGAAGGTCCCGCACGCGAGGGCATTTGTCAATACTCGGTCCCGGGCCTTAGCTTGAAACCATGGCTACTCCTGGGACACTGACGGTTCGGAGCTTTCTCGACCGCACCGAAGGGCTCGCCCACCTGCTCCTCCGGGCGGACCAGGCTCCCCGCCTGCTGGCCTTCGACGACGTCACCGGATGTCCGGTCGAGACCGCGCTGGCGGCCCTCGAGTGGACGCGGGCGGTCGGCCTCCTTCCCGATGACGACCTGTTGCACGCCGCCCGGCTCACCACCGAGACCGCGGCCGCCGTCGTCGAGCGGCGACTGCCCGACGGCAAGCGCCAGTTCGTGTATCTGGGTCCCCGTCTCGATGCGCCGCCGATGGAGGTCTTCGAGGGCCGGGTGCTGTTCGACGAGCCCGGCGTGAAGGCCGTCGAATTCTCCCAGCGCGCCCACGCGCTCGCGCATTTCCTCCGGGCGACGTCGGGCAGCGGCTCCCTCATGGCGCTCCTGGGCAGGCGCGCTCCCGAGATCCGGCACTTGCGGCGCTGGTTCCCGCCGATCGTCTCGCAGATCGACTCGGAGCGCCTGCTCGTCGGTGGCTGGTTTGCCGCGAGCTCGGCGGGATGTCTCTTCGGCGCGGAGGGATTGGAGGAGACGTACCGGTATATCGAGGTGGGTTTGGAGAGTTAGATAGGGACTGGGGACTAGGGGCTAGGGGCTGGCTGCGCGGCGTCGATCGCTTGTCGGCGTCGCGCTCGTGTCTAGTCCCCAGGCCCCAGTCCCTAGTCCCTAGTCCCTAACTCGTGTTCGCATGTGGATTCACATTTCCACAGGGTGTGTCGGGGTGCCGTTCTGCGCGATCCGCGCGCGACTTACGCGTCCACATCGCGTCCACTCGGAAGTGACGTAAACCGAAGAAAATCAGGCACTTGCGCGCTCGGAGCAAATGGGTAGATTGGTGGCGCGTCGCGGGAACTCGCTCCCTTGTGGTGCGGCGGAACGCGAAGCTGTCTGGGAGGACGTCAGGGGAGGTCATCGGGGGGCTCGCTCCCTCCGAGCACCGACGAACCTGGTGAACACACTACCCAGACTGGTGGGACCAGTCGCGTGTTCCACCCACTCCGACCTAGCGCCTCGGAGTGCAGTGCGAAGGGTCGGTCCGCGACCCGATCCGACTCGCAGCGCGGGCGTGAGCGAACCAGGTGGGACGGCCATCCGGCCTGGGGATCAAAGCTGAAGCCTTCCTCCGCCCTCCCGAGAGGCGGAACAGCCAGACGGTGGCGGAGGGAGAGAAGAACGGCGGCGTAAGCCACGACTTCAGCCAGTTCACGTGGGGGACGGCCGTGGGAGCCCCAGGCTCCGCGGCCGTTCTCATTTCCGAGAGGGTCATGCGGCGCGCCGAACGCTCGGCACGCACAGGTGGTCGGCCGGATTGGCTTTGGGGCTCCGGTCGGCACACGGTGCGGGGAGAGCGGAAGGGCTCGCCGGATGGCCCTCTCGGTGTTTGAGGTTCTGAGTTCTGGGTTCTGAGTTCGGGGTTCGGGATTCTGGGTCTCAATGAGGCACCGTTAGAACCCCAGAACTCAGAACTCAGAACTCAGCACCCAGAACCCCCCAGTGTGCGGATATGGCTCCCCGGGCGTCTCCACTTCGTGCACAGAAAACGGATACTGGACCCGCTCTCCGGGCCTAGTGAAGAATGGTGCACGGGGGAACGGGGAGATGGGACCTAAGCCGGTCGGGGAGGGCCGCAAGATCCGGAGCGGCCGCCCCGACCACGAAACGGCTTTCCATCGGGCAAGATTACTCAGCACAGGGGGGAAACCATGGGCGAACATGAAGCCAGTCCGGCTCTGGTTGCGAGCGCCGATCCGTCGCGTGCGCGGCGGGTGATGGACGCGCTCCGCTCCGCGGGCTTCCTCGTGCACCTCGAGGTGCAGGGTCCCGCGGCCGCCGCGGTCGTCGGCAACGGGGGCGCGGACCTCATGGTGCTGGACCTGACCCTTCCCGACCTCGACACCGCCCGGCTGCGCGAGGCGCTCGGGGAAGACGAAGCCACGCCGGAGCCGCTCGAGGCCGTAGAGAGGCGCCAGATCGCCGCGATGCTGCGGCACACGCGGGGAAATCGCCGCCGCGCCGCCCAGCTGCTGGGCCTGGCACGCTCGACGCTCCTGGCCAAGATTCGGCGATATGGACTCGAGACTACGGCCGCACGTGGCGAGGAGAGTTGAGTAGAGGGATTCCGCTCGTCGCAGCGATCTTGGCGGCCGCACCCTCTGCCCTTCCTGCTCAGGCCTGGCCCGACGGCCAGGTCCGGAAGGGCACGCTTGCGTTCGACGCCCGCGCCACGCTCGGTGACTTCACCGGAACGACCGACTCCGTCCGTGGCGGGATGACGGGTGGCGCGGCGCTGTCCGACGTGCGTGGCTGGGTCGAAGCTCCCGTGACCTCGTTCCGCACCGGCAACGGCCGGCGTGACCGCGATCTCAACAAGTCGATGGAGTCGGATATCTACCCGACCATCCGCTTCCAGCTCGACGGCGTGGAGCCGGTCTGGGAGCGGGGCGACAGCGCCCAGGTCGTGCTGGTGGGGCAGTTCACCATTCACGGCGTGACCCGCCCCGAACGCGTCAACGCGCTCGTCCACCGCGGCGGCGACGGCGTGCGCGTGACCGCCCAGCTGCCGATGAACGTGAAGGACTATAAGGTGGGCGGGCTGTCGAAGTTTCTCGGCACGCTCAAGATGCATCCCGACATCAACGTCCGATTGGACGTGACGTTTGGAGGTTGACCATTCCCCCGTTCCCCGTTCCGCGTTCCCTCTCTAAGGCAGGACCCTCACCCTTCCCAGCCGCGACACCACCACCCGGCGCGTCACGCCTCCCCGAGTCAGCACGTGGGTGAAGTTGGCCAGGCCCATCGCCACGCCATCGGGACCGAGCACGGTGGTGTGGGGCGCGCTGGCCAGCTGTACGCCGGCGAGGGCGGGCCCCGGAGCGAGCCAGACCAGGGTCGTGTCGGGTTCGCCAGCCGATGCCACGATGCGCACGGCGAGGGATTCGGACGTGATCCGGAGCAGGGCCAGCCGATGCCGGCTCCGCGCCGTGAGCCACGCAGTGCGGTGGGCCACCAGGACCCGCGCGGCCTCGTGCTCCACGGCGATCCGGTCCGCCAGCGCGCCGACGCCGGGCACCAGGAACAACGCGAGCGCGCCGGCGACCGCGAGCACCCAGAGCGCCTCCACGAGCGTGAACCCTCGTCGCATGGGGCCAAGCTCGTGGCGCAGAAGGGCTTCGCCGTCACCCGATTTCCGCGGGCGGGCGCCATTTGCGTGCGGGGCCCGCCGCCTCCATCGTTAGGGTACTGTTTCCCGCTTCATTTCCTCTCCCGGGAGGCCTGTCATGGGCTGGGTGCTGCTCGCGATCATCGTGGCCGTTGTACTCTGGGTCGTCTCGGCCTACAACAGCCTCATCGCTCTGAAGAACCAGGTGGTCAACGCCTGGAAACAGATCGATGTGCAGCTCAAGCGCCGGCACGACCTCATCCCGAATCTGGTGAACACGGTGAAGGGCGCGATGGAGTTCGAGCGCTCGACGCTCGAGGCGGTGATCTCCGCGCGCAATCGGGCGGTCTCGGCCACCGGGGTGGCCCAGACGGCCAAGGCCGAAGGGGAGCTGACGCAGGCCCTCGGGCGGCTCTTCGCCCTCGCCGAGAACTATCCGGAGCTCAAGGCCAATCAGAACGTGCTCCAGCTTCAGGAAGAGCTCACGAGCACGGAGAACAAGGTCGGGTTCGCCCGGCAGCTCTACAACGACGTCTCCACGCAGTACAACACGCGGCAGCAGCAGTTCCCGACCAGCCTGGTGGCCGGGCTGGCGAAGGCGTCGCCCGCGGAGCTCTGGCAGATCGAGGAGCCCGGGGAGCGCGCCGTGCCGCAGGTGGATCTCTCGCTCAACAAGCCGCGGGTGTGAGCGACCAGAACCTCTTCGCCCAGCAGGAGTCCAACAAGCGAAAGTCCGCCTGGCTGGTGGCGGGCTTTCTGCTCTTTTTCGCCTGGATCGGCTTCGGGGGTGATCTCGCCCTCTATCTCGGCACCCGCGACCTCCCGCCGGAGGACTACCACCACGTGGTGCCCTGGATCGGGCTCGTCGCGACGACGTTCGCGCTCGTCGTGGCGTGGACCTCCTGGCGCAACGGCGCCCGCCGGGTACTGGTCGCCGCCGGCGCCTGGGAGCTGGTCGAGCCGGCGACGCCCGAGCAGAAGCGGCTGCGCAACGTGATCGAGGAGATGGCGATCGCCTCCGGTCTTCCCGTCCCGCGCATCTGGATCATCCCCGATGACGACCCCAACGCGTTCGCGACCGGGCGCGATCCCTTCGCCGCGCACGTCGCCGTGACCGAGGGGCTGCTCGCCCGGCTCGACCGCGACGAGCTGCAGGGGGTCGTGGCGCACGAGATGTCGCACATCCGGAACTACGACATCCGGCTGATGACACTGCTGGCCGCGCTGGTCGGCGCGATCGCGCTGCTCTCCGACGGGATGCGGCAGTTCCTCCGTTTCGGGGGCGGCCGCAGCCGCGGGGGGAAGAAGGGCGGCAATCCGCTCGCGCTCGTCGTGCTGGCGCTCTGGCTGATCTCGCTCATCGTCGCTCCGATCGTGTCCTCGCTCCTCTCGATGGCGGTGAGCCGGAAGCGCGAGCTCCTCGCCGACGCCACGGGATCCCAGCTCACCCGCAATCCGCTGGCGCTCGCGAGCGCGCTGGAGAAGCTGGCGAAGGAGCACGGCCCCACCCGGACGATCGCGCGGGGAGCGGCGCACATGTGCATCGTGGATCCGGGACATTCGCGGTTCGCGGAGAGCGAGAGCGGGCTGAGCCGCCTCTTCTCGTCGCACCCGCCGATCCGGATCCGCCTGGCTCGGCTCCGGGCGATGGGATACCAGGCGGTGAAGCGGGGCGACGGCGAGCCGGATTCGGCCGGCCTCGCCTCTCAGGCCTGACGGGGAGCGGCGGGGACCGCGGCGGACCGCGCGGCGATCGCGCGCAGGATGTCGGTGGTGAAGCTCGAGGGATCGAAGGGCCGGGTGAGCACGAGGTCGGCGCCCGCGGCGCGCGCGGGATCGGGGTCGGCGCGGACCAGCGCGACGAGGGTGTAGCGGCGGTCCGGCGCGGGCCGGAACCCGCCGAGGGGATCCGGCGGCACGCCGCTCACCGCCAGCACCACCAGCGAGACGTCGATCCGTTCCGCCTCCATCCGGGCGGTGTCGGCGGAGGGGGCGTGATCGACGCTGAAGCCGGCATGTCGAAGCAGCAGCGCGACCGCCCGGGCCAGCTCGTGATCGCTGCAGCAGAGCACCCCACGCCCGCGGTGCGCGGGTCCCGCCACGGCCGACGCGTCGCCCGCCGCGAGGTCGATCATCCGCAATCCCGCCAGATACGCCGAGCTGTCCGCCCGCCGCAGCTCGCCGGCGCGCTTCACGATGTCGCGCATCCGGAGCAGCGCTTCCCGCACCCGTTCGATCGCGGTGAAGGTGTCGGCGGCCAGCGACGTTTCGGCGAGCAGGAGGTCGATTTCGGCGAGCGCCGCCATGAGGGGGTTGTTGAGCTCGTGATGAAGCGTCACCGTCATCTCTCCCACCGCGGCGAGGCGCTCCGCCCGGAGGAGCTCGTTCTCCACCTCGGCGCGCGTGTCCCGAAGCATCCGGTTCCGGCGGGTCCGCTCCACGACCATCGGCAGCATCTCCCGCAGCCGCTGATCCTTCACCACGTAATCGTCGGCGCCCAGCCGGAGCGAGGCGGCGGCCAGCTCCTCACTCCCCTCACCGGTCACCATGATCACCGATGGCGCGTGCGGGCGCGCGAGGAGGCGGGGGAGGAGGTCGAGGCCGGTGCCGTCGGGGAGCTGGTGGTCGAGGAGCACCAGATCGGCGGCGTCGCTGCGCTCGAGCGCCTCGTCGCTGGTGGCCGCGACGTCGATGCGGTCGTAGCCGTCGGCGTCGAGAAGGCTCCGGAGCAGCGTGACCATGGCCGGATCGTCGTCGATGACGAGGATCCGGGGCCGGTCGCGCTCAGCCACGCGGATCGTCGAGGAAGATGAGGGCCTCACGGCGGCCGATGACCGCCTGGAGCGCCCGGAGCACCTGCGAATCGATGACGCTGCCGGCCAGGTCCTTGAGCCGCTCGAGGGCCAGCTCGGGCACCATCTTCTCCTGGTACGGCCGTGAGGTGGTCAGCGCGTCGTAGATCTCCACCGTGCCGATGATCCGCGCGCCGATCGGGATCGCCTCCCCCGCGAGCCCGTCGGGATAGCCCCGGCCATCCCAGCGCTCGTGGTGGCTGCGGACATAGTCGATCACGTGCCGGAGGTGGCTCAGCGGAGCCAGGATCTCGGACCCGGTGACGACGTGCCGCTTGACGTGCTCGAACTCCTCGTCGGTCAGCGGTCCCTGCTTGTTGAGGACCTCTTCGCGGATCCCGATCTTGCCGATGTCGTGGAGCCGGCCCGCGGTGCGCACCAGCTCCACCTGATCGTCCGGCAGGCCGATCTCGGCCGCCACGGTCGCCGACAGGTCGGCGACGCGGGCGCTGTGGCCGCGAAGGTAGGGGTCCTTCGCCTCGAGCGCGTTCACCAGCGTCTCCAGCGTCGCGATCGAGATGCGCTCGAGGTTCGCCCGCTCCATCCGCAGCTCGGCGGTCCGGATGGCGACCTCCTCCTTGAGCCACTGGTTGAGCTTCTGGCTCTCCATGTGGGTCTCGCGCCGCCGCAGGGCACGCTGGATGGCGCGGTGCAGGTCCGCGAGATCGACCGGCTTGGTGAGGTAGTCCATCGCGCCCCGATGCATCGCGAGCGCGGCGCTCTGGGCGTCGTTCACCGCCGTGAGCATGAGAATCGCAACGCTCGGCTCCGCCTCGAGGATCGGGCCGACCAGGTCGACCCCGCTCGCGTCGGGCAGCCGCACATCGAGAAGCACGCAGGCGAGCTTGTGGCGTTGGACGGCCTGGACCGCCTCGCCGCCGGTGGCCGCGGTGAACACCTCGTAGCCCTGTCCGGCGAGGAAACGCTTGAGCGCGCTCCGGATCGCTTCCTCGTCGTCGACGACGAGGATGGCGACGGGAACGGCTGGCAGGGGAGCTGAGGCGGTCACCGGGTGAACGTTACCAGAGAAAGAGCGAGGGAGCTAGGGAGCAGCTAGCCCACGAACTCCACCGTCACACGATGGGGAATCAGCCCCGCCTCGCTGGCGCGGTCGAGGAGATGCTGCACGGCCTCCCGCCCCCGCGCCCCGTAATCGACCGTCCATTCGTTCACGTACATCCCGACGAAGCGGTCGGCCTCTTCGTCCGCAAGCCCGCGGTTGAAGCGGCTGGCGTGGGCGAGCGCGGGCGCGCGGTGCGCCAGTCCGTACTCGATGCTCGCCCGGAGATCGCGTGCCACCTCCAGGGTCAGCTCGGGTCCCAGGTCGCGTCGCACCACGTTGCCGCCGAGCGGTAGCGGCAGCCCCGTGTCGCGGAGCCACCAGGCTCCCAGGTCCTCCCAGAGGTGGAAGCCGTCGTGCGCGTAGGTCAGCTGCCCCTCGTGGATGAGGAGTCCCACCTCGACCTCACCGCGGGTCACCGCATCGCCGATCCGGTCGAAGGGCATGACCACGACCTTCACGTCGGACTGGTAGAGCCGGAGCGCGAGACAGGCGGTCGTGCGGAGGCCGGGCACGGCCACGAGCCGGCCGGCGAGCGCCCGGCGAGGGTCCTCCGGCGCCGGTGAGCTGCTCACGAGCCGCGGGCCGTAGCCGTCGCCCATGGAAGACCCGCTCGCCAGGAGCGCGTACCGGTCCGCCAGGTAGGCGTACGCGTGGATCGAGACCGCCGAAACCTCGAGCTCTCCCTTCAAGGCCCGCTGATTCAGAGTCTCGATGTCGGCGAGCTCGTGCACGTACCGGCGGTCACCGGTGTCGATTTTTCCTTCGGCGAGCGCGTAGAACATGAACGCGTCGTCGGAGTCGGGAGAGTGGGCGACGTGGATGGTGGGCATGAGGAGTTCTGAGTTCTGAGTTCTGGGTTCTGGGTTCTGGATGCAGAGCTCAGTTCGTTCCCAGCGTGGCCCGAGCGCGCGTCCGGAAATCCTCGAGCAGCGTGCGATGCTCCTGGTACTCGGTCCGTCCGGTCCGGAGCTCCGCGTCGTAGCGCGCGAGAAACGCGCGATAGCTCCGCGTGAGCCCGTCGGCGTCGTTGGTCCGCTCGGCGACCTCGCCGCGGATGAGCTCGGCGAAGAGGTGTCCGGGGGCCTCCGTCTCGATCGTGTCGGCGAGCGCCCGGGCGGCGTCGAGCTGCCCGATCGTGAGATGGATCAGGCTCGCGTGATACCGGGCGTCGGCGTCGAAGCGGTCCAGGAGGTCGTATGCGCCCAGCGCCATCGGCGCGAACTGCGCAACGGTGACCGAATCGCCCGCCTCCGCGGCGCGCATGATGCGATCGTACAGCCGGTCGAACCGCTCCCGCGGCGACATCTGGCTGATGTCGGGGCCCCGGGTCGGCAGCGGGGGGGCCGAGCCGGCGTTGCCCGCGTTGGCCATGACCGGCGTGGCGGGACGCGTGTTCCCGACCCGGAACGCGATGGCCGCGACGGCGAGCAGGACGGCCGCGGCCGCAACGATCCAGGCGACCCGTTCCCGGGAGCCGGCCGAGGCACCGGCGGCGGGACGAGCGGGCGCGCCGCAGCGGTGGCAGAATCGGGCGCCCGGCGAGAGCGGGGTCCCGCAGGACGCGCAGGCCGGGGCCTCGACGGCCGCGCCGCACCGCGAACAGAAACGTCCGGTGACGGGGGCTCCGCAGGCGGCGCAGTGTGGGGCGGTGGTCGGGGGCACGGCGGTCATTTGCGCCCGGAAGTTAGCGGGTGGCCGGAGCTTTCGCCCCCTTTCGGAGCGTCCCACGGACCCTTACCATGTTGGGGCGATGACGTCCTCTCCGCTGGACCTGCCGGAGCATCCCGGAGCCCGCCATCTGGGCGACCTCGCCCGGGGAGAGATCTCCTGGCGGGTCTACCTCGAGACCCGGCCCGAGCAGCAGTCCGTCCGCGGCCGCGTGCACTTCGTGTCACCGGAGGTGACCCGCTCGACCGGCTGGATCTTCATGGAATGGACCGAGTCCGACCTGGTCCGCCGATTCCACGACTTCAGCGCGATCGAGCTCTGGAAGCTGCTCGAAAGCCTGCCGTAAGCCGCGCGGCTGGGAGAACGCCGTCCGTGCGCCGGCTGCTGGCGGTCCTCACCGCGGGTGTCCTTCCCGTCTGCGCTCGGGCCCAGACCCAGCCCGATACGACGTCCACTCTGCGGGGCGTCGAGATCCGCCGGCTCAACATCTTCTCACCCGAGGAAGCGACCAGCTTCCTGCCCCGGCTGGCCAACAGCCTCCACGCGACCACCCGCGCGGGCGTGGTCCGGCGGGAGCTGCTGCTCAGCGCGGGCGCTCCGTACGATTCGCTCGCCGCCGCGGAGACGGCCCGCAATCTCCGGTCGCTCGGCATCTTCCGCTGGGTGTCGGTGGACTCCATTCGCCGGGATACCGGCCTCGTTCTTCGGGTGACCACGGCCGACGGCTGGAGCACCCGCCCCGACATCCGGTTCCGGAGCACCGGCTCCAGCATCATCTACACCGTCTCGATCGAGGAGCGGAATTTCCTGGGAACGGCGACCTTGATCGGCGCCCGCTACCAGAAGACGCCGGACCGCTCGAGCGTGACGATGAGCTTCCGGCAGAGCCGGCTGCTGGCAGGACGGGTCGGCCTCGCCGCCCAATACGTGGACCGAAGCGACGGACGTCAGCTCTATGCGGGCCTCTCCAAGCCGTTCTTCTCGCTCGGCACCCGGTCGAGCTGGCGGGTCGACGGGGAAGATCGCGAGGAGCGGATCCTCCGCTTCTTCGACGGCTCGGACGTCGCGGGCGACACGCTCCAGCGCCGCTACTCGCTCGGCTACGGCGCCGCCGCGTTGGCCCTGCGCGCGTCGCCGGCGGGATACTTGAGGGTAGGGGTCACCGCCCAGATCCGGCGCGACGACTATGCGGTGGAATCCCGGGTGGACACGCTCGCGCATACCGTCACCGGCGCCGTGGGCGGGTTCCTGCAGTGGCGCCGCGCCCGCTTCCTCGTCTCCCGGGGCCTCGAGGGATTCGGGCGGGTCGAGGATGTCGACGTCAGCACGCTGATTCAGGCGGGCATGGTCGCGTCGCCGAAGCTCTTCGGCTACGACGACGACGGGATCGTGCCGCACCTCGTCGCCCGGACCGGCTTCGGGACTCCGACCCGATTCGTGCAGCTGGGCTTCACGGGGAGCGGACGGTTCACGTCCGCGGGCCTCGACTCGGGCTCCGTCCACCTCTCCGCCACGGCGTTCGTGCTTCCCGCGCGCCGCCACCTCGCCGTCTTTCACGCGGGCACCGGATGGCAGGAGCGACCCGCTCCCGGGGCGGAGTTCGACCTCGGACTCGGGATCGGTCCCCGCGGCTTCCGGCAGCACGCCTTCACCGGCGACCGGGCCTTCTTCACGACCGCCGAGTACCGCTACACCCTCGCCGAGGATTTCCTCAAGCTCTCCGCGGTCGGCATCGCCGCGTTCGCCGACTACGGCGGCGCCTGGTACCGGGGGACGCCGAGACGCACCGGGTGGGACGCGGGGGTGGGATTCCGGTTCGGGTTCACCCGGTCGACGGACATCGAGTCCAACCGAGTCGACTTCGCGTACCGGGGAGGCAACGACGCACAGCCGGGCGGGTGGGTCCTGGTGATCGCCAAGGGCTTCGCCTTCTCGTCGAGCGGGCGCCTCGACCAGTAGCCGTTCCGCGCGCGCCGGTCGCGACCTACCTTCCTGGCCATGTCGGAGCCCCCCTCGAAGCCGGATGAGGTCCCCCCGCCGGACGCCCCGGTCGAAGCCGACACTCCTCCGCCCGGGAAGCGCTGGTGGAGGCGGTGGAAGCTCTGGCTCGCGGTCGCGCTGCTCACCCCGGTGCTGCTCTTCACCTGCTACACCCTGGTCACGCTCACGTGGAGCTATTCCGAGGGTCAGCGATCGGGGGTGTTGCAGAAGCTCTCCCGGCGCGGGTGGATCTGTAAGACCTGGGAGGGCGAGCTCGCGATGACGACCCAGCCGGGTGTGGCCCCGACGATCTGGTCTTTCTCGGTCCGCAAGGACGTCGCCGCCCGGCAGCTCTCGACCGCCATCGGCCGGCGGGTCGTGCTCTACTACCAGGAGCACCAGGGCATTCCCACCACCTGTTTCGGCGACACGCGCTATTTCATCGACAGCGTGCGGGTCGTCGGTCCGTAGCGCTCGCGCATCATCGGAGGATTCCCCGTGCGCCGTCTCCTCGCCGCGCTCGTGCTCGCGCATCCGTGCGCCTCGCTGGCCGCGCAGCATCCCTACAACGCCGCCGGCGCATTCGATTCGGCGGTCCCCGCGCCGCGGCGGGTCCTCGGCCACGACATCGGCGAGCGCTTCACCCCTCATCACCTGATCGCGCGGTACCTGGAACGGCTTGCAGCCACGAGCGGACGAATCCGGGTGGATACGGTCGGCGCGACCTTCGAGGGCCGCGAGGTCTTCGTCGCGGTGCTGTCGAGCGAGGCGAACCGGCGGCGGCTGCCGGAGATCCAGGCCGAGGCCCGGCGGCTCGCCGAGGCGGGCGGAAGTGCCGCCGACCTCGAGCAGATCTCCCGACGGCTGCCGGCGGTCGCCTGGCTCGGGTTCACCGTCCACGGGGGTGAGGCCTCGGGGACGGAGGCGGCTCTCGCGCTGCTTTATCAGCTCGCCGCGGGCCGGGACGCGGAGACACGCCTGATCCTGGACAGTGTGGTCGTCCTGATCGACCCCCTCCAGAATCCCGACGGGCACGAGCGCCACGTGCAGGACGTCATGCGGCGTCGCGGCTCCCTCGCGATCCCGATCGACCCCGCGGCGCTGGTGCATCGGGGAAGCTGGCCGGGCCCGCGGACCAGTCATTACCACTTCGACCTCAACCGCGACTGGTTCATCCTGTCCCATCCCGAGTCCCGGGCGCGGGTGTCGACGTTTCTCCGGTGGGGTCCGCACGTGGCCGTGGATCTCCACGAGATGGGCTCCAACTCCACGTACTTCTTCGCCCCGCCGATGGAGCCGGTGAACAAGAACGTTCACGACTCGATCCGGAAATGGTGGGACATCTTCGCCGCCGCGAACGCGGCCGCGTTCGATGCGCACGGATGGTCCTACTTCCGCCGCGAGGGCTACGACGAGTTCTACCCGGGCTACGGCGTGTCCTGGCCGATCCTCACCGGCGCCGTCGGCATGACGTACGAGGAAGCGTCGAGCGGGGGCGGGGCGATCCGCCGCGAGGACGGCACCGTGCTCACCCTTCACGAGGCCGCCCACCATCACTACACGGCCGCCTGGGCCACCCTCCTCACGACGGCGCGCCGCCGGCACGACCGGGTGCGCGATTACCTCGAGTTCCGGCGGAGCGCGGTTGCCGAGGCGGCGCGGCCGCCGCTCCGCATGATCGCACTGGAACGCGACGCCTCCGGCCGGGCCGATTCGCTGGTGCAGCTCCTCGCCGCGAACGGGATCGCGGTGCAGCGGCTCGCCGCGGCCGCAACCACTCCCGCCGTCGAGTACGGCGACACCCAGGCGCGCCCGGCACGCCTCGCCGCCGGCACCTACATCGTCGACCTTGCCCAGCCGCAGGGGCGGCTCGCGCGGGCGCTGCTCGAGCCCGATGCCCAGCTCGATTCGAGCTTCGTCCGCGAAGAGCTCGAGAGCCGCCGCACCGCCCAGCCGAGCCGCTTCTACGACATCACCGCGTGGTCGCTGCCGTACACGTTCCGGGTGCGCGCCTGGGCGCTCGCCGCGCCCGTCGCCCCGCTGCAGGCGGTCACCTGGATCACGTCGCCCCCGTCGTCGCTCCGGCAAGCGGGTTATGCCTACGCGTTCGAGCCGGGGTCCGAGGCCGCGATCCGCATGCTGGCCGCGCTGCTCGCGGACAGCGTGAAGGTCTGGCTGGCTCCCCGGTCCTTCCGCGCCGGTGGAGAGCGGTTCCCCCGCGGGGCGTTCCTGGTGCGGGTCGAGCCGAACGCCCCCTCGGTCCACCAGGCGGTGAGCCGGGCCGCCGCCGCGAGCGGGGCCCGGATCGTCCCGCTCGCCTCCGCCGCCGTGGACGAGGGCACCGACCTCGGCAGCAACAGCGTCGGCTTCGTGAAGGCCCCGCGCGTCGCGCTGCTCGGCGGCGATCCGGTGTCGGGTAACTCGTTCGGCTTCGCCTGGTACGCCTTCGACCAGCGGCTCCGCTATCCGGTGACGCCGATCGGCGTGGACGCGCTGGGCGGCGACGTCCTGCGCGGCTTCGACGTGCTCGTGGTGCCGAGCGCGGGAGCCGCGGCGCTGGACCGGGTGCTGGGGGATGCGGGCCGAGCTCAGCTCACCGCCTGGGTGCGCGCGGGCGGCGTGCTGGTCACGCTCGATGGTGCGACCGGATGGCTCGCCACGGAGCGGCTGGGCCTGTCCCGGCTCCGGGCCCGGCAGGACACCATCCGCGCCGACAGCACCGGCGGGGCGCCGCTGTCGGGAGGCGTTCCCGGCGCCATGGCCCGCGTGACGGCCGACACCCTGTCGCCCCTTCTCGCGGGTCTCGGGGCCAGCGAGTTCGCCGTCCCCGTGAGCGGCTCGCTCATCTACACGGTCCCGAGGAACCTGCGCGCCGGCGAGGCGGTGGTGCGCTTTGCGCGGGCCGAGCGTGTCAGGCTGGCCGGCTATCTCTGGCCCGAGATCCCCGCGCGACTTTCGGAATCCCCCTGGCTCTGGACCGAGAGCGTGGGCTCCGGGCGGGTGATCGCGTTCGCGGGCGATCCCAACTTCCGGGACCTCTGGCGAGGCCTCCTCCCGATCTTCGCCAACGCGATCTTTATCGGCCCGAGCCTTTGAGCCAAGTCGCGCCATTGCCTTGCGGCCGGGTCAGGGGGATCTTCGAGACGAGTCCTGACCGCGTCTGCTCATGATCTCCGCCCCGATACTGGCCGTCACGCTCTTTACCCTCCTCGGGGGCGGCCCGGGGCATGGGCAGGATGCGAAGGCGTCCATTCTCGGCACGGTGGTCTCCGCCCGCACCCTGGAGCCCGTCGGGGGCGTGCGGGTCCTGCTCCGCCGGCGGATCGACGGCGAAGGGCTTCAGTTCGACACCACTTTCGCGACGGATTCCGACAAGGCGGGGCGGTTCCGGTTCGAGAAGCTCCGCGCCGGCCGGTACCTGATCGAGGCCTCGTTCGAGACCGACACGCTGCGGGCCACCCCGCTCGAGCTGGCCCGGGCCGAGCGCCTCCTGGTGGAGCTCACCGTCGGCCGGGTTGAGGGAATGATCCTGCCGGATCTTCGGGTCGACGAGGCCGGTCCTCGCCCGAATGCCCGGACCGACGAGGTGACGCGCCGCCTCGCGGCGGCCCGCCTGACGGGGCAGGTCATCACCCGGGAGATGATCGAGGCACGGAACGCGCCGACCTTCGTCGACGTTCTCCGGATGGCGACCGGCATCGAGGTGCGCTGCCGGATGTCGCAGTGTCTTCCCCGGATGGTCCGGGCGCCCGTCGGTTGCCCCGGACCTCAGGTGGTCCTGGACGGCGCGGGCACCGACGTGCGCGTCCTGCTTGCCGTGCGACCCGAAGAAGTCGAGGGCGTCGAGATCTACAACGGCCTCGCCGAGGCACCGTTCGAGCTGGTGCGCGACCCGAAGCTCGCTCGCTGCGGGGTGATCGTCGTATGGACCCGGGGCGGTCCCGGGCGCCGGCCGCCCGACAACCCTTCCTCGTGACGGATCAGCCCTACTCCCCCGAGTTCCTCCAGCTCCAGTCCGCGGTCGCCGGCCGATACTCGCTCGAGCGGGAGATTGGCCGGGGCGGGATGGGGATCGTCTTCCTCGCGCGCGACGTCGCCCTCGACCGCGCCGTGGCGATCAAGCTGCTGCCGCCCTCCTTCGCGCTCCGCCCCGAGCTGCGCGAACGCTTCCTCCGGGAAGCGCGGCTGGCCGCGCGACTGTCGCACCCCAACATCGTCACGATCTTCTCGGTCGAGGAGCACGAGTCGGCCGTCTTCTTCGTGATGGCGTACGTACGCGGCGAGACGCTCGCGCAGCGCGTCCAGCGCGCCGGACCGCTGCCCGCCCCGCAGGCGGTCCGGATCCTCCAGGAAGTCGCGTGGGCGCTCGGCTACGCCCACAGCATCGGCGTGATCCATCGCGACGTGAAGCCGGACAACATTCTGCTGGAGCAGGCGTCCGGCCGCGCCATGGTCGCGGATTTCGGGATCGCGCTCGCGACCGGCATTCCGCGCCGGGACGGCGAGGGGGAGATCGTGGGCACGCCGCAGTTCGTGAGCCCCGAGCAGGCGTCGGGCGAAGCGGTCGACGGCCGGAGCGATCTCTATTCCCTCGGCGCGACCGCGTTCTTCGCCCTCACCAGCCGCGAGCCGTTCGAGGGCGCGAGCCCGCTGGCGCTCGTCTCCAAGCATCTCACCGAGCCGCCGCCGAAGCTGGTCGAGGTCCGGCCGGATCTCCCGCGCCCCCTCGCCGAGGCGGTGGACCGCTGCCTGCTGAAGAATCCGGGAGAGCGCATCGCCACGGCCGAGCAGCTCGCGGAAGCGCTCGGCGCCACGGGACTCTCCGCGCGTGAGGTCCCGCCGCCGATTCGCCACTTCTTCCGGCAGGCTCGCAGCCTCGCGATCGGGTGGCTCATGGCGATCGCGCTCATCGTCTGGTTCGGCCGATGGGTGGAGATCCCTCCGGATCCCTGGTCGCGCGTGACGGGAACGGTCCTGCTGCTCGCGTTCGCGCTCTGGCCGCTCCTCTTCCTGTTCCGCTCGGCCCGCCGCGCGCTCCGCTCGGGGTTCACGTTCGACGACGTGCGGCACGCCGCCGTGCTGGAGGCCCGGCTGCTCGCCGAGGAATCGAGCACGGTCTCCGGCCGGCGCGATTCCGGTGACCTCGCGACGACGAGGGAGGACTGGCTGCGGTACATCGTCGGCCCGCTGGGCCGCGGCATTTTCCGCCTGGCCGCTATCGGCGTCCAGGCCGCGGTACCGACCCCTCCAGCCCCGGCGACCGCGCCGGCCGAGCTGCTTGTTGGAGCGGAGGCGACCGGGCTCTACGAGCGCCTCCCGGAGGCCATCCGCAACCGGGTGAAGGAGCTGCCCGTGGTGGCCGAATGCCTCTGGTGCCGGGTCGAGGAGCTGCGGCAGCTCCCCGACAGCACCGTCGAACGGGCCCGGGTCATGGGGGCGCTCGAGCGGCTGAGGGTGGACCTGGCCCGGTACCAGGGAGGTCAGATCTCTTTGGAGGACTTGGAGATATCCCTCCACGAGGCCGACCGGGTGTGGCGGGAGACTCCCGCCCTCCCGGTGTCGTCTCCCTCCTGAGGAGTTTCCCTCCCAGGCCCAAAGGTTGCCGGCTGCCGCGTATCCGTCGCTCGCGGCACAGCCGGTGTGCGCGGACGCCCATCAGCAGCCGGCCCCGGCGGATCACCACGGGCGAAGACTGTGAGACCCCCGAGTCCCCCGGCGAGCGCGCCCCTGCCACGCCGACACCCTGTCTCGACACGGCTGCCTGCGCCTTCGGCACGGCGCTGCCGTTCACGAGCCTGGTGGTGTCGGTGATCCCGACCCATCGGGAAGCGGATCTGGCGGCAGCAGTTCCCGTGAGCGATTTCACGACCCGCCCCGAATCTCCCCCGCCTCGAGCCTGACGCCGGCTACCTAGTCGTGCCACGCAGCACCGTGCCACGCCTGGGCGGCGGCACGGTCGAAGGCGGGCGGGACGCCGACCCTCACGCACCTCTACGACGCGGTGATGGAAGGCGCGGTCGACCGGGTCCGGCCGAAGCTCATGACCGTGATGGCCATCATGGCGGGCCTCTTCCCGATCATGTGGTCGGGAGGCACCGGGGCCAGCGTGATGAAGCGGATCGCCGCGCCGATGATCGGGGGCATGGTGAGCAGCACGGTCCTCACCCTGCTCGTGATCCCCGCGATCTATGCGCTCTGGAGAGAGCGGGAGGTCGCGGCAGCGGCCTGATGGGGTCAGGATTCCGCGGGTTGGTGAAGCCGGGTAACTTTCCGGGCCCCGGCGCCGTCGCCAAGTGGTAAGGCAGAGGTCTGCAAAACCTCCATTCGGCGGTTCGAATCCGCCCGGCGCCTCTCGACTTTCCTCAGGGGGTGGGACATGGCTCCCAACCCGTTCATCCGCGTTTCGTTACTCTGTCTCACCGGCCTCCTGGCCGCGCTGCCGAGCCGCGACCTCGAGGCTCAGCGACTCGGCTCGATCTCGGGCACCATCCGGGCGGCGGGCCGCGGAGGGGTCCGGCTCGAGGGAGCCCGGATCCTCATCGTGGGCACGGATTTTCGCGTCAACAGCAACAGCAACGGTGAATTCGCCTTTCACGGACTGGTGCCCGGCAAGTACGTCATCCAGGCGGCGGCGATCGGCTACGCCACCCTCCTCGCCCCCATCGAGGTGAAGCCGCTCGAGATGGTGGAGATCATCTTCGAGGCGCAGCCGGAAGCCGTCACCCTGCCCACGCTCGAGGTGCACCAGCCGGTGCGCGGGACGGCGGACTTCCTGAGGAGACGCGCCTCGGGTCGGGGTCGCTACTTCACCCGCCAGGACATCGAGAAGCGCAACCCCGGATCCATCGCCGACCTCATGCGGATGGTGCCGGGCATCAGGGTGGAATGCCGCGGCATAGTCTGCCGCGTCTATTCCGTCCGCTCGAGCCGGAATTGCGGGCCCGCGTATTTCATGGATGGTATTCCGACCGATCCGGCGGCCGTCTGGATGACGCCGCCGCGCGACCTCGAGGCCATCGAGATCTACTCCGGGCCTTCCGAAACCCCGCCCGAGCTCGAGTTCGGCGCCTCGTGCGGCGCCATCGTGCTCTGGACCCGGCTCCCGCCGGATCGTCAGCCGAAGGAGAGGAAGCCCGACACGACGAGCGCCCGCCCCTCGCGCTAACCCAGCGCGAGGGCGTGCGCCTTCGCCTCGATTCCCGCCAGCAGCTGGCGGTAGGACGCGGCGAACTTGGCGACGCCGTCGTCCTCCAGCCACGCCGTCACCTGGTCCAGATCGATGCCCGCCTCGCGAAGCGCCCGCAGCACGCCCGGCGCGTCCTGCTGCGCCGCCGGCAGGCGCACCTCGGGGCGGCCGTGATCGCGGTACGCGTCGAGCGTGTCGGGCGGCAGCGTGTTCACCGTGTCCGGCGCGATCAGCGCGTCCACGTAGTACGTGTCGGGGTAGGCGGGATCCTTGGTGCTGGTGGAGGCCCAGAGCGGCCGCTGCGGCCGGGCCCCCAGTTTCGCGAGCCGCTGCCACGCGGGTGAGGCGAGCGACCGCCCGAAGAGTCCGTACGCCTCCGCTGCATTGGCGATGGCCGCCCGGCCGCGGACGGACGATGCCGGAGTGCGCTGATCGAGCCGCGGATCGACCTGCCCGTCGACCCGGCTCACGAAGAAGCTCGCCACCGACGCGATCCGCGCGACCGGCTGTCCGCTTGCCGCACGCCGGTCGAGACCCTCCTGGAAGGCGGCGATGACCTCGGCGTACCGGGCGACGCTGAAGAGCAGGGTGACGTTCACGTTGATCCCGTCGGCGATCGCGCCGGAAATGGCCCCGAGCCCGGCCCGCGTGCCGGGAATCTTGATCATCGCGTTGGGCCGGTCGACCGCGGACCAGAGGCGCGCGGCCTCGGCGGCCGTGCCCTCGGTGTCGTGTGCGAGCTCGGGATTCACCTCGAGGGACACGAGGCCGTCCGCGCCGCCCGTCGCGTCGTAGAGCGGCCGGAAGAGGTCGCAGGCAGAACGCACGTCCGTCACCGCCAGCTTCTCGAAGATCCGGGCGGGAGTGGCGCCGTCGGCGGCCAGCCGGCGGATGTCCTCGTCGTAGTCCTCGCTGCCGCTGATCGCCTTCTCGAAGATCGTGGGATTCGAGGTCATGCCGCGGAGCCCGTCCCCTTCGATCAGGCCCGCCAGCCGGCCCGAAGCGACGAGGCGCCGCGTGATGAAGTCGAGCCAGATGCTCTGCCCGAGCCGGCCGAGCGCCACCAGGGGATTCTCCGGCATCATCGCCTCCGCGCGTGGACCCGCCGGACGGCGGTCACGGCCGCCTCGGCGGTGAACCCGAACTCCTGGAACAGCCGCTCTCCCGGCGCGGACGCGCCGAAGTGGTCGAGCGCGATCGACTCGCCGTCGTCGGTGATCCATTCGCGCCAGCCGAAGGGGGAGGCCGCTTCGATCGAGACCCGAGCCCGTACGGCCGCCGGCAGCACCGATTCGCGGTATTCGGCGGGCTGCTGCCGGAAGAGCTCCCAGCAGGGGAGCGACACGACGCGGACTTTGAGTCCCTCGGACCCGAGACGCCGGGCGGCCTCGACGGCCAGGTGCAGCTCCGATCCCGTGCCGATGAGCACCGCTTCCGGCGCTCCCTCCGGCTCGTGGACCACGTAGCCGCCGCGGTGGAGGCCCACGGCACTCTCGGCCGTTCGCTCGAGCGTCGGGACCTTCTGCCGGGTGAGCACGATCGCGGTGGGGCCGTCGGTGCGCTCGAGCGCGGCGCGCCACGCCTGCGCCGTCTCCCGGGCATCCGCGGGACGAATGACCCGCAGGTTCGGAATGCTCCGCAGCATGGCGAGATGCTCGACCGGCTGGTGCGTGGGGCCGTCCTCACCCAGGCCGATGGAATCGTGGGAGAAGACGTAGATCGTCGGGAGCCGCATCAGCGCCGCGAGCCGGATCGCCGGCTTCATGTAGTCCGAAAAGACCAGGAAGGTGCTCCCGTACGGCCGGATGCCTCCATGGAGGGCGAGCCCGTTCATCGTCGCGGCCGTGGCGTGCTCACGCACGCCGAAGGCGATGCCTCGTCCGGGGCGGTCGGCGGTGAAGAGCGCCTGCCCCTTGAGGTGCACACCGGTGCTCACCGCCAGATCGGCGGAGCCGCCGGCCAGCTCGGGGACCGCGGCCACGAGCGCCTCGAGCGTGCGGGACGACGCCTGCCGGGTCGCGAGCCCTGCTCCGGCGGGAAACTCCGGGAGGACTTCGCTCCAGTTCACGTGGAGCCGTCCGGCCAGCGCGTCCGCGTAGCCCGCGGCGAGCTCCGGATGCACGGCGCGCCACTCCTCGAAGGCGAGCGCCCACTCCGCCTTGAGCGCGGCGCCCCGCGTGCGCAGGCGGAGCGCTTCGCTCTGGACCTCGGCCGGCACGTGGAACGGCTCTTCGGGCCAGCCCAGAATCTCCTTGGTGCGCGCGACCTCCTCGCGACCGAGCGGCGCGCCGTGGGCGTCGGCGGTATTGCGCTTGGTGGGTGCCGGATCCGCGATGACGGTGTGCAGAATCAGGAGGGTGGGCCGGTCCGTGGCTCCGCGCATGTCGGCGAAGGCCCGGTCGATGGCGACGAGGTCGTTGCCGTCGTCGACCCGGAGCACCCGCCAGCCGTAGCCCGCGAACCTCGACGCGACGTCTTCGCTGAAGGCGAGCGACGTCTCGCCGTCGATGGTGATGCGATTGTCGTCGTAAACGATTCCCAGCTTGCCCAGCCCGAGATGCCCGGCGAGCGAGCAGGCCTCGCTCGCCACCCCCTCCATGAGGTCACCGTCGCTGGCGAACACCCAGGTCCGATGGTCCACCACGGCCTGCCTGGCGCGATTGAACCGCTCCGCGAGCAATCGCTCGGCGATGGCCATTCCGACCGCGTTGGAGAGACCCTGGCCCAGCGGGCCGGTCGTGGTTTCGACCCCCGGCGTGTGGCCGTGCTCCGGATGCCCCGGGGTGCGGGAGCCCCATTGCCGGAAGTTCCGGATCTCCTCGAGCGGGAGGTCGTATCCGGTGAGGTGGAGCAGGCCGTACAACAGCATGGAGGCGTGCCCGCAGGAGAGCACGAAGCGGTCGCGGTCCGGCCAGTCGGGATGCGAAGGGTCGTGCCGGAGGTGGCGGCTCCACAGCACCCACGCCGCGGGGGCCAGCGCCATCGGCGTGCCGGGATGCCCCGAGCTGGCGCGCTCGACGGCATCCATCGCGAGCACGCGGATGGTGTTGATGCTGCGCCAGGCCAGCGTGTCGCGGGCATCGAGAGCCGGCGTCTCGAGCGGCCGCAGGGCTTCGACGGTCAGGGGTCGCTCCTTTTCGGGAATCGCGCGCTCCGAGGGAAGACGGGGGATGGGGAGTGACCGCCGCACAAAAATAAGAGGAATCCGGCATGACCGAGAATGGCCACTCTGCTGGTCGGCGGGCCCGGGTCGTGGCTAGATTCCACCCCCCGGAAGGAGGATTTCCTCAGACTCGTGCAACGCCGATCCAAGAAGCGCGCCGGAAAGTCAGGCGCCGGCCCCACAACCACCGTTTCCAAGACGCTCCGCCGGTCCGGCGGGCGGTCCTATCAGGCCCATCGGGACTTTCTGCTCCAGCTCCACGGATCCGTCTGCGCGTACTGCGGCCGCACCACCGATCCCGAGACGATCACCCTCGACCACGTGCGCCCCCGCCGCGGGCAGACCGCCTACGACCGACCGGACAACCTGGTGCTGGCCTGCCGGGACTGCAACGCCGCGAAGGCCGACATGCCCTTCCTCGCATTCCTTCTGGCGCGGCGGTCGCGCGGGGTGTTCCTGCTGCACTACGGCGACCACCTCTCGCCCGGGATTCGCGACCTGGTCCGCCAGACGATCGAGCGCCCGCTCCTTCCCCCGGACTGACTCGGCCCTGATCTAGCCGCCCAGAGCCTCCTTCACGATCCGCGCCTGTTCCGGCGCGTGGGCCGCCGCGGAGCCTTCCGCCGGGCTGGCGCGCTCGGGCCGGCCGACGTAGCCGAGCCTGGCCCCCGAAGGCAGCAGGGGCTCGAGCCGGGGCGCGATGTACGACCACGCTCCCATGTTGCGTGGCTCCTCCTGAACCCAGACGTACTCGCGCGCGGACGGATAGCGGGCGAGCACCACCCGCATCGCTTCCTCGGGGAAGGTGTACAGCCCTTCGACGCGAATGATCGCCGTGATCCGGTCGGGATTCTTCCCCGCCTCGGCCATGAGGTCGTAGAAGACCTTGCCGGTGCAGAAGAGGAGCCGGGCCGGCGCCCGGTCCCGGATCGCCGGATCCGGATCGTCGAGCACCGGCTGGAAGGTCCCGTGCGCCAGATCCGTGAGTCGCGACGCGGCCTGCGGCAGCCGGAGCAGCGACTTGGGCGTGAAGATCACGAGCGGCCGGATCCGGTGCCGGCGGGACTGCCGGCGCAGCAGATGGAAGTACTGCGCCGGCGTGGTGCAGTTGGCGACCCGGAAGTTGCCCTCGGCGGCGAGCTGGAGGAAACGCTCCACGCGCGCGCTGGAGTGCTCGGGGCCCTGTCCCTCGTACCCGTGCGGCAGCAGCAGCGTGAGACGGTTGGTGACTCCCCACTTGGCGAGCCCGGCCGCGATGAACTGGTCGACGATCACCTGGGCGCCGTTGATGAAGTCGCCGAACTGCGCCTCCCAGAGCACCAGCGTGTCCGAGGCCGCCGTCGCATAGCCGTACTCGAACCCCAGGGTGGCGAGCTCGGACAACGGGCTGTTGTACACCTCGAACGCGGCCAGCGCGCCCGACAGGTGCTGGATCGGTGTGTAGGTCCGTCCCGTCTGGGCATCGTGGAGCACGAGATGCCGGTGGCTGAACGTCCCGCGCTCGGTATCCTGGCCCGTCAGGCGGATCGGCACGCCCTCGGTGAGCAGGGAGGCGAACGACAGCGCCTCGGCGTGTCCCCAGTCGATGCCCCCATCCTCGCCGACGGCCTGCTCCCGCCTCTCGAGCTGCTTCCGGAGCTTGGGGTTGACGGTGAATCCCTCGGGCCAGACCAGGAGCTCCCGGTTGAGCGCCAGCAGCTGATCGCCCGGGACCGCCGTCTCGACTTTCTCTCCCGGGACCAGCCGGGGCGGCGCGGACGGCGCCGGGCTCGCCTGCGCCGCGCTGGCCTTGAAGCTCTGCTGGGTCTCGACCAGCCGCTGGTAGGCGGCCGCGTACCGGCTCTCGGCCTCTTCGGCCGTGAGCACGCCCGCCTCCACGAGCGTCCGGGCATACTGCTCGCGCACGCTCGGGTGACTCTTGATGCGTTCGTACATGAGCGGCTGGGTGTACGCCGGCTCGTCGCCCTCGTTGTGGCCCCAGCGGCGGTAGCCCACCAGATCGATGAGCACGTCGCGCTGGAACTTCCGGCGGTAGGCCATGGTCAGCCGTACCGCGGAGAGGCACGCCTCGGGATCGTCGGCGTTGACGTGCACGATCGGGATGTCGAATCCCTTGGCGAGGTCGCTCGCGTGCCGGGTCGATCGCGCGTCCTCCACGTCGGTGGTGAAGCCCACCTGGTTGTCGGTGATGACGTGCACCGTCCCGCCGACGGAGTATCCGCGGAGGGCGTTGAGGTTGAGCGTCTCGGCGACCACGCCCTGGCCCGCGAAGGCGGCGTCGCCGTGCACCACGACCGGAACCGCCACCGCCGGATCGTGATGCGGCTCCCGGCTTCGCCGCTGGGTCTGCCGCGCCCGGGCGCTGCCGTCCACCACCGGCCCCACGAACTCGAGATGACTCGGGTTGTGAGCCAGCGCCACGGTGATCGCCCGCCCGTTGCGGGTGACGTAGGCGCCCTCGGCCCCATGGTGGTATTTGACGTCGCCGGTGCCCTCGTCGGGCGACGATTCATCGACCTCCAGCTTCTTGCCGCCCTCGAACTCCGCGAAGATCGTGACGGCGGGCCGGCCGATGTTGTGGGTGAGGACGTTGAGCCGCCCACGGTGCGCCATGCCCACCACCACCTCGCGGGCCCCGTGCTCCGCGGCGATCTCGAAGACGAGATCGAGCATCGGGACGAGGAGGTCCACGCCCTCGATCGAGAAGCGCTTCTGCCCGAGGTAGGCCTTGTGCAGGAAGCGCTCGAAGGCTTCCACCGACACGAGCCGCCCGTAGAGCGCCAGACGGTCGGCCGCGGGGAGCGGCCCACGGTACCGGCCCGACTCGATCGCCTCGCGAAGCCAGGCGCGCTGCACGTGGTCGCTGACGTGCTCGACCTCGTAGGCGATCGTGCCGCAATAGGTCGCCTCGAGGCCCGGCAGCGCCTCCGCGAGCGTGTCGCCGGGGACCGCGACCCGCAGCACCGCCGCCGGGATGCGCGCCATGATGTCGGTCGTGAGCCCGAGGCTCAGCGGATCGAGAGCCGGATCACCGGGCGGATCGCCGCCCAGCGGATCGAGCCTCGCCGCGAGGTGTCCGTGCGTCCGGAGACCATCGGCGAGACTCATGCCTGCGGCGACATGCTCGAGCGCGGCGGTCGGCCCGGCAGGCGGCTCCGCCCTGACGGCCGGCCTCGCGGCCGTCCGAACCAGGCCGAACGCGCTGAAGATTCCCTCGTAGAACTCCTGCTCCCCCTGGAGCAGCTGCTCCATCGTTCGGAGGAAGGAGCCGGACTCGGCCCCCTGGATCACGCGATGATCGTAGGTGCTGGTGAGCATCATCACCTTGCTCACCTTGAGGTCGGCCAGCCGTTCGCGCGGTGTTTCCGCGAATTCCGGCGGGTATCCGAGCGCGCCGACGGCGACGATCGTGCCCTGGCCGGCCATGAGCCGTGGGACGGACGCCACCGTGCCGAGCCCGCCCGGATTCGTGAGCGTGATCGTCCCCCCGGCGAAATCGTCGGGGAGGAGGCGGTTCTCTCTCGCCTTGTCCACCAGGGCGTCGTACGCCGCGTGGAAGGCGGCATAGTCCATCGCGTCGGCGTGCTTGAGCACCGGGACCACCAGGCCGCGCGAGCCATCCTTGCGCGTCACGTCCACCGCGAGGCCCAGATGCACGCCGTCAGGCGTCATCCGGTGGGGCGATCCCTCGACCAGCTGGAACCACTGCGTCATCACCGGATGCTGCCGTGCCGCCTGCACCAGCCCCCAGGCGATGAAATGCGTGAAGGACGCCTTCTCCGGCCGTCCGCCCGCCTTGAGGGCGGCGTTGAAGTCGGTGCGGGCCGATTCGAGCGCCGTCACGGCGAGCTCGCGGAACGAGGTCGCCGTTGGAATAGCCAGCGACTCGGTCATGTTCTGCACGAGTCGCGCGGCGGGTCCCTTCATCGGGGCCGCACCGGGGGGCGGGGGTGCCGGAGCGACCGCCGCCGGCGCAGCTTCGGGAGCCGGAGGAGCGGGCGCGGGCGGAGCCATCACGGCGGCCGGGCTTTCGACGGCCGCCCCGGAGGAGCCGTTCCCCGTGGTCGGCTCTTCTCCCACTCGGCCGCTTTCGAACAGCTGACGCCACTCCGGGGTGACCGCGTTCGGGTCACGCAGCCAGTCCTCGTACAGGGCCTGGGCAAATCCGGCGTTGGCGGTTTCGAAGACGTTGGGATCCACGGCGTAAGCTCCAGTCAGACCCCAAAACTAGGTGTGCCGAGTGCCCGATGCATGGGTCCCGGTGCGGGGCGAATGCACCGCTCGCGCTACGATTCGCCCATCAGCTTGACGACGGCCTCGCGTGCCGCCTCTCCGCCGTCGCGGGTCTCGCGAGCGACCTGGAGCCGGCGCACGAGCACGTCCTCCACCGTGACCGCGAGCTCCCGCCGGACAGCGTGCACGACCTCGGCCCCGATGGCGGGGTGCTCGGGATGGATCGGGGTCATCAGGGACCGCTGCTCCCGACACAGCGCGTGGAGAGCGGGAGCCTCCGTGCCGTAACGCGCGACCAGGCGATCGGCCGTCCCGATACGCAGGCCGAGCTCGAGCCCCTGCTCGCGGAAGCCCGCGACGGCGTCGCTCTCGCCCCCCGGCAGCGGCTCGCGAGCGCTCTCCGCCGACAGCTTGTGCCGACGCCCCAGTGTCTCGAGCCCCGTGCGAAGGACGGTGCGGGCCATCCGGCGAAACGTGGTCAGCTTCCCCCCCGCGATGCTCAGCACGCCGGTGACACCCATGACGAGGCGATGCTCCCGGGAGACGGCACCCGGCGGAAGTGCCGGGTCGTCGGCAATGAGTGGGCGAAGGCCCGCCCAGGCGGAGACCACGTCTTCCTGGGCCAGCCGGGCTGCGGGGAAGAGCGCGTTGGCCGATCGGAGCAGATAGACGACGTCCCGCTCGCGCCAGGCGCCGTCCTCGGGTCCCGTGACGTCGTCGGTATCGGTCGTCCCGATGTAGGTCCACTCCTCGCCCCACGGGAGCACGAACATCGCCCGCCCGTCCTCGGGGCTCGTGAAGAGGATCGCGTGCCGATTCCCGATCCGGCTCCGGGGCACGAGGACGTGGGCACCCCGGGTGAGGCGGAGCAGCGGCTGGACATAGGGATCTTCCATGCGCCGGAGCTCGTCGACCCAGGGACCCGTCGCGTTGACCACGAGCCGGGCCAGGAGCTTACCCTCCTCGCCGGACCGCGTGTCCTTGAGGCGGGCCCCGACCGTGCGTCCGTCGCGGTTGAGCAGTCCCGTCACCGCCGTATAGCTGGCCAGGCGGGCTCCCCGCGCGGCGGCCGCCCGGAGCACGGCGATCACCAGCCGCGCATCGTCGCACTGGGCGTCCCAATAGAGCGCCCCGCCCGCGAGGCCGCGTTCCCTGAGCAGGGGCTCACGACGGAGCAGGGCTCGCTTGCCCAAGCTCCGGTGGCGGGACACATTACCCCGCGCGGCCAGGAGATCGTACAGCGTGAGGCCGGCGGCCACTTTCCACCGGCCGATCCGGTCGCCCCGGTACACGGGGAGTACGAAGGGCAGGGGTCGGACCAGGTGGGGCGCCAGCCGGAGGAGGACGGCCCGCTCGCGGACCGCTTCGAACACGAGCCGGAGGTGGCCGTGCTCGAGATACCGCAGCCCGCCGTGCACCAGGCGGCTCGAGCGTGAGCTGGTCCCGGCGCCGAAGTCCCGGGCGTCCACGACGGCCACGGCGAGGCCGGCGAGCGCCGCTTCGCGCGCGATGCCGGCACCGGTGATGCCGCCCCCGATCACGAGGACATCCACCGGTTGGGCGGCGAGGTCCCGGAGCGAGGCGCGAACCCAAGGATTCATGTGCTAGGAGTCTACCCCGACTCTCCCGACGTGGCCGATCTCGAGCGTCCCAGCAGCTGGTTTACGTGGCACGCCCACCGGATCCGTCCGGGAAGCAGAGTGCTGGACCTCGCCTGCGGGACGGGCCGGCACGCGATCGCCGCGGGGCAGCTCGGGGCCAAGGTGACCGCCGTCGACCGCGACGCGGCCACGCTGGAGACCGGACGGCGCGAGGCGAAGAACCGCCAGCTCGACGTGAAGTTCGTCGCGGCGGATCTCGAGCGTGACTGGCCGCAGCTCGGCACGTTCGACACGGTGATGGTCTTCAACTATCTCGACCGGGAGCGGATGCCGCGGATCGCGGAGCTCATCGAGCCCGGCGGCTACCTGCTGCTCGAGACCTTCCTCGAGGCCCAGCGCGCCTTCGGCTGGGGACCCGAGAGCGATGCCCACCTCCTCCGTTCCGGAGAGCTGTCGAAGCTCGTCGTCCCGCTCGTGATCGTCCACGGCCGCGAGGTCATCGAAGCGGTGGACAACGCGCGGTGGAGCGCGATGGCGAGCGTGCTCGCGCAACGAAAGTAGGCCGGTGAGCCGGCGCGCCGTGGTGGTCGGCGGTCTCCGCACTCCCTTTGCGCGGAGCGGGACCGTCTTCGGCGAGACCACGGCGGTGGAGATGGCCCGCCACGCCGCGCGCGAGCTGCTCGCCCGCGCCGAGCTCGACGGCCACGAGGTGGACGAGGTCGCTTTCGGGCAGGTGATCCCGTCGGTGCTGGCTCCCAACGTCGCTCGCGAAGTCTCCCTCCTGCCGCAGCTGCCCCGCACCGTCCCCGCCTTCACCGTCAACCGCGCCTGCGCCTCCGCCGCTCAGGCGATCACGTACGCCCACGATCAGATCGTGCTCGGCCACGCCGACGTGGTGCTCGCGGGCGGAGTCGAGTCGCTCTCCGATATCCCGATCCTCCACTCGCGCCGCCTGAGCCGCATCCTGGTGGCGGGGTCGAAGGCGAAGAGCCTCCGCGAGCGGATCGCGCTGTTCGCCTCGGTGCGCCTGCGCGACCTCACTCCCGTGAGCCCGGCGATCGCCGAGCCGTCCACGGGGGAGAGCATGGGGCAGTCCGCCGAGAAGATGGCCAAGGAGAACGGCATCTCGCGCGACGCCCAGGACCGGCTCGCCCTGATGAGCCATCAGCGCGCCGCCGCGGCCACGGCCGACGGCCGCCTCACGGCGGAGATCGCCCCCTGGTACAGCGGGCCGTCCATGGAGACGGTGACGGCAAGCGACAACGGCATCCGCTCCGAGACGAGCCTGGAGGCGCTGGCCAAGCTCAACCCGGTCTTCGACAAGGTCTACGGCTCGGTGACGGCGGGGAACTCGTCGCCGCTCACCGACGGCGCCGCGGCCGTGCTGGTCATGGAGGAGGCGAAGGCCCGCGCGCTCGGCTATCGGCCGCTCGCCTCGATCCGAAGCTACGCGGTGTCCGCGGTCGATCCCGGCTGGCAGCTCCTTATGGGCCCGGTCTGGGCGGTGCCGAAGGCGCTCGACCGCGCCGGCATCACGTGGAAGCATCTCGGTCTGGTCGAGATCCACGAAGCCTTCGCCGCGCAGGTCCTCTCCAACGTGCAGGCATGGGCCTCCCGGGCCTGGGCCGAGAAGCTCGGCCGGTCGGAGCCGGTGGGCGAGGTGGACTGGGAGAGGACGAACGTGATGGGGGGCTCGATCGCCGTCGGGCATCCGTTCGGCGCCACCGGCGCGCGACTGGTGACGACGCTCGCCAACGAGATGGCGCGCCGCGACGTCCAGTTCGGGCTCATCTCCATCTGTGCCCAGGGCGGGATGGGGGCGGCGATGGTCCTGGAGCGGGTGTGACGGCTACCGCGGCCACCGGGCTCTCGCTCGCCGTTCACGACGGCATCGCCGTCCTCACTCTCGATGTCCCCCACGAGCCCGTGAACGTGCTCGGCTCGGGGCTCGTGGGCGAGTTCGAGCGGCTCTTCGCCGACGTCGCCGGCGACCCGTCCGCGCGCGCGGTCGTCATCATTTCCGGCAAGCCCGACACGTTCGTGGCCGGCGCCGACATCCACGAGTTCGCCCGGATCCGCACGGCGGAGGAGGGCGAGGCGATGTCGCGCAGCGGCCAGGAGATGCTCAACCGGCTGGAGCGCTTTCCCAAGCCCATCGTCGCGGCCATTCACGGCGCCTGCGTCGGGCTCGGCACCGAGATGTCGCTCGCCTGCCACTGGCGCATCGCGACCGACGATCCGAAGACGGTGCTCGGCCTGCCCGAGGTGCAGGTCGGCATCCTCCCGGCGACCGGCGGCTGCCAGCGACTTCCCCGTCTCATCGGCCTCTCCGCGGCGCTCGACATCATCCTCGCCGGCCGCTCGGAGCGCGCGCAAAAGGCGCTGCGGCTCGGCCTGATCGACGAGCTGGTTCCGCCGAGCATCCTCCGCGGTACCGCCCTCGCCGCGGCCGACCGGCTGGCCCGGTCCGGCATTCCACTTCGACAGGCCCGGGGCGGGCTGCTTCTCGACCGCAACCCCGTGGGTCGCCGGGTGGTGTATCACCAGGCGCGCGCCCAGGTGCTGCGCAAGACCGGCGGCCACTACCCGGCTCCGCTCGCGGCCCTCGACGCCGTCCGCGCGGGGCTGGAGCAAGGCATGGAGGCCGGCCTCCGCCGCGAGGCGAAGCTCTTCGGGCTGCTCGCGGTGGGAGAGGTCTCCCGCAACCTGGTCCGGATCTTCTTCGCGACCAACGCGCTCAAGAAGGACGACGGCGTCCCCACAGGAACGCCCGCGAAGACCGTGCGGCTCGTGGGCGTGGTGGGCGCCGGCTTCATGGGGGCGGGGATCGCCGGCACCGCCGTCAACCAGGCCCAGGTCGAGGTCCGGCTCAAGGACGCGGAGCCACCCCGCGTGGGACGCGGGCTCATGGCGGCAACGGAGATTCTGCGCGGAGAGCTCACCCGCCGGCGCATCACGCGGAAGGAGTCCGAGCGGCGGCGCGCCCTCCTCACCGGCACCGTCGACTGGACCGGCTTCGGCGCGGCGGATCTCGTGATCGAGGCGGTCTTCGAGGACCTCACGGTGAAGCGGCGGGTCATGGCCGAGCTCGAGGAGGTGGTCCGGCCCGGGACGGTGATCGCGAGCAACACCTCGACCATCCCGATCGCCGAGATCGCCCGGGAGATGCGGGCTCCCGAGCGGATCCTCGGCATGCACTTCTTCTCTCCGGTCGAGCGGATGCCGCTTCTCGAGGTGATCCCCACGGCCGCCACGGCCGCCACGGCCGTGGCGACAGCCGTGCGCTTCGGGCGGCGCATCGGCAAGACCGTCATCGTGGTGGCGGACCGGCCGGGATTCTGGGTGAACCGGATTCTCTCGCCCTATATGAACGAGGCCGGCCTACTGCTCGCGGAGGGCGTGCCGATCGAGATCATCGACCGCGCCATGACCCGATTCGGCTTTCCCGTCGGGCCGATCGCGCTGCTCGATGAAGTCGGCATCGATGTCGCTCAGAAGGCGGCCGGCGTGATGCACTCGGCGTTCGGCGACCGCATGCGCCCCGGTCCCGGCGTCGCGCGCATGGTCGAGGCGGGCCGGCTCGGGCGAAAGACCGGGCGGGGATTCTATGCCTACCACGAGGGCCACAAGACCGACCCCGATCCCGCGGCGTACCAGCTGCTCGGCGTGTCTCCCCTCGCGTCGGTGGACGCCGGGTTGGTGGAGCGCCGTCTCGTCTCCATCATGCTCAACGAGGCGGCGCTGGCGTTCGCGGAGGGCGTCGTCCGCTCGGCGCGGGACGGCGATCTGGGCGCCATCTACGGCATCGGCTACCCTCCGTTCCGCGGGGGTCCGCTGCGATACCTCGACACGATCGGTGCCGCACAGGCGGTCAAGACCCTCGAGGACCTCGCCGCCGAGCTGGGCCCCCGGTTCGAGCCGGCGGCGGTGCTCGTCGAGCAGGCGCGGTCCGGCGGGCGGTTCCACGCGGACTGAACGGCGCAACCCGGCGGTCGCCTGCCGCGTACTGCTCTCATCACCTCCACCCATCCGCGATCTCCCGGAGCTCCGATGCGACTCATTCGACGCGTCTTCCTGGCCGCCTGCTGCGCCGCGCCGGTGACGGCTCCCGCCGCGCAGACTTTTCCGACCGCCGATCCGGTGCTCCGGCGGATCTGGACGGAGGGCATGGACCAGTCTCAGGCGATGGCCCTCCTCCAGGTGCTGAGCGACTCCATCGGGCCGCGCTTCACCGCGTCCTCCGGCATCATGGCCGGACAGGACTGGCTCAAGGCGACTTACGCGAAGTGGGGCGTCACCGCGCGGTCGGAGCGCTACGGAACCTGGACCGGGTGGCGCCGCGGCGTCACCCATCTCGATCTGCTCGCGCCGCGCGTCCGATCGCTCGACGCGACCATGCTGACCCTGAGTCCCGGCACGCGCGGCCGGCCGCTGGAGGGCGGTCCCGTCGTGATGGCAGAGTCGGTCGACTCCGCCGCACTGCAGCGCTGGCTTCCGACGGTCAAGGGCAAGTTCGTGCTCGTGTCGTATCCCGAGCCGACCTGCCGGCCCGACTCGAGCTACGTCCGCTGGGCGGGACGCGAGGCGTTCGGGCGGATGGATTCCGCGCGAGAGTCGGCCCGGCGGAGCTGGGCCCGGCGGTGGCCCGCCGGCGCCGCGGAGCAGTACGCGCTCGCGAAGCGGCTCGAAGCGGCGGGAGCGATCGGCCTGGTCGAGAGCAGCTGGACCGGGGGGTGGGGCGCCTACCGCGTCGTGCACATGTCGCGGACCACGCAGATCCCGTCGGTGGTCCTGAGCTGCGAGGACTACGGCCTCGTCCACCGGCTGGCCGAGCAGAACCAGGGACCCCGTCTCCGGCTCACCGCCGACGGCGAGCTCCTGGGCGATGTTCCGGTGTTCAACGTGGTCGCCGAGATGCGTGGCTCCCAGAAGCCCGACGAATACGTCATGCTCTCCGCCCACTTCGACTCCTGGGACGGCGCCTCCGGCACGACCGACAACGGCACCGGCACGATCCTCATGCTCGAGGCGATGCGGATCCTCAAGGCGGCGTACCCCTCGCCGAAGCGCACAATCCTCGTGGGTCACTGGAGCGGAGAAGAGCAGGGCCTCAACGGGTCGCATGCCTTCGTCGAGGACCATCCGGAGGTGCTGCGCGGGCTCCATGCCCTCTTCAACCAGGATAACGGCACCGGGCGCATCGCGAGCTTCTCGGCGGTGGGCCTGGTCAATGCCGGCGCTCAAGTCGGGGCCTGGTTCAGCAAGCTGCCGGCCGAGCTGAGCCGCAACGTGCAGCTCGGCCTCCCGGGGTTCGCGGGCGGAGGAGGCACCGACAACGCGTCGTTCGCCTGCGCCGGCGCGCCCGGGTTCGGGCTCGGCTCGGAAAACGCCGACTACGGCGAGCAGACCTGGCACACCATCCGGGACACCTACGACAAGGCCATCCCCGAGAACGTCAAGTCCAATGCGACGCTGGTCGCCATGCTCGCCTATCTCGCCTCGGAGGATGCGACGCTGACGCCGCGCGAGCGACGCGAGCTGGCCATCGTGAACGGCAGGCAGCAGGAATGGCCCACGTGCGCGAAGGCGGCGCGGTCACGAGCCGAGAGCAGCCGGTAGGTCAGGCAGCCGGACAGCGGAGCAGAGAGTGTTCGTTTCTGGGACTGAGAATCCCAGGAGCGGACACTCTGGCGTTGGAGGATTATCGCAAATCTATGTGAAATAATGGCTTATAGCGCACTAGCCAGCGGTACGCTTCTGGCTTAGAATGCCCCAGCCATGGATATCAAGCGCGAGCCCCCCAAGCAGCGGAAGAAGTGGATCATCGGCGGGATCGCGGGGGCCGGGCTCGTCGCGATGACCGTGGCGCTGGCGAACCTGGAACCGGCGGCGCCTTCGGTGGAGCTCTCGGGCATCTGGCTCGACACGGTACAGCGCGGGAACATGGTCGTCGAGGTGCGGGGGCCGGGCACCCTCGTGCCCGAGAACCCGCGGTGGATCTCGGCGGTCACGGCCGGGCGGGTTGAGCGGCTCCATCTGCTTCCCGGCGACAGCGTAAAGCCCGAGACGGTGATCCTCGAGCTCAGCAACCCCGACGTCGAGATCCAGACGCTCAACGCCGACCGCCAGCTCACCGACACCGAGTCGCAGCTCGTCCAGCTCAGGACCAATCTCAGCAGCAACCGGCTCACCCAGGCGGCCGTGGTCGCCCAGCGGCGGCAGGAATGGCAGGACGCGAAGCGGCGCGCCATCGCCGGGGCCGAGCTCCTGAAGAAGAACCTGATCATCCCGCTGGATCAGCAGCAGGCGCAGGATCGCGCCGACGCGCTCGAGGAGCAGGTGAAGCTGGAGGAGGAGCGCCTCAAGATCCTCACCCAGACGATCGACGAGCAGGTCCGGGTGCAGGAGCGTCAGGTCGAGCGCCTTCGCTCGATCGCGCAGTTCCAGCACGGGCTCAAGGCGTCGATGGTGGTGCGCGCCGGCGCCCCCGGCGTGCTCCAGGAGGTGCCGCTGCAGGTCGGACAGTACGCGCTTCCCGGCGCGGTGCTGGCCCGCGTGGTGCCCTCGCCGCTCCGGCTCAAGGCGGTGCTGCGCGTCCCCGAGCAGCAGGCGCCCGGGATCACCATCGGACAGCGGGCGCAGATCGACACCCGGAACGGCATCGCGCAGGGTCGCGTGAGCCGCATGGACCCCGGAGCGACCGCGGGAACGGTGACGGTGGACGTCGCGCTCGAGGGCCGGCTCCCGCCGGGAACCCGGCCGGATCTGAGCGTCGACGGCGTCATCGAGATCGCGAGGCTCACCAACGTGCTCTTCACCGGCCGTCCTGCGTACGGTCAGACCGACGCAACCGTCGGACTGTTCAAGCTCGTGGAGGGCGGCAAGTACGCCCAGCGGGTGACGGTCCGGCTGGGTCGCACCTCGGTCAACGCGGTCGAGATCCGTGAAGGCCTGGCGCCCAACGATGTGGTGATTCTCTCCGATATGACCCGATGGGACGGAGTGGATCGAGTGCGGATCAAATAGGGACTAGGGACTGGGGACTAGGGACTAGGCAGCTTGATCACCTCGACGCCAGTCCACCGAGACCGATTCAGTCCTGCTCCCAGTCCCCAGTCCCCAGTCCCTAGTCCCTAGCCCTGGCCCCTGAGGCTCCTATGACCGCGGCCCCCGGTGACACCCTGATCCGCCTCGAAGGCATCACGAAGATCTTCTACACCGACGAGCTCGAGACCCACGCGCTCTCGGACATCCACCTCGAGATTGCCAAGGGCGAGTACGTCTCGATCTCCGGCCCCTCGGGCTGTGGGAAGACCACGCTCCTGAGCATCCTGGGCCTGCTCGACACGCCGAACGGCGGGACGTACACGCTGGCCGGCCACTCGGTCGAGAGCCTCACGCCTTCGGAGCGGGCCCGGGTCCGGAATCGCCAGATCGGCTTCATCTTCCAGGCCTTCAACCTGATCGGCGACCTGACGGTCTACGAGAACGTCGAGCTGCCGCTCACCTATCGCGGCATGGCGTCCTCGGAGCGGCAGAAGCGGGTGATGGACGCGCTCGACCGCGTGGGGATGGCGCACCGCGTCAAGCACTACCCCTCGCAGCTCTCCGGCGGCCAGCAGCAGCGCGTGGCGGTGGCGCGGGCCGTCGCCGGCGAGCCGGCCATCCTCCTCGCCGACGAGCCGACGGGAAACCTCGACTCCCAGAACGGCGAGGCGGTGATGGAGCTCCTGCGGGAGCTGCACCGGGGCGGCGCCACGATCTGCATGGTGACCCACGATCCGCGGTACGCCCGCTGGGCCGACCGCGAGGTCAAGCTCTTCGACGGCAAGGTGGTGGAAGAGGAAGCCGCGATCCGGTGATCCGGCTCGCGGGGGTCGAGAAGTTCTACCAGACGGGCCCGACCCGCACCTGGGTGCTGCGCCAGATCGACCTCGAGATCGCCGAGGGCGAGTTCGTCACGATCATGGGCCCGTCCGGCGCGGGGAAGTCCACGCTGCTCGGCATCCTCGGCATGCTCGACGCCACCTGGTCCGGATCCTACGAGTTCCTGGGCCAGGCGGTCCACGCGATCAAGCCGAAGCAGCGTGCCGAGCTGAATCGCCTCTATGTCGGGTTCGTCTTCCAGCAGTACCACCTGATCGACGATCTCACCGTGTACGAGAACATCGAGACGCCGCTCGGCTACCGGAACTTCTCGCGCGCCGAGCGGCAGGCGATGGTCGCGGACATCCTGGACCGCTTCCAGATCGTCGGGAAGAAGGACCTCTACCCGAATCAGCTGTCCGGCGGGCAGCAGCAGCTGGTCGGCGTCGCGCGCGCTGTCGTAGCGAAGCCCAAGCTCATTCTCGCCGACGAGCCCACCGGCAACCTGCACTCGAGCCAGGCGCGGGAGATCATGGGACTCTTCCGCCAGCTCAATCAGGACGGCACGACGATCGTCCAGGTCACGCACTCCGAGGAGAACGCGCGCTACGGCAACCGGATCGTGCAGCTCAAGGATGGATGGGTGGTCAGGGACTAGGGACTGGGGACTAGGTTGAGTCTCCGTTGACCCGCGTTCGGGTAGTTCCCGGATGCTCATCAGAAGCTTCCGGGACCTGATCGTCTGGTCCAAGGCGATGGACCTCGTGGTGATGGTTTACCGGTTGACCGAGCTTCTTCCACGAACGGAGCAGTTCGGGCTTGTTGTGCAGATGCGGAAGGCCGCAATCTCGATACCCTCGAACCTCTCGGAAGGGCACGAACGGCGCAGTCGGGGCGACTACCGCCGTCACGTCTCCATTGCCATCGGGAGTCTCGCGGAGCTGGAAACCCAGGCCGAGCTGCTCTCACGCCTGGGGTATGTTGGCGCCGTCGAAATCGAGCGAGTGCAATTGCAGATGGCCGAAGTGGGTCGTATGCTAGGCGGGCTCTTCCGTAGGCTAGCCTCTAGTCCCTAGCCCCTAGTCCCTAGTCCCTAGTCCCTAGCCCCCCTTGCCCCCTCTCGTCCTGATCGCCGACGATCAGCCCGACGTAGCCGAGGCGCTGCGGCTTCTCCTCAAGGCCGAGGGGTTCCGCACCGTCACCGCGCACGTGCCGGAGGGAGTCCTGGCGCTGCTCGAGCGGGAGCAGGCGGACGCGGCGCTCATCGATCTCAATTACACCCGCGACACGACCTCCGGCCGCGAGGGGCTGGACCTGCTCTCCCGGATTCGCGCGCACGACCCCACGCTGCCCGTAATCGTCATGACCGCCTGGGGCAGCGTCGACAAGGCGGTCGAGGCGATGCGGCTCGGCGCTCGCGACTTCATCGAGAAGCCGTGGGACAACGCCCGGCTCCTGTCCACGCTTCGCAGCCAGATCGATCTGGGCCGCGCGCTGCGCCTCTCGGAGCGGCTCATGCAGGAGAACCGTCTCCTGCGGCGGGACGGGCTCCCGCACATGGTGGCCGAGTCGGCGCCGATGCGCCCCGTGCTCGAGCTCATGGAGCGGATCGCGCCGAGCGACGCCAACGTGCTCGTCACCGGCGAGCACGGCACGGGGAAGGAGGTCGTGGCCCGGTGGATCCACGCCGCGTCGCCGCGGCGCGACCGCTCCTTCGTGATCGTAAACGTCGGCGGTCTCTCGGAGGGCGTTTTCGAGAGCGAGCTCTTCGGCCACGTGCGCGGCGCGTTCACCGATGCCAAGACCGACCGGGCCGGCCGATTCGAGCTGGCCGACGGGGGCACGCTGTTTCTCGATGAGATCGCCAACATCACGCTGGGCCAGCAGGCGCGGCTCCTGCGCGTCCTCCAGACCGGCGAGCTCGAGCGGGTCGGCTCCTCCCAGACCCGGCGCGTCGACGCGCGCGTGATCGCGGCGACCAACGCGGACCTGCGCGCCGAAGTCGCGGCGGGACGGTTTCGCGAAGACCTTCTCTTCCGGCTCAACACGATCGAGATCCGGCTGCCTCCGCTGCGCGACCGGCGCGAGGACGTCCTTCCGCTGGCCCAGTACTTTCTCGCCCGGCACGCGGCCCGCTACGGCAAGGCCCGCTCCGGCTTCTCCGACGAGGCGCTGGGGCAGCTCCGGGCCTACGAGTGGCCGGGCAACGTACGCGAGCTCGACCATGCGGTCGAGCGCGCCGTGCTGCTCTCGAGGCTCGAGGTCATTCAGGCCGCCGATCTCGCGCTCGCCACGCCGGGCCGCGCCCGCGAGACCGGTCCCGATCCCGGCCCGCTGCCGCTCGAGGACCTGGAGAAGGAGGCGATCCGGCAGGCCCTCACGCGGCACGACGGGAACGTGAGCCTCGCCGCGCGGGCGCTCGGGCTCTCCCGGAGCGCGCTCTACCGGCGGATCGCGCGGTACGGCTTGTGACGCTCACCGGTCACCGGTAACAGGTCGCCGGTCACCGACCATCCATGCGACTCTCCCACGATCGCCGGGTCTTCTTTCTCGCCCTCCTGGCCGGGCTGCCGGCGCTCGTCGCCGCGGCGGTGCTGCTCTGGATCGTGCCGGCCTCGGGCCTCCTGCGCGGCACGGTCCTCGGCGGCCTCGTCCTGTTCTGGCTCGCGGCCGCGCGGGCGGCCCGGCTCCGCGTCGCCCGCCCGCTCCAGGTCATCGCCAACCTGCTTGCCGGCCTTCGCGAAGGCCACTTCACGCTGCGCGCACGCGAGCCGGAGACGAATGATGTCCTCGGCGCCGTCCGCCGCGAGGTCAACGCGCTCCAGGAGACGCTCAAGGAGCAGCGGCTCGGCGCGCTCGAGGCCGACGCCCTCCTCCGGCGCGTCATGGAGGAGATCGACGTCGTCGTGCTCGCCTTCGATGCGCAGACCGCCCTCCGGCTCGTGAATCGCGCCGGCGAGCGCCTCCTCGATCAGCCGGCGGAGCGCCTCATCGGCAAGACCGCCGGCCAGCTCTGGCTGTCGGCGGTGCTCGAGGGCGATACGCCGCGCATTCTGGATCTGGGAGCGCTGGGCGCCGGCACCGGCCGGTGGGAGGTGCGGAGACGGCCGTTTCGCCAGGGCGGGCTTCCGCTCGAGCTGGTGGTGCTGGCGGATATCAGCCGGGTGCTGCGCGCGGAAGAGCGCCAGGTATGGCAGCGGCTGGTGCGCGTCCTGTCCCACGAGATCAACAACTCGCTCGCGCCGATCAAGTCGCTGGCGACATCGCTCGGCGATCTCCTCGACCGCTCGCCGCGGCCCGCGGACTGGGAGGAGGATCTCCAGCGGGGCCTGGCCGTGGTCGGCGACCGGGCGGACGCGCTCAACCGGCTGATGGGGTCCTATGCCCGGCTCGCCAAGCTGCCGGCCCCCGCCCGCCGGCCGCTCGACGTCGGCGAGTGGGTGCGGCGGGTGATCCGGCTCGACGGACTCGCCTCGGTCCGCGTGATCGAGGGACCGCCGGTGACGATCCGCGCCGATAGCGACCAGCTCGATCAGCTGCTCATCAACCTCCTCAAGAACGCGGTGGAGGCCGGCGGCGGCATCGAGGTCACCTGGGCCGTCCGCGGCGACGAGCTCGAGATCGAGGTGCGGGACGAGGGGTCGGGGCTGTCCTCGACGGCCAATCTGTTCGTCCCCTTCTTCACCACCAAGCCGAACGGCAGCGGGATCGGCCTCGTGTTCTGCCGGCAGGTCGCCGAAGGGCATGGCGGCGGCATCAGTCTCGCGAATCGTCCCGACCGACGCGGCTGCGTCGCGCGCGTCCGTCTTCCCCTCGAGGAGCGCGACTAGATTAGTGCGTGCTCCGGCGCCTCCTCCTCCGGCTCTCCGAACATCCCCGGCGGTTCAGACTCGTTCGCCAGAGCCGCCGCGCAGTATCTGGAGATGCTCGATCGCCTGGCGGCGGCGGGCGTCGACGTGAACGTGTCGGTCAAGCCGACGCAGATGGGCCTCGATGTCGACGAAGCGCTCTGCGAGCGGAATCTCCGCGCGATCGTGGAACGCGCGGAGCGAGTCGACCGGCTGATCGCCCGCCGCGCGCGCGTCCGCCTCAGCAAGGGCGCGTACCGGGAGCCGCCCGAGGTGGCCTTTCCGGACAAACGGGACGTGGACGGTTCGACGTGACCTCCAGCGGCGCCTCCGCCAGGAGGGCTGGCGGGTCCGGGTCTATGTGCCGTTCGGTACGCAATGGTATCCCTATCTCATTCGGCGGCTCGCGAAGCGGCCCGCGAACGTGGCATTCCTCGTGGGCAGCGTGATTCGGGAGGCGCTATCCCCCCGCTCGATCCGGAAGTGACGCTGGGAGGGTACCTCGCCCGGCACGAGCGCGCGCCCGCCTTCGGCGCGAGCGACGGACGGGCGTATTCCGTGGCCATCTGGGTGGACGACGAGCCGGACCAGCGGGGACGTTACGGCGCGGCGCTCCTCTTCGTCCGCTGGAGCGATGCCGGCGACCGCGGTGTGGGCCACGTCGAGAGCCCGCCGCTCGTCTGGGGGCGGAGCCGGGAGGAAGCGACCGCACGACTGGAGGCGCTCTCGCTCTTTGACGTGAAGGCCACGCTCGAGGCGGCCATCGCCGCGCGGCCGGAGGGGTGGTGAGCGAACGTCCCGGCGTGGTGCTCGCCCGGGAGGGAAGCCGGTTCCGCGTGGCCACGACGGACGGCGAGGTCATCGCGATCCTGCGCGGCAAGGCGAAGCAGGCCGACCGGGATCACGTGGTCGTGGGGGATCGCGTCACGCTCGATGCCGGCGACGCCCAGGCGGTGTTCGGCATCACCGGCGTCGCGCCGCGCCGGAATCAGCTCGAGCGCCGAATCCCCCTTGGCCGGGGCGCGCGTCCGGTCGCCGCGAATCTCGACCGGGTCTTCGTCGTCACCGCCACGACCGATCCCGTTCCCGTGCCCCAGCTCATCGACCGCCTGTGCGCCATCGCCGAGGCGAACGACATCCCGGTCGCGATCGTCGTCAACAAGATCGACCTCGCGCCGGCGGAGGCGATCGCCGGCCGGATGGAGCGGGCCGGTTACCCGGTGTTCGCCGTGAGCGCACGCACCGGCCAGGGTCTCGAGGCGCTGTTCGCCGAGCTCCACGGGCGCGAATCGCTCCTGACCGGCCCGTCGGGCGCCGGGAAATCGAGCCTTCTCAACCGCCTGCAACCCGGGCTCGGCCTGCGCACCGCCGAAGTGAGCGCCAAGGTCGGCCGCGGGCGGCACACGACCGTCTCGGCGCGCATGGTCCCGCTCGGCGGCGGCGGCTGGCTCGTGGATACCCCGGGCTTCAGCGAGGTGGGCCTCTTCGGGATCGAGCCCCGCGAGCTGGCCCGTTGCTTTCCGGAGATGCGCGGGCCGCTGGAGCGCTGCCGGTTCCCCGACTGTCGTCATCTGACCGAGCCGGGCTGCGCGGTGGGCGAGGCGGTGGCGGCCGGAACGATTGCCGCCGACCGGCACGAGAGCTACCGGATCCTCCTGGAGGAGCTGGTGAGCGCGCCCAGGGAGTGGGAGTAGGAGCGGTTCACAGTCGACGATTGACAGGTCACCCCGCCGCCTACCGTAACCGTCAACCGTCAACCGTTTTTCTCGTCCACCGTCCCTCATCTCGCTCCTCCACCTTCGCCATCATCCGGTCGAACGCGTGCTGCAGGTCCACGCCCTCGCGGTTCGCGATGCAGATCAGGACGAACAGGATGTCGGCGAGCTCCATTTCGAGGTCGCCCTCGGGCTCGTTCGGTTTCTTGGTCTTCTGGCCGAAGCGGTGATTGATCTCGCGGGCGAGCTCACCGACTTCTTCGGTGAGCCGCGCGAGATTCGTGAGGGGGTGGAAGTAGCCTTCCTCGAAGCGGGAGATCCAGGCGTGAACCCGCTGCTGCGCGACCGAGAGGGGGGTGCTCACCCGCCGAGGGCCCGGATCAGCGCGCGGCAGAAGTGCGGCAGATCCGCGGGGGTCCGGCTGGAGATCAGGTTGCCGTCCACGACCACCGCGCTGTCTTCCCACTGCATCCCCGCGTTCACGAGATCGTCCCTGATGGCCCCGACGCTGGTGCCCTTCCGTCCCTTCACGATCCCCGCCGAGATCGGAACCCAGCCGGCGTGGCAGATGAAGGCGACGGGCTTGCCGGCGTCGTGGATCTCCCGCGTCAACGCGAGCACGCGCTCCGATCGGCGAAGAATGTCGGGCGCATAGCCGCCGGGGATCACCAGTCCGTGGAAGTCCCGCGCCTCGACCTCGTCCACCGACGCGTCGGGCGTCACCGGATACCCGCGCTTGCCCTGGTAGGACTTCTCGCCGAGGCCGGCGACGGTGCACACCGCCCCCTCTTCCTCGAGCCGGATCTTGGGATACCAGAGCTCGAGGTCCTCGTACAGCGGAGCGGCGAAGAAGAGGACGTGTTTGCCGGCGAGCATAGACAGCCGTGAGGTTGACGGTGACCGGGTGGCAGGGCGGCGCATCGACGCCGACTCGCTGGACCGATAGATTCAAGCCCCGCCTGGGTCAACCGTCAACCGTCAACCGTCAACGGCAGTTATGCGCCCCCGCGACAAGATCCTCGCCAACTTGGAGCAGCTCTACCGGGAATCGTACGACCGGGCCCGCGAGCACGAGGACACCGCCCGGATGGCGGACCTCGAGAACGCGTTCATGCGGGATCAGCTGATGCTGGAGATTCTGCTCGACATCCGCGACCTCTTCGCCGTGGCCCCCGCCGCGTCGAAGCAGGGCGCCTCCGCGCTCGAGAAGCTGGAGGCGCTTCGGCGGCTCGCCCGGCGCTAGTCGGCGCGGAGAGCGATGATGGGATCCACGCGCGTCGCCCGCCGCGCCGGGATCCACGCCGCCAGCACGGC
>JBOHSH010000015.1:0-9328 GCA_050733195.1 Gemmatimonadales bacterium
GCGATCACTCCGGCAGGGTTGCAGCGAAAGTCATACGGCGTCATGCCGTTCCTGAGCCAGTCGCGAATCGGGGCGGATCGAGCATAATCACCGCTCGGTCCGAACACGGAGAGCCGAAAGAGACCCGCATCGTACGTGAAAACCGAGTCGCCCGCGCACCGCTGGAGCGGAGACAAGGCCTGAAACTCTCCTGGACCTCCTCCCTTGCGTCCAGCGGTTCTCAGATGCTTGCCCTGGGGCGAAAACAATCGCAGCTCCAGGTTCCTCCCGCCGGCAACAACGACTACCCCGGTGCTTAGTCGAACTGCACCGGCCACCGACCCGAAGAGCTCGGGTCCGTCCACCTCACGTGACCCTATCGACAGCGTGGGCCGCTCGGAGAGCCGCCACACTTTTGGCGAGGTCTGACCATGAACGGGGGCGAGGGGGACCAACAGGAGGGGAAGCAGGACGACGTGACGCATAGGGTCTCAGCCGTTGTGCCCGCGCTTGAGTTACTCAGCAGAGTCCGCCCAAGCCTACGCTCGCCTGTGGAGGAGCCGATCGGCCGGAGGGATTCTCGACCTCTTGCTTATTGGGAGCGAGCCGGTGCCCATCTCGTCCAGATGAACACTACGGCGCAGGCATCCTCGTTCAGCTCTCCCGGGATCTCGGACGTGCCCCGGTATACTTCGACCATTTCGATCTGAGGAGCAGAGATCCGTGCGAGCATCTCGGCGATGGACTGCCCCTGACCTCGCCGATTCTGCTCGGTCTTCGTGATGGATTCCAGTGGCTGCTCGATGCGGCGAGCCGGCCCGACAGATTCTCGCTCATCCGTAGTCGTGCTGCGGACGGCTTGCGGCATCAACCTGGCACCATCGATGAAGATGACGACATTGGATCGCCCGCCTACGCACCGTGAGAACGTGACTCGCGCCGAAAGGGGGTCGCTCGATACGCTGTTCACACGGACGCCAGGCACGTTGCGGATGATCTCATACGTGTGAAACGCGTTCATCTTCTCGATTTCATCGCGCGTAATGAAGGTTCCGAAGCCGGAGCGCTGCCTCCGAAAGAAATCGTCGAACTTGATAGTCGAAGCATAGCGCTCAGGCTTCGCAGTCCTCGCGGTAGTGGATATATCGGGCAATACCACTCCTTCAGGACGGATCGTGAGCTCGAGAGTCCTCTCCTCGCCGGATCGCAGCTCGACGGTGAGCGACGCACCGGCAAACCCGATGCGCCTGGCCGTGATCGTCACACGACCCGCTTGAAGTCCACGAAGAACGAACCGACCCTCAGCGTCTGATGTTGCTCGCAACGCAGAGCCCCCGGCCGCGACCTCAACTCCCGGCACCGCCACGCCCGCAGTATCCCTGACTCGTCCCCTGACAACAGCTTCCTGTGCCTCTGCGGCGGTGGTGCTACCAATCAGAAAGGTCAGGGAAAAAGCGACTGCCGGGCGGATGCTCATAGAAGCGACCTAACGAGGGGCAATCACATGTTAACGAATAGCCCAAGAGACACAAGCAACTCCGGATGAACCTAGCCGGTCGGCCTGCTGCGGCGGCCGCCCACCAACCCGGAGAAAGATAGGCGGCGGCGGCCGAAGTGCTTAGGACCCCGGCAGCAGCAAGCGCTTGTCAGGCGTCAGGTGACGCGCGATACTTCAGGGAGCAACCACGAGCGAGACGCGATGCAGATCCAGTTTACCGCCGTGTATCGGAAAACCCCTCAGGGTTATGTCGCGTTTGTGGAGGAGCTTCCAGGCGCGAATACGCAGGGAGCGACCCTGGAAGAGGCTCGCCGGAACCTGCGTGAAGCGGTCGAGCTTGTGCTTGAAGCCAACCGGACACTATCCGAAGAGGAACTGGCAGGGTCCGACGTGATCCGTGAACCTCTGAAACTCACGGCGTGAAGCGGCGCGACCTCATCGGGCACTTAGAGAAGAATGGCTGCGAATTGCTGCGCGAGGGCGGCAACCATTCGGTGTACGTGAATAGATCGACCCGCAAGGCATCGGCAGTTCCCCGGCATCGCGAACTGGACGACTTCCTCGCCCGTAAGATCTGTCGGGATCTCGAAGTACCAGCCCCCTGACGCCTAACGCATGTTGAGAGCACGCCCCCTGGTGCCATCATGGAGTCTCCCCAGACCATGGACCTCAGCAAGGAGCGGCTCTCATGAGACGCCGCCGGAGCTCTCCGAGGGCGGCCAGGTCGTGATGCCGATCGACAAGACGTTCTGGGCGGAGCGGTTCGGGATGACCGTCGTCCGGTTCGGAACGCCGTGGATGGTGAACTGCGCGGGAGTCATGGCGAACGTGCAGACCGCCGTCACGACTTCGCCGTCAGGCACTCCCTCCACAATCGTGCGACCAGCTCGCCCGCGGCGGCAATGTCACGGATCTCACCCACCCCCTTGCCCGCCCAGAGGGGGAGGTCCAACACCTCTCCCCGATCGGCACGACGCGGAGCGCCGACGCTGTACCGCCGCTTGACCTGTCCGGTCTCGGTGTTCGTGGTGAGGACGTCACCCTCGCCGGGCCGCCGCCCCGGCGGCGGGCACCCCGCCGCTTCCCACATCTCGACCGTGCGGTTGCGGAGCGCGCCATGCGGCGCGTTCTCCCAGCCGTCCTGGAAGCAGACGGTCAGGACGCTGTCTTCCGACTTCGCCCGGACCAGCGCCTTCTTCCATTCGTCGTGCCCCTCCGCCTCGCGGGTCGCGATGAACCGGGTGCCGATGAGCACCCCCGATGCGCCGGCGAGGAGTGCCTGACAAATGTGCGAACCGGTGGCGATCCCGCCGGCCGCAAGCACCGGCGCCGATCCGGCTTCCTCGACCACACTCGGCAGCGTCTCATAAACACCCCGGATCGCCTGCACGTGGCCCCCGGCTTCCGTGCCCTGACAGATGAGGTAGTCCGCTCCCAGATCGAGGGCCTGGCGGGCGCCGGCACGACTGCTGACCTGCACGCCCATCCTCGCGCCCGCGCGCCGAACCGCCGCCGCCATGTCCGGGCTCGGCAACCCCCACGCGAACTGAATGATCGGCGCTCCGGCGTCGAGCGCGATCGGCAACGTGCGTGATTCCGCCGCAAGCAGGAAGTTGACCGCGAAGGGGCGGCGAGTGCCCGCGCGAGCGCGGGTGACGTAATCCTTCACCGTCTCGGCCACCGGATGGAGCCCGGTCCCGACGGCTCCCAATCCACCGGCTTCCGAGACGGCGATCGCGAGCTCCGGGGTGGCGAAGAAGCCCATTCCCGCGTTGCCGATCGGCCGCGTCAGGCCGAATCGCTCCATGAACGCGCGGGCCCGTGCCGTCGGCATCGACGTCTGCTGGGCAGCGGTCGAGAGCGAATGCGCGCCAAGCCCCGCTGCGACCGCGACCGTCTCTCGCAGGAATTCGCGTCTGCTGGTAGCCATGGGTTCCTCCGTCTTGAGCTACGCTCCTCCACCGGCACCGCCGAATATGGCGCAGAAGATCATCGAGCGTGAGAATACCCGGATGGCACCCGACCGCCCGCCCGCCCGTCACGCGCTCCGCGAGTGGAGCCGGTTCCTCCTCCGCGAAGCGCACGTCCTGAGCCGGTCGGGTCGGTCGCGCACGGTAACGATTCCGCAGCCACCTCTGGACATTCCGCCCGCTCGGCAGGAGACTTTGCGTCCCGCGTCCCGTCCTGCTGGAGCCGCGCTCAGCGCTCCGGCCGGACGGCCGCATGAACCGCTGTGCCACCATTTTCGGAGAAGGAGCCGTGCGATGACCCAGCTTCACGCCTACCTCAGCTTCAACGGCAACTGCCGAGAGGCCTTCGAGCTCTACCAGAAGGTTCTCCGCGGGAAGATCGAGTCGAGCTTCACCTTCGGCGAGACGCCGGGCTCCGAGCAGGTGCCGGCGGACGCACGGGATCGGATCATGCACACCACGCTCAAGGTCGGCGACCAGGTGATCATGGGGTCCGACATGCCTCCCGGGCAGCCGTACGAGGCGCCGCGGGGCATCTACGTGTCGATCAACGTCGACGAGACGGCCGAGGCGGAGCGGATCTTCCGCGAGCTCTCCGAGGGCGGTCAGGTCGTGTTGCCGATCGACAAGACGTTCTGGGCGGAGCGGTTCGGGATGACGGTCGACCGGTTCGGAACGCCGTGGATGGTGAACTGCGCCGGAGTCATGGCGAACGTGTAGCACGGTGCCCCGCCCCAGACGTCGGCCGGCGGCGATGGCTCGCTACGCGCCGGCCGGCGCCTGAAGGCGGTGCGCGGGGTGGTCGATCTGCACTTCGAGCCGGCCCGGGTCACCCCAGGGCAACAGGCCACCTCCGGCGATCACGCCGCGACGCCGGCTCATTGAGCGCTACGCTGGGCGGGCAGATGCGGTCCGCGTAGGAGCAGAAGACGCAACAATCACCCGGTCGGGGCCGGAGCATGGCACGGCAGGCGGGGCACTCGAAGAAGTGCAGACAGGCCGTTTCCGGCATGAGCGCAACGGTTCGATGGTGGCACTGGGGGCAGGTTATGGTCGCGGGCTCTGTCATGCGCCTGGGGCAGGCTAGCTCGACACCTCGCGCACCTGCACGGAGCCCGCCGGCAGCGTGCAGTACCAGACCCGCTCGACGGTGACCGACTCGACAGGATAGATGAGCCCGCCCTGGCTCAGCACGTCCTCCACCCGGACCTCCACCTCCACGAGACTCTCGCGATCGCCCTCGCGCGCCTTGAGCGCGCGCATCTCCACCGTCTCCTGCCAGTTGGCCGACGCGGTTTCCGCGAACGCGAGACCGGGCCCCACCTGCTCGGCCTGCACGACGTATCCCTGGCCGTAGACGTCGATGACCGCCTCGCTCGGCGTCCGGTTGGCCGAGAGACGGTAGAGGCCGGGAGTGTCCGTCGGCGTGAGCGAGGCGCGCGTCGCCTCGCGATAGAGGCGGCGGTCGCCCCCCAGCCGGTGCTCATCGAGGAGGGAGGAGAGCACCTTCTGCGCAGGTCCGTCAGGCGTCATGGACGATCACGTGTTGGCGGTACTGCGTAGTCTACCCGCGAATCCAGGGAGCGTCCACTGGGCCGCAGTCCGTCAGTGAGTTGGCATTCGAAACCGATAGAGCTCGACCGTCTCCACACCGTCCGCATCCCGGCTGAGACCCAGCAGGTAGCCCTCACCGATCTCGAAAATATGAAGCCGTGTTGGCAGGACGGCCTTTGCCAATGGCTGGCCGGTGGAGCAGTCAGCCTGCCAAGCGCTGCATCATAGGCGCCGAATCCATCGCCGCCACACCGCCCGACCCAGCGTGGCATCCGCAGTTCCCCCGGGCCGTCCCCCCCTTACGCCCGACCACACCCTGCACCCGGCCCCGGGCGGAGAACAGGACGATGCGAGGTGTCGCAGAACGCTTCCAGCCGAAACGAGCAGGGCTCCGATCCCGAGCGCCACCAGGACCGATCGGGGTCCACTCCTTGGGCCTATTCCACGTTGCACTTGCACACCTTGTCGACGGCCGTATCAACCGACGACCCGCCAGCCCCCGTCGAGCAGCGGAACGGTGGCGCAGGCCGGACCACCATCCGGTGCGGTGCCCGCAATTCGGGCCTCGATCACCGCGCCAGGCGCCTTCAGCACCGAAGCGATCTGAGCCGGGGTGATGGCCATGAGCGAAACCTTCGCGCGGCGGTCCCAGCACGAGTCGGCCTGGCCCGCTTGCTTCCCGCTGTTGACGTAGAGAAAGCGGCCCGTCGGCGGGCCCTGGGCGTAGTCGCCAAGGAGGCGGAGCGGTCCGCCTGGCTGAGCCTGCCGGACCCGCACGGTGAGCTCGAACGTCATTGTATCGCCGGCCACGCTGGTCGCCGGGAGGAGCCCATCGCGGCCGCGCTGGATCTGCACGGCCACGCCGGACGGGGGCCGCACAACTGTAACGCGGAGCGGAAGCTCTCGGTCCATCGGGTTCACGGTCGCAGGGTCGCTGATAAACGTCACCGCTCTCTCTCGCCGGGCCGGTCACGCCCGGGCACCGTGACGACGCTCTGCGCCTGGGTGAGCCGTCGTCCGTCCCGCTGCATCGCCGTCACCGTCACCTGACCGGGCGGGTACGTCATGGCCAGTCGCGCCATGAACCGCCCGTCCCGCCCGACCTGAATGCCCTGTGCCACGGTGTCCTCGGCGAACACCAGCGTCACACCGGTCGCAGCGGCTCCGACGAGGAACTGGTAGCCGAAGACCTCGACCGAATCGCTCGACTCCACCGTGGAGTCGGTAGGGCTCGCGGCCCAGCGCGTGAAGATACTCGGCGCGCGCAGTGGGGGAACGGGCACCTCGTCCCGCCCGACCAGGAAGGCGACGAGCCGAGTGCCGTCGAGCACGAGTCCGCGCACCCTCCGTTCCGCGGTCAGCTCCCGACCTCCGAGCCGGCGCAGCGCAGGAGTCTCGGTCGTGAGGTAGGTATTGGGAATCGCGAGGGGAACCTCCCGCCCCTCGCGGCTCCGCTGGGCGATGACGCCCGCGGAGATGGCGACCGATTGCACCGCGCCGTCCGTGACGACGTCTGTGAGCCATCCACCGTGCACCAGGGCGACCGAGCAGGCGGGGCAGACGACGCTGTCGCGCAGGCCGCCGAACGGATGCAGGCGTGCGCCGGTTTGCGAGAGCACGATCAGCGTGTCGGGGAAGGGCGGCGTGGGGCCCGGGGGAGACGGGAAGCGGCAGCGACCCGACGAGGGCGGCTTGCGGTCCACGCTGAGCGTCCAGAGCCCCCTGCCGTATGTGGACATCCAGATCGCGCCGGTCGGAGGGAAAAAGACCGACGAGACATACGTGGCCACGGTCGAGCCGGCGACGCGCTTCCAGGTCTGACCGCCGTCGGCCGAGCGGATGACGCCGTTCTGCATCGTGCCGAGGAGGATGTGGCACGAGTTGGCCGGATCCCAGGCAATCGTGGTGACGAAGGGCTGCTGGGTCATGGAGCTCGGGAGAAACCTCCCCGAGTCGGTGACGACGGCGTTGAGCCCGGGAACGTCGAACCAGGTCACACCCCCGCTGCCCGACGCCCTCATGCCGAAGAACAGGTCGTGGGCCAGCAGGTGGTCGGGGCTGGCCGGATCGACCCCGAAAACCGTGTATCGGGCCTGCCCGGTACCCAGGACGCCCAGAACAAAGATCCCGGTGGAGTCGGCTCGGCGGACCGTGACCGGCCCGGTCACGCCGCTCGCCCGGAAGAGGCCGGCCCCGATACCGCGCTGCACGCCGACGTACGTGACCGGATTGTCGAGGCCGCCCGCGAACTGGGCGATCCCGATGCGCGCGGCGGGCAGCGAGAACGCGGGGGCCCAGCTCGTCCCCTGGTCCAGCGTCAGGAAGTAGTCGCCGCTCGGGGGCATCGTGCCCGGGTTAGGCACCTCCTGGAGGTACGCCTGCCCGATGAGCTGGAACGGCGGACCGCCGGGACTCGCGGGGCTCCCGCTGGGGGCGTTCTTGAAGGACGGCGGATCGGCCTGCTGGCCCACGTGGGGAGGCACCTGGAAGATCCTGCACCCGCCGCACTTTCTGCCGGTCACCGGCCCATCGATGCGGGCGGGGTTCGCTCCGTCGGCGCGGAGGAACGCGCCTTCGCAGCAGATCGACCCCTTCCACGTGGCGCCCCCGTCGTCCGACGCCTTGATGTCGTTGTCCTGCGTGCCGTAGTACAGATCCAGGTGCGGCGTGCTCCCTCCGACGGCGCGGCCCGTCACCTCGCCGATCTGCAGGGCGGTAAAGCCGCCGTAGTTGCTGCCGGTCAGGGTCCAGTTCTTCCCGTTGTCCTTCGTCAGGTGGACCCCGCCGTCGGTGGCGAGCATGAGCGGCTGGGTAAAGCCGGGCGTGAAGGCCAGGTCGGCCGGGTCGAGGTGGTCGAGGTGGTCGGGCCGGAGCCACGAGTTGTTCCCGGCGGGCACGGAAACCGTGACCGCCTGGCGCCAGAGGCGCGTTCCGTCGCCGTAATAGACGTCGAGATGGGTGGGATCACCGTCGAGGCCGCGCCCCACCCGCACGAACGGCTCCCGATTGCCGCACTCGACCGGGAGCGGCGTAAGAAGGCAGTCGAATTTCGTCGGCATGACGTTCCAGGCCCCGCCGGACGTCGTGGAGACCCAGAGCACGCGGTCGCGTCCCGCGTGGTAGAAGATGTTCGGCGCGGCCCAGAACGGAGAAGCGAAGGCATGCGGGGTGAACACGCCCCCGGCATCGGGACCGCCCAGGGCAGGCAGCCACTGGCCGCCCTGCAGGAACCAGAGGCGCCGGCGGTCCGCCGCGACGCCGGTGCTCCGGCTCGTCACCAGAACGGCGAAGAGCCGGGGATTCGCCGAGTCGAGGACGGTCATGGAGAAGGAGGCGCCGTTGTCGGTGCTCACGGCCAGTCCGCAGTCGGTGGCGACGTGAAACGTGCGGGTGAGCGGCAGGTGCGAAATGCCGGCCGCCGCGGGCCGGCTGCCGCAGGTGACGCCCGGCGACGGCGGCCAGCCTGCCGCACGGCTCCATGACGCGCCGCCGTCGGTGCTCCGCCAGATGCCGCCGCCCGACATCGCGCGGAAGTCGTCCTTGGCGGTGGCGATGATGGTGTTGTGGTCGAGGGAGGCGACGGCCACGTCCACCGCGAAGATCGTGGGGAACCCGTCGAGGTGCTGGAAGCTTTCCCCGCCGTCGAAGGTGCGGAACAGGCCGCCGGTCTCCGAGGCGACGACGATGCGCCGCTGGTCCGACTGGCTGACCGAGACGGCCACGGCGCGGCCGCCCTGATTCACGCGCGGGGGCGCGATGGTGACTTCGGACGTGCAGGTGCAGCCCGAGAAGGTGAGGGCGATGACGAGGGCGAGCCTGGACCGGATCATGGGAGCCTCCGCAGCCGCAACGTGGTTCCGCGTCCGCGTTCGCCGCCCGGGGGCGGCCTGTCGCGTGCGGGTTATGGGCCCGAGTGTGAGGTTGGCGGAGAAAAGGTAGCGCGCGGGGCGGGCAGTGAGATACTGGGAGTTTCCCTAGTCGGGGGCGCAGGCTCCCGTCAGCCGTCTTCCCCGAGGTCGCTCCTCGTGCCGAGGGCTTCGAGCCGTAGCACCTGCACCGTCCCGTTGGCCGTCCCGGTCACCAATCCCAGACTGTCGGGGCTCCACGCCAGCGCCCCCGAGAGCCCCTGGAACGGGTACTCGAACCGGAGCTCCCCGCTCTCCGCGCTCCACACCAGGAGCCGGTTCCCCTCGTACCCCGCCAAGAGACGTCCATCGGGGGAGAACTCCTGGGCCGATTCCCGTCTCAGCGTCGCGACGGTCCGGCCCGTGGCGAGCTCCGCCCAGCTCGTGCCGCCCGCCCAGAGCACCCAGCGCCCCTCGGGAGA
>JBOHSH010000016.1:0-2440 GCA_050733195.1 Gemmatimonadales bacterium
ATCAACGCCTTGGGCCGGGCGGTGGATGACGATCTCGCGGTCCACGACGTGCGCCTGACCATGGGGGGCGAACCGACCTTCGTCTCGATCGACGACATGGACGGAGCGGAATGGACCATCAACGCGCACGGAGCCCACAAGCGCCGGCTCGCCGAAGATCTGCTCAAACGCTTGTGGCGGCGGTTTGCCCCGGGCGGGGTGTTGCACTACGCGCAGGGCAAGTGGTATCCGGGCGAGTCACTGCCGCGCTGGGCGCTCGGCTGCTTCTGGCGCAAGGACGGGCTGCCCGTGTGGCGCAACTCCGATCTGCTCGCTGCGGATGATCGCTACCACGGGTTCGGTGCGATGCAGGCGGCGTGCTTCGCCGCCCAGCTTGCGCGCCGCTTGGGCGTGGAGGAGCGCTATGCCATTCCGGCCTATGAGGACACGCTCTACTATCTTTGGAAAGAAGGCGGGGTGCCGGTCAACCTCGATCCGCTCATGGCGGATCTCAAAGATCCGGAAGAACGGCGCACCCTCGCGCGCGTGCTTGATCAGGGGCTCCAGACTCCTGCCGGTTACCTGGTGCCGTTGGCATGGGACTATGGGCTTAGGGCATGGCGCAGCTCGCCCTGGCCGTTCCGGCGGGGGCATCTGTTCCTGAACCCAGGCGACTCGCCGATGGGCCTGCGCCTACCGCTCAAGGCCCTGCCCTGGGCCGCGGAGGAGGAACAGGAGCGCTTGCCGGAGCCGAGCCTCTTCGAAGAACGGTCGCCATTAGGCGACGCCCACGCCGAGGTCGCGCTGCGCTATAGCCAGATGATCGCGGCGGGATCTCTAAACCGTGGGATCTCGGTTCAGGGCCACGCCGACGCCAGACCGGACGCCACCCAACTCAGCGTGCAGGTGGTGCGCACCGTGCTGTGCGTCGAGCCCCGGGAGGGGAGGCTGCACGTTTTTCTGCCGCCGCTCGCCGACCTCGAGCATTACCTGGACCTCGTCGCCTCGGTCGAGGCGACCGCGGAGGAGCTTTCTATGCCGGTCTTGCTCGAGGGCTACGAACCGCCGCGCGATCCTCGTCTCGAGCGCCTGCAGCTGACACCCGACCCCGGCGTCCTCGAGGTCAACATCCAACCCTCACACCACTGGGACCAACTCGTCGGCATCACCACCGCACTCTATGAAGAGGCGCGTCTGGCGCGTCTCGGCACCGAGAAATTCATGCTGGACGGCCACCACACCGGCACGGGCGGGGGCAACCATATCACGATCGGCGGTCCTACTCCGGCGGACAGTCCGATGCTGAGGCGGCCGGAACTTTTGCGCAGCCTGGTGACCTACTGGCAGCACCACCCGGGCCTGTCCTTCTTGTTCTCGGGCCTCTTCATCGGGCCCACGAGCCAGAGCCCGCGAGCCGACGAGGCACGCCACGAGAGCCTCTACGAGCTCGAAATCGCCTTCCAGCAGATGCCCGACGGCGAGGTGTCCTGTCCCTGGTTGGTGGACCGGCTGCTACGCCATCTCCTGGTCGACCTCACCGGCAACACACACCGCGCCGAGTTCTGCATCGACAAGCTCTACTCGCCGGACAGCGCCTCGGGACGGCTGGGGCTGGTCGAGCTTCGGGCCTTCGAGATGCCGCCGCACGCGCACATGGGTCTCGTACAGATGCTGCTCGTGCGCGCCCTCATCGCCCGCTTCTGGAAGCAATCCTACTCGCACCGGCTGGTGCGTTGGGGCACGGAGCTCCACGACCGCTTCCTGCTACCCCACTACGTGTGGGCCGATATCAAAGAGGTGGTGGACGAGCTCCGTGCGGCGGGCTATCCCTTCCAGCTCGACTGGCTCGCGCCGTTCTTCGAGTTCCGCTTCCCGCCGTACGGGACGGTCACTCTCCAGGATATCCAGATCGAGCTGCGCGCGGCCATCGAGCCCTGGCACGTGCTGGGGGAGGAGATCAGCAACGTGGGCACGGCGCGTTTCGTCGATTCCTCCGTGGAGCGTCTGCAGGTCAAGGCCACCGGGCTCACCGACTCGCGCTATGCGCTGGCGTGTCACGGCCGCCGGGTGCCGCTCAGCGCCACCGGCACGCAAGGCGAATATGTGGCGGGAGTACGCTATCGCGCCTGGCAGCCGCCTTCGGCCTTGCACCCGACTATCGGCGTGCACTCACCGCTGGTCTTTGACTTGATCGATACCTGGAACGGCCGCTCCATCGGTGGCTGCACTTATCATGTTGCGCATCCCGGCGGGCGCAACCCCACGGTCTTTCCGGTCAATGCCTACGAAGCCGAGGCGCGCCGCGTGGGCCGCTTCTGGCCCTCTGGGCATAGCCCGGGCGTGCTCGAACCGCCCCCCGATGTGGCGCGCCTCCGGCGCTTCTTCCCCGAAGGCCACCCGCCCGGCCCAATGGAACCGCCGCGGGAGGAAATCAACCCGGAGTACCCCCACACCCTGGACC
>JBOHSH010000017.1:0-73659 GCA_050733195.1 Gemmatimonadales bacterium
AGTGCAGCAGCCCCGGCACCTGAAACGTGATCCCGGTATGTCGCCCCACCAGCGCCTTCGCGTCCGGATGCACGGCGGGGTGAACGCTCAGGTGCGGCGGCGTCTCGAAGAGCTCGGCGCCGAAGGAGCCCTGCCGGGATACGGGTAGACCGAGCGCGTCGCGGTAGAACACGATGGCGCGGTCGAGGTCCGTCACGAAGATGGCGAAGCTATGGAGCTGCACGAGACGGTTGACGGGTGACGGTTGCCGGCTGACGGTCAACGGCTTTCCAGGCCGCCCGCCAGTTCCGCCGCATTCCCAGAAGCCCCGGCCGCTCCAGGGGTGAATCCCCGAACCTGGCCGCGAACTCGGGCTCGGTCATCCGCTCGAAGACGTCGCGATCCGACGGATCGGGGTCTCCACGATCGTGGTAGGCCGCGACGGCCGTGGGCCGCGCGAACCGCTCGTTCCACGGACAGACGTCGTTGCAGATGTCGCATCCGAAGGCCCAGCCCTCGAGGCGCGGGACGAGCTCCTCCGGAATCGGCGCCTTCGATTCGATCGTGAGGTACGAGATGCACCGCGTCGCGTCGAGGACGTGAGGCTCCAGAATCGCTCCGGTGGGACAGGCGTCGAGGCAGCGGGTGCAGGTGCCGCAGTGATCCGTGGCGAAGGGGGCCGACGGCTCGAAGGAGAGATCGGTGAAGACGGCGCCGATGAAGAAGAACGAGCCCGCGCCGGGCCGGATGAGCATCGTGTTCTTGCCGATCCAGCCGAGCCCCGCGCGCTGGGCAAGCTCGCGCTCGGGAACGGGACCGTCGTCCGCCCAGGGATGCGCCACCGCGGCGCCGCGCTCCCGGAGCCATCCGCCGAGCCGGCCCAGCCGCTCGCGCATGACCCGGTGGTAGTCGCGGCCCCGCGCGTACTTCGCGAGCTTTACCCCGCGGCGGTCTCGGGTGGCCGGCTCGGGCGGCAGGTAGTTCTCCAGCACGACGACCGCCACCCGCGCTCCGGAGACGATGCTCGCGGGGTCCTTCCGCTTTCTCGCCTGGCGATGGAGATACCGCATGGTGCCGCCGTAGCCGGCGGCGAGCCAGGCGTCGAGCGCATCGCCATAGCGGCTCGGCTCGAGGCTCGCGATGCCGCAGGCGAGGAACCCCTGGCGAAGCGCCTCCTCGATCACCTCGCCCGCCCGGAGCCGTGCTTCCGTCGCCCCGTTCATGGACCCGGCCTCGCGGCAATCTCCTCGGTGATCTGGCTGCCGTCCGCGCGGGAGCGGTCGCCGGGCCGCCAGCGCCCGGTGATCACGCGCGCCCCCCGCTGGAAGGTGAGGTACGACCAGGCCCACTCGAACAGCACGATCATTCGATTGCGGAACCCGATCAGGAAGAAGATGTGCACGAAGATCCAGAGGAGCCACGCGATGAAGCCGCTGGTCCGGATCCGGCCCAGGTCCGCGACCGCGTGTCCGCGACCGATCACCGCGAGCTGCCCCTTGTTGCGGTAACGAAACGGACGCCGGGGCCGGCCCGCGAGATCAGCCCCGATCGCGCCGGCGACGTATTCGCCCATCTGAATCGCCACGGGGCAGGTCCCGGGCAGGGGATCGAATCCCTTCTGGTGATGATAGGCGGCGGCGTCGCCGACCACGAACAGCTCCGGACGCCCCGGGACGCTGCAATCGGCCTCCACGACGACGCGGCCCTGATGATCGAGCGGGGTGCCGATGGTCTCGAGCAGCGGACTCGCACGGTTCCCGGCGGCCCAGACGACGGTATCGGTGGGTATGCGCCATCCCGCGGCGTGAACCGCGCCCGGCTCGATGTCGGTGACCAGCGTCTCGGTCCGCACGTCGACGCCGAGCCGGCGGAGTCGCTCCTTGGCCTCGGCGGAGAGGGACTCGGGGTATGCCGCGAGCAGCCGGGGGCCGCCCTCGAGCAGCATCACCGTGGCTTCGCGCGGATCGATCCGGCGGAAATCGCGCCGAAGCGCGAACCGGGCGATCTCCACGATGGCCCCGGCCACCTCGACGCCGGTCGGCCCGCCGCCCACGACGACGAAGGTGAGATGGCGCTGGCGGAGCACCGGGTTCACCTCGCGCTCGGCCCGCTCGAAGGCGAGGAGGATACGGCGGCGGACTTCCCCGGCGTCCTCGAGGGTCTTGAGCCCCGGCGCCAGCACCTCCCACTCGGGATGCTGGAAGTAGCTGTGGCGGGCGCCGGTCGCGAGCACCAGATGGTCGTAGCCGAGGTGGGTCCCGTCGGCGAGGTCCACCCGCTTCGCCGAAGCGTCCACGCGGACGACGTCCGAGAGCAGGACATCGACGTTCCGGAGCCGGCTCAGAATGGACCGGATGGGAGAGGAGATCTCCGGCGCCGACAGGGCCGCGGTCGCCACCTGATACAGCATCGGCTGAAACAGGTGGTGATTGGTCCGGTCCACGAGCGTGGCCGTGACCGGCAGGCGGCCGAGCCGGCGCGCGAGATAGAGGCCGCCGAAGCCCCCGCCGACGATGAGGAGGTGAGGCCGGCTCACAGGCCCATGGTCTCCCGGCGCCATCGCGCGAATCCGACCACGTCCCGGACCGGAGGCACGGCATCGGCATCGCCGTAGGCCGTGTACATCCGCCAGCGGAGGTACTCGCGGTCCGGCACCGGCAGAAACGGGGGACGGCTCCACCAGTCGCGGCGCCGGAACGCCCAGACGGTGCGGAGCAGGTCGGCCGCGAGACGCGGATTGATCGCCGCACGCCCCACGAGCGCGAGCGACAGTCGTGCCCACGAGCGGGCCGTCGGGGGATCGTGCGGGGTGGTTTCGGTCATCGGTCGCCGTTCGCGGGGCAATATACCCGCGCGTCGTGAAGCCGGTCACCACGAAGCAGGGCCTTATATTCCCCCCCGTGACCGACCATCGCTATCGGGATCCCGGACGCGCCGGGCCCACCGAAGACGAGATCCTGCTCGGCAAGGCCGCCGAGCCCAGCCGGACCGACGAGTTCCGCAAGAGCGACCCCTGGCGGGTGCTCCGGATCATGGGGGAATTCGTCGAGGGGTTCGAGCGTCTCGGCGACATCCAGGACGCCGTGACCTTCCTCGGCTCGGCCCGCACGCCGCCCGACCATCCGCACTATCTCGCCGCGACCGAGACCGCGAAGCTGCTCGCCGAGGCCGGGTTCCCCATCGTGACCGGCGGCGGCCCGGGCATCATGGAGGCGGCCAACCGCGGCGCGGTCGAAGGCGGTGGGCTCTCGGTGGGCGTGAACATCGAGCTGCCGCACGAGCAGGGGACCAACCCCTGGGTGCAGCGCAGCGTCTTCTTCCGCTTCTTCTTCGTCCGCAAGATGATGCTCGCCAAGTTCTCCCGCGCGCTGGTGGCGTTTCCCGGCGGGTACGGGACGATGGACGAGCTGTTCGAGTACCTCACTCTGATGCAGACCGGGCGGATGTCGGTGCATCCGACCGTGCTGTTCGGCTCGGAGTATTGGGGTCCGATGATCCACTGGCTGCAGCGGACCGTCGCGGGCGAGGGGAAGATCAGCGCGCGCGACCTCCAGCTCTTCAGCGTGACCGACGAGCCGGCGGAGGTCGCCCGGATCATCATCGAGAGCGCGGCGCGCGGGGGCAGGAAGCCCGAGCGGCGGCGGGCGACGGCGGGACGGCGGCGCCACGTCGGCTGAGATGACCCGGCCTTCCGAGCAGCACCTGCGCGGCCGCCGGATCGACCCCGCGGCCATCACCGGCCGCGAAACCGTGGCCGACCTCGTCGACAACGCGTTCCTGGCCTACAATGCCGGTCGCCTGCGCGAGGCCTGCGCCCTGTTCACGGAGCGCATGCTCGAGCCCGGCGTCACGGTGGGGATGAGCCTCACCGGCGCCATGACGCCGGCCGGTCTCGGAATGAGCACGATCATTCCGCTCCTCGAGGCGGGCTTCGTCGACTGGATCATCTCGACCGGCGCGAATCTCTACCACGACGCCCACTTCGGGCTCGGGCTCGCCATGCACCAGGGCACGCCGTTCGCCGACGACGTCGAGCTGCGCGACAAGGGCGTGGTGCGGATCTACGACGTGTTCTTCGATTACTCGGTCCTGCTCTCCACCGACGCGTTCGTGCGGGAGGTCTCGGCGCGAAAGGAGTTCCAGCGGCCGATGAGCACCGCCGAGTATCACTACCTGCTGGGCGGCTACGTGCGGGAGCGGGAGAAGGCGCTCGGCCTGACCCGGCGCTCGCTCATCGCCGTGGCCCACGAGCTCGAGGTACCGATCTACACCAGCTCTCCCGGCGACAGCTCGATCGGGATGAACGTGGCCGAGCAGGCGCTGGCGGGCTCGAAGCTGCGGTTCGACGTCAGCGCCGACGTCAACGAAACCGCGGCGATCGTGCTCGAGGCCAAGCGCGAGGGGGGACGCAGCGGGGCGCTCATCGTGGGCGGCGGCAGCCCCAAGAATTTCCTGCTCCAGACCGAGCCGCAGATCCAGGAGGTGCTCGGCATCGACGAGCGGGGGCACGACTACTTCCTCCAGCTCACCGACGCGCGCCCCGACACCGGCGGCCTGTCGGGCGCCACGCCCGGCGAAGCGGTGAGCTGGGGCAAGGTCGACCCCGACATGCTGCCGGGCACGGTGGTGTGCTACATGGACAACACCGTCTCGCTGCCGCTGGTCACGGCCTATGCGCTGGCGCGGAAGCCCCCGCGGCCGCTGCGGCGACTCTATGCCCGCCGGGGCGCGATGATGCAGCGGCTCACGGACGAGTATCGCGCCTCGCTCGAGTTCCGCGATACCCGCGCATTTCGGGCGCAGAGCTTCGGAGCTTCGTGACGCCGCTCGCGGCACCCGCCCCGGGCGGCGACGGGGCCGAGCGCCCGCTCGGCATCACCGCCGGCTACGCCGGCTACGCGCTCGGCGTGCTCACCGCGGTCAATCTGCTCAACTATCTCGCGCGGAACGCCGTCTTCGCCCTGTTCGAGCCGGTGAAGCGGGATCTCGCGCTCACCGACGCGCACCTCGGCCTGCTGGGCACGGCGTACGTGCTGGTCTTCTCGCTGGCGTCGGTCCCCGCGGGCGTGCTGGGCGATCTGGGCTCGCGGCGCGTCGTGATCGCGGGCGGGGTGATCCTCTGGAGCATCGCGACCGCGGTGTCGGGACTGGTGCAGGATTTCGGGTCGCTCTTCTTCGCCCGGTCGATCGTGGGACTCGGGGGGGCCGCGGCGGCGACCGCGTCGGCGGCGCTGGTGGCGGACTACTACATGGGCCGCCGCCGCTCGGTGGCGATGAGCATCTTCATGGCCGGCCTGGCCGTCGGGGGCGTGTTAGGCATCCTGCTCGCGGGCCAGCTCGAGCACGCCTACGGCTGGCGGGTCGCCTTCCTGGTGCTCGGCCTTCCCGGCTTCCTGCTCGCGGCGCTCGCGCTCCGGCTCAAGGATCCCACCCGCCCCGCCCCGCCGTCGCGCCAGGGCGCCGAGGTGCTCTACGCCACCTTCCGCGAGCTCGAGGGCGCCGCCCGCCGGATCCTGCGGACGCCGACGCTCGTCGCGGTCTTCGCCGGCGGCGCGCTCATCTCCTTCGGGATGAACGGCCTCGTCGGCTGGGCGCCGACCTTCCTGGCGCGCGAGCTTCAGCTCTCGACCAAGGAGTCGTCGCTGATTCTCGGGACCTACGGCCTGGCGGCGGGGATCCTCGGCACCCTCGTCGGCGGGGTGGTCGCGGACTGGCTCCGCAAATGGGTCCCGAGCGCGCGAATCGTGACCTCGGCGGTCGGCTTCGTCGTGGGATCGCCGCTCCTGCTCTGGCTCCTCTACATCCGGGACATGTCGGTCTTCGTGCCGGTGTTCTGCGCGGCGTTCTTCTTCCTCACCTGGTACAACGGCCCGCTCACGGCGGTGATCTTCGACGTCACGCCGATGCGCATCGCGACCACCGTCTCGGGTGCGTACCTGATGTTCATCCATCTTGCCGGCGACGCCATCGCGTTTCCGCTCGTCGGCTACCTCTCCGATGCGTTCGGTCTCCACCGCGCGATCATCCTCCTGCCCGTCGCCGCCCTCGCCGGGGCCCTGATCTGCCTTCTCGCGGTCCCGAAGCTGGTCGGCGACATGGAGCGAGCCCGGGACTGACCCGGCCCCCAGGGCCCCGAGTCCGCGCCGGACACCGAATTCCGGTCTCCCAGAGAATGGCGCATCGAAAACCAGGGCATAGGACGCGAGGCATCGCTACCACACCGGGGTCCCCACGCTCGCTGCAAAATCTTGCCTAACAATGAGTTGGGTGGTACGCTCTCCCCGGCATGTCTCCTGCCTTGAATCCGGGCATGACCGCCCCCGACGCTACCCGTGCGTCCCGGGGGGCCGCCGGCGTTGCCGGCGACCCCCTGGTCCCCCTCCTTCCCACCCGGGAGGGGGCGCCGGACCCGGTAGCGATCTCGACCTGGCATCTGGCGCTCGCCACGTCGGTCGCGTCGGAAGTGGGGCACGATCTGTTCGCCCTCTGGCTCTTCCCCGCGAGCGGCGGCAGCGTCCTCCTCGGCCCCTCGGCGCTGGGACAGGACCACGTCGTCGTGCCGGAGCCCTCACCCCATTTCCTGCAGGACCAGCTGTTCGCGCTCGAGGAAGTGCTGCGCCGCGCGAAGTACGAATCCGCCATCGCGGTCCCGATCCGGGGAGAGCTCCGCGACGTGGGCATGATGCTGCTCGGCGCCTTCCGCCGGCGCGCCTACGGCCCGGTGGAAGCGGCGGCGCTGCAGCGTCTGGCCGCCCGCCTGGGGCCCCCGCTCGCCTCGCTCGGGAGCCGCATGGGAGCGTCGACGCCGCATACCGCGCTCGAGCCGACCATGACGCTCGAGGCCCTGCCGGAGCATCTCGCGCGGGCCACCTGCGACGCTGCCGACGGCTCCGACCTGGTCCGCCGGGCGAGCGGCATCCTCTACCCGCTCCTCCCCCACGACCGCCTCGAGATCCTGGTGCAGACCGCGCAGGGCTCCTGGTCGCCGCTCAGCGGCCTGCTACCGCGCCGGCGCTGGACGCCGACCGGCGGAGCGATCGACCCGCTCGCGGCGGTGATCGCGCGGTTCGACACCGAGCCCACCCTGCTGATCGACGATCTGACGGAGTCGGTGACCGATGCCCAGTGGACGGCCGATCCGAGCGGCGGCTCGTCGCTGCCGATCCGGGGGCTGCTCGGCAGCAGGCTCGTGATCGCGGGGGAGACCGTGGGGTTTCTGATCCTCGGGAGCGTGGCCCGGGACGCCTATCATCCCGACGACGAAGAGCTCGCGGCCACGGCGTCCACGTTCCTGGCGCCGCGGGTCGCAGGGCTCAGGCTCGAGCTCGAGCGTGAAGGGCGCCGCACGGAGGGGACCGCGGCGTCGCTCCCGAACGTCTCTCTGGTCCGCGCGTCGCAGTCGCTCGCCGACACCGGTCATCTGGGCGCGGCGCTCGCTCTCTTCGACGCCCAGCTCCAGACGGTGGTGCCGCACGAGAGCTTCGCGATTCACCTCCGCTGGGGCGAGGACGAGGTCATCTGGATCGACCCCGATTCGCTCCGTCCTCCCGCCGACCTGCCCGCGCAGCCGCTGCAGGACTTCGACGGGGCTCCGCTGCTCCGCGGCGACCGCGGCTGGATGGTGCGGACCGTGAACGGGACCGAGGAAGTGATGCTGCCGCTGCGGGTGGCCGGCCGCCCGGTCGGCACGCTGTCGCTCCGATCCGGGGCGTTCCCGTCGCCTCGCGAGGCGGCCGCGCTCGCGCAGCCCTTCGCGGACATCCTCGCTCCGCACCTCGAGCTGCTGCGCCGCGCCGCCCGGCCGGCTCAGCCCCGTAGCCTCCGGTAACCCCAGGCCAGACCCAGCAGCAGCCCGGCCACCGCGAGGATCGCGGGCGCGCTCGGGAGATCGAACGGCACCGAGACGGCGAAGCCGAGCGTCACGGCGAGCAGCGCCGAGACCACCGCGCCGGTAATGGCGCCGCGCATCGACGAGGCGAGCAGGAGGCCCGTCACCGCGGGGAGCACCAGCATGCCGAACACGAGGAGGACGCCGGCGAACTGCATCGCCGACGCGATCACCACGCCGAGCGTGAAGTAGAGGAGCAGGTTCCAGCGGGTGACCGCGTACCCGAGCGTCCGCGCGGTCTCCGGATCGAACGAGACGAAGAGGAACTCCTTGTAGAAGATGGCGTGGATCGCGAGCACCGGCACCGCGACCGCCAGAAGCACCAGGGTGTCGCCTCGGGTGATCCCGAGGATGTTCCCCTGAAGGAAGATGTCGTGGGCCTCGCCGGTCACCGCCTTGGAGATGAGGAGGATGCCCAGCGCCGCGGCGATCGCATAGGTCGCGCCGATGGCCGCCTCCCCGGATACCAGGCGGCGCCCGCCTCCCAGCCCGAAGAAGAGCGCGCCCAGCAGGGTGACCGCGAGGGAGACGATGGTGGGGTGATGGGCCAGGGGCGCCAGCAGGGCGAATCCGCCGGCCCAGAGGGCGAGCGCGATGCCGGCGGAGGACAGCTGGGCCAGCGCCGCGCCGACGAAGACGATCCGCCGCAGCACGACCCACAGGCCGAGCACCGAGCAGGCGAGCCCGATCACGAGCGCGCCGTACAGCGCCTCCCGGAACAGCACGATGGTATCAAGCACGGGGCTGCCGCCGCGCGATCACCACCCGGTGCCCCTCGAAGGCGCTCACCTCCACCGGGATCTTGTACACGTCCCGCAGCACCGACTCGCTCAGGATCTCGTCGACCGGGCCGATGCGGAACCGGCCCGGCACGACGAGCGCGATCTGCTGGACGTAGTTGGCCACTTCGTTGAGCGCGTGACTCACCATGATCACGGTGAGACCGGACCGCTCGTGCAGGTCCCGGACGAAGCCGAGGATCTGCGTGGTCGCGACGAGGTCCATGCCGCTGGTCGGCTCGTCGAGCACGAGCACGTCGGGATCGCCGACGAGCGCCCGCGCGATCAGCGTGCGCTGCCGCTGCCCTCCCGAGAGGTCCCGCAGGTGATTCCCCGCGAGCTCGGCGATGCCGACCTGCTCGAGCGTCTCCATCGCCCGGGCGCGATCCTTTGCCGTGGGCCTCCGGCCGAGCCCGACCCGCTCGTAACGACCCATCAGGACCACATCGAGGGCCGTGAGCGGATACCCGTAATCCACCTGATCGCGCTGGGGGACGTAGCCGAACCGGAGGCCGTCGGCGCGCCAGACCGTGCCCGCCATCGGCTCGAGCGTTCCGAGAATGACCCGGAGGATCGTGGTCTTCCCCGACCCGTTCGGACCCACGAGGCCCAGGAAGTCCCCCTCCGAGATCGTGAAGGTCAGATCGCCGAGCACGACCCGCCGGGCGTAACCGACGGCGACACGACCGAAGCGCACCAGGTCGCTCATGGCACCGCCGCGGCGAGCGCCGTGATGTCGTGCTCGATGAGCTTCACGTAGTCGTCGAGGCCCCGTTGCCCGCCGACCGACGGCGGGAGGACGAGCACCTTCGCCCCCGTCTTGGCCGCGACGAAATCGGCCGTCTTCCGGCTGTACCACGGCTCCATGAGGATGACCTTGGCTCCGGTCCGCTGCATCGTGAGGATCAGACCCGCGAGGTGCGACGGGGACGGCGGCACGCCGGGCTTGGGCTCCATGAAGCCCACGATGTTGACGCCGGTGTACTGCGCGAAGTACCGCCAGCTCGTGTGCCAGGCGACGATCGGCTTGCCCCTGAGGCGGGCGCGCGCCGGCGCCCACCGGCGCTCCGCGGCGTCCAGCTTCGCCTCGAGGTCCCGGCGGTTGGTCTCGTAGCTCGACGCTCCGTCGGGATCCAGCTCGGTAAAGCGCTCGGCGAACAGCTGCGCGATCCGCCTGGCGTTGGCCGGATCCAGCCAGTAGTGGGGATTCCCGAGCGGGTGCACGTCGCCCTGGCTCCGATCGACCTGCCCCACCGGGGTGTCCAGCACCGGAATCACCTTCGAGACGTCGACGTAGCCTCGCGCACCGGGCCGGATCCTCGGATTCCGGGACCCGTCGACGAGGAGCGAGAGCCAGCCCACCTCGAGGTCGAGCCCCACGAACGCGAAGAGGTCCGCCTTCCGCAGGCGCAGGATGAAGCTCGGCTTGGCTTCGACGAAGTGGGGATCCTGATAGCCTTCGCTGATGTGGACCACATCGACCCGCGGTCCGCCGACGGCCCGCGCGAGGTCGGCGAGGTCGCTCGTGCTCGTCACCACGTTGAGGGTCCGGCGTACCGGCGGATCCGCAGCCGCGGCGGGGCCGGCCAGGGTGAGCCCGATGATCAGGGACTTCGACAGCATCGCGTACCGCATGACATGGCTCCCGCGCCGGCCGTGGCCGGCGCTCGATCAGAAGGGATGAGGCCGGTGAGGGCCGACGGCGAACGTCGTCTGGAGCAGAAGCCGGTGGGTGGCACCGCCGCCCCTGGGCATGACCCGCTCGAATCCGAGCACGAACTTCGAGAACTCGCTCGGGAAGAACTGGAGATAGCCGGAAGCCGCCTTGAGCGTCTCGCCGTCGGCTTCCGGATCCTCGAGCAGGTCGCCCCTGGCCGCGAGGAACATCCGGCGGGAGAGCTGGTAGCGGCCGAACAGGTACGCGCCGGTGAACCCCCGGACCGGCCCGCCGTAGGTCACGGCGGCACCCGAAACGTCGGGCAGGACGGGCGACTCCTCGTTGAGCTGACGGATGTACTCGGCCTGCAGCATGAACGACCGGTAGAGTCCCTGCTGCAGGGGTCGCCAGCGAAAGGTGACGTCGGCGCCGATGTGGCTCTGCCGGGCGTTGGTGCCCGGCAGGCCGTCGAAGCCGTCGCAGGCCGGGTCGCTATCGCAGAGGATCGGCTGGGCGCGGCGCGTGGTCGCGAAGCTGCCCGACAGCTCGAGGTTCGACGCCTCGCTCAGGTCGAGATAATTCCGGAACCTCACGACGTAGCCGAGCCCGCCGATGGTCGCGTCGCTCGGCGATTCCGTCACCAGCTCCTCCTCGCTCTCGCCGATCCCGCCCACCACGCTTGCCTGAAGCTCCTGATAGAAGCCGAAGGGCGAGAAGATGGCGCTCGCCCAGAGCCCGGTTCCCTTGCCTGCCTCGGGCCCGAGGAAGCGCTGGATGACGTAGGGGTACTCGATGGCCCCGAGCAGTTCCGGCCGGTGAGTCGTGTTCTGCTTCCCGATCGGGAGGTGGAAGCGTCCGAGCCGGGCCTGCAGCCCTCCCGGCAGGGTCGTCGCGGTGAGGTAGGCCTCCTCGATCGCGATGCCCTCCAGATCGGAGAGGCCGAGAAACATGTCCGCCCGGAAATACGGATCGACGGCGGCCTGGATGCCGATCTCCACCTCGCGGATGTCGAACCGCCGGCCGCTCTCCTGCGTGCTTCGGCCGCTGGTGAAGTCGCCGATGAACTCGCCGATGGCGCTGATATCGGGCAGGAACCTCGGGTTGATGGGTCCACTCTGGCCGCGAGGAGGCTGCTGCCTCGCGGTGGTATCCCGCGCGAGGGCCTCCAGCTCGCGCACGAGCCGGATGGAATCGGCCCGGGCACGGGCCGCGCTGTCCGCGCGCGCCGTATCGCGCTGCTGGAGGATGGATACGACCGCTGCGAGCGGAGCCGAAGCACCGGCAGCGGGAATCGCCCCGACGAGCGGAGCGAGCAACAGCATGAGCATGGGTCGCGTCTCCATGGTCGATCCGCCGCGGGTCCCCGCGGCAGATGCCGTCAACGTGCCGTCCACCGCCCTCGTGGCGGGGACGAAGCGCGAATCAGGCGATCGCTGGAGGACCGCGGGACGGCGGGAGAGTCTTGGTGAGTGAGGAGAGAAGAAGCGGACCGGTCGGAGCCGGACAGATGACCGCGGGCAGGGGCGAGCGAATGCCCCCCCTCGCCACCGGAGAAGGATTCGCCGGAGAGGAGGCGATTCCGGAGGCGCAGCGGTCATCGTGGTCCTGCCCGCCGCGCGCCTCGAAATGGTCGCGACGCCCGTGGCCGCTCCGCTCCAGGCCGGCGTGCGCCCGCGCCTCCACCAGGGCAAGCCCCGGGCCCATCGCCACGGCTGTGGCGAAGAGGAGGAGGGAAATCAGCCGGCGGACGAGCGGACGGCGCATGGGAGAAAAGATACCCCCGGTCTACTGGGGCTGCCGGACCGGCCCTTCGACGGGGAGGATGAACCAGAAGGTGCTGCCTTCGGCGGGCACCGACTCGGCCCCGATGGTCCCGCCGTGGAGCTCCACGAACTGCTTGCAGAGTGCCAGGCCCAGGCCGGAGCCCTGGGCCTGTCGGCTCGCCGAGCTGTCCACCTGGGTGAACGCCTGGAAGAGCTTCGGCATGTCCTCCGGCCGGATTCCGATGCCCATGTCCCGGACCGAGACCCAGGCGGCATCCCGCGAGATCAGCCTCGGACGCTCGCCGGCCCGATCGCCGGGCACCGGCAGCGGTACGTAAGTCCGGATCGCGCTCAAGGTGATGGTCCCGCCCTCGCTGGTGAACTTCGAGGCGTTGGAGAGCAGGTTGAAGAGGACCTGCCGGACGCGGATCTGATCGGCGACGACGATCAGCGGCACCAGACCCATCTCGACCGAGCACTGCTGCTGCTTGGCGGCGCGGAGGCTCGAGGTATCGGTAACCGCTCCCGAGATGGCGTCGCGGACGTCGAAGCGAGCCAGATGGACGCTCATCCGCCCGGCTTCGATCTTCGACAGGTCGAGGATGTTGTTGATGAGGCCGAGCAGGTGCCGTCCGTTTCGCGCGATGGACTCGATAAAGTCCCGCTGTTGCTCGTCGATCGGATTTCCCAGGCCGGGGCTGAGCAGCAGGTCGGAGAATCCGATGATCGCGTTGAGCGGCGTACGGAGCTCGTGGGACATGTTCGCCAGGAACTCGTCCTTGAGCTTCGTGACCCGGATGAGCTCGCGGTTCTTGTCGGCCAGCTCCCGCTCGTTCCTCCGGGTTTCCTCCAGCATGAACGCCCGGTCCAGCCCCACGGCCACCTGCTCGCCCAGCGCGGTCAGGAGCCGGACGTCGTGCTCGTCGAACTTTCGCCCGTCGGCCAGGTTGTAGGCGCAGGCGGCGCCGATCACGACGGAGGAAGTCCGGAGCGGCACGCACACGGCGCGCTCCAGACTGGGCGGCAGGGTGTCGACCGGGTGATTGCGCGAGTCCGCCTCCATGTCGTCGCACAGGAGGGGCTGGTCGTTGGTGACGGTCCAGCCGGCCAGCGACCGCTGCAGCGGCACCAGGCTGCCGCTCGCGGGCCGAAGCACGCCCGCCCCCGCGGAGACCCGGAGAAAGCGCCCCTCCTCGACCACGAGCATCAGCGCGCTGCCCTGAGCCTGCAGCAGCTCCGCGGCCAGGGCCGCCGCTTCCTCGAGCAGCTCGCCCGAGCTGCGCACGCTGAGAAGGGTCGACCCGAGCCGCCGCAGCAGCTCGAGCTCACGATTCCGGGCGGCGGCGTTGTTCACCGCCCGTTCCATCCGGGCGCGCCGCTCGGCCGCGAGGACACGGCCCCGTCGCACGGCGAGCAGGCCCCCCACGGTCGTGAGGAACGCGAGCACCGCCCCGAGCCAGTGGCCGCGATAGCTGAGCACGATCGCGGCCCAGCCGACCACGAGACTGAAGGCCGCGATCGGGAGAGGGCGGTTGAGCACGTCGATCAGGACACCGGTCGTGCCCCGGCCGCGGATCGGCGCCGATCGGTCGATCGTACCGGGCGCCGCCGCGGAGCCGTTCACGAGGCGTCCGGGGGAAGGAGCTCGTGAAACACCGTCTCGCCGGTCGCGAGCATCCGCCGAAGATACGGCCGGCACAGGCCGCACTGCGCGCCGCATCCGGTCTCCGCCATCAGGGCCGCGAGGCTCCAGCCTCGCTGTCGCACCAGCGGCAGAAGGTCGGCAAAGGACCGGTTCCGGCAGACACAGCGATCGATGTGCACTGCCTAAGTTTAGACGGCCGGACGGCCGGACGGCCAGACGGCCGGGGTGCCGGGGCTAGGCGACGGACAGCGACGAGGGGAGGGCGGCGCGGGCATCCCGCACCGACGCGAGGAAGGCCGTGTAGACGTCCTCACGCCAGTAATGCCGGCAGCGCGCCATCTCGGCGAGCGCGGTCGGGTGATCCATCGCGCCCCGGTAGCTGCGGGTCGTAGTCAGGGCGTCGTACACATCGACGATCCCGATGATCTGCGCCGACACGGGGATCTCGTCGCCGCGCAGCCGGTCGGGATACCCGGTGCCGTCGAGCTTCTCGTGATGCCACCGGATGATCGGCTTGATGTCCCAGGGGAAGTCGATCTCCTGGAGCATCTCCACGCCGTACACGGGGTGAAGCTTCATGAGCTCGAATTCCCCGGGGGTCAGGCGACCCGGCTTGTTGAGCACCTCGTGCGGAACCTTTACCTTGCCCAGGTCGTGGAGGTACGCGCCGAGGCGGATCGTCGTCTGCTGCATGTCGTCGAGCCCTATGGCGCGGGCGACCGTCACGGCGTACTCCGCCACCCGCTCGCAGTGACCGTGCGTGTAGGTGTCCGCGGATTCGATCGACTGACCCCAGTCCCGCACCACGGCGAAGAAGGAGTGCTCGAGGTCGGCCATCTTCCGGGCCACGTCCACCAGATCGGTGGCGGCGTCGAGCCGGGAGAAGAGGCGGTGCGACTCGTTCAGGAGGGTGAGCGCCTCGCGATTCCGCCCGAGCCCCTGATGCAGGCGGGCCATCTCGCGCGACGCCTCGGCCTGGCCGAGGACATATCCGGTCTCGACCGCGAGGTCGATCGCCGCCTTGAACCGGGCCTCGGCGAGCACCGGACGGCCGGTGTCGCGATAGACGATGCCGAGTACCTTGTAGGCGCCGGACTTGTCGAGGCGGGCGCCGAGCCGCTCGAAGACCTGCAGGGCGCTTTCCGCGTCTTCGGTCGCGGGCCCGTAGTGCTGCTGGCACGCCAGGATCTCGGCCCGGTTCAGGCGGCAGAGCCCCTCCAGATGGACGTCGCCGATGCGGAGCGCGATCTCGAGGCTGCGCCGGTAGTGGCCGACCGCGGCGTCCCAGTCGCCCCGGTCGCCGGCCACCATGCCGAGATTGTGATAGCAGAGCGCGGCCCCGCGCTCGTCCCCGGACTGCTCGAACGCCTCGAGCGACCGCCCGTAGTGCGCGAGCGCTTCCTCGGCGCGCCCCTGGATCGTGGCGAGAATGCCCAGGTTCTGCTCGATGCGGCCGCGGAGCCCGGGGCTCGCGCCGCCGAGCAGGAGGGCCGTGAGGTAGGTCTCGCGCGCCGCGGCGATGCTTCCCGCCTCGAACGCGAAGCCGGCGAGCGCGTTCAGCGCCTCGGCGGCCAGAATGCCGTCGCCGACCGTGAGGGCGAGATCGTGACTCTGCCGGCACAGCTCACGCGCTTCCTCGGCGCGGCCCTGCCGGTGGCGCACGACGCCCAGCGCTCGCAGCGCTTCCGCCTCCGCCGGCCGCTCGCCGCTCGGCCCCGCCGCTTCGATCGCCTGCTCGTAACAGCGGACGGCGTCATCCATGCGGCCCGACCGCTCGTGCGCCCGCCCCGCGGCGAGAAACCTCGCCGCGGGGCGGATCACGGGGGCGGGGCGGTCGGCGCCCCGGGGCGCGGTGCGGTCGGTCACTCCGGCTAGTACGCCACCGCGTACCGGCTGAAGTGGTCGAGCTGGGCGGAGACCTTGTCGCTCCCGGCGAGGTCGAGCGACGACAGGAGCTTCAGCAGCTCGAGATCGTCCGTCGTGTACGCGACCTTCTTCGGAAGCGGAAGATCCTTGCCCAGACAGTTGGAATAGCTCATCGTGAGCGTCGCGGGCTTGCCCTTGGCGAACTTGAGGCCCTCCGGCGACAGCTTGACCGAGTTCGTGTAGCTGGACATCACCTCGCCGGTGATCACGACGTTCTTGCCGAGCGCGCCGGCCGGAATGGTCAGCACGTGCGGGCCCATCGGGATGGTGCCGCCCGCCTTGCCGATCGTCCTGCTCGTGGCCGCGTAGGGCTGCGGCGAGCAGAGCATGAGCGTCGCGGTGACCTTGCTCAGGGTCCCGCCCAGGAGAGACTGCGACGGCGGCGGCGTCGGCGCCGTAGTCTCGCTGACACAGCTCGCGACGCCGATTACGGCGGCGAGGCCAAGGCCCGCGAAGAGGGAGAGTCGAGTGCGGCGCATACAGCTCCTGTCCTGTGTTGAGGTTGGCGGGCGGATCCCGCGCTCGGCCCGTCAAAAAGCAACCGGTGTGCCACGGAACTTGTGATGTATGATTATTTGATATCTATGGCATGACATATGACGTTAATGATTGTAAGACAATGACTTAGCAATTGAGCCCTACTGTCGTATAATGCTGCCAATTTGTTGTGATTTGGCGAGAACCGATAGGTTCGTTGACAGTCCCTGGTTCGGGTGTCCTCTCGCCGTGGCTGGGATGCAACGACGGTCATCGAGGACACTGACGAAGACTTCGACGATGGGAGGCGTGATGAGCCGACGGATCGGGTGGCGACGATGGGCAGGGCCGTTCCTCGCGGGCGTGCTCGGGGCCTGCGCAGGGGAAGGGGGGGAATGCCCCCGTTGCGATACCGTCGTGATCGCCGCCACGGGGGAGCCCTCCGCGCTGCTGCCTCCGCTCGTGGGCGAGACCGTGGGCCGTGATATCAGCGACCAGGTCTACGACCGTCTCCTCGAGCTTCGCGGCGGCGCCTCCCCGCTCGAGGAGTCCGCGTACGAGCCGCGGCTGGCCGCGCGGTGGGAGCGGGTCGACTCGCTGACGCTCCGTTTCGTGCTCCGGCCGGGGGCCCGGTGGCACGACGGGCGGGCGGTCACCGCGGCGGACGTGGCGTTCTCGTTCGCGGCCTACGTCGACACGGCGCTCGGGGCCCCGGCCGGCTCGGCGCTGGGCGACCGGGTCACCGTGGCTGCGGAGAGCGACTCCGTCGTCACGATCCGCTTCGCCGCGCCCGACCCCGAGCAGCTGTACGACGCCACCTGGCACGTGCGGGTCATCCCGAAGCACGTCTGGGAGACGACGCCCTCGGCGAAATGGGCGGAGGACACGTCCCTCAGCAGGCTGGTGGGGTCGGGGCCCTATCGGGTCGTCCAGTGGGCCCGGGGCCAGTCTCTCCGCCTGGAGCGTGCTGACACCGCGGCGGACACTCCCGCACTCCGGCACGTGATCTGGCGCTTCGCGGGCGATCAGGATGCGGCGCTCAATCTCGTGCTCTCGCACGAGGCGGATCTGCTCGAGGTCATCGGCGATTCCGCGCGGGTCGCCCGCATCGAAGCCGATTCGGCGCTTCGCGTCGTCGCCTACCCGGCGGCGGTCTACGGCTTCCTCGGGTTCAACCTCGCCGGCCCCCGGGACTCGCCGCTCCTCGATCGAGAGGTGCGACGCGCCCTCTTCCAGGCGACCGACCGGGCCACGGCAGCGCGCGCGGTCTTCGGTCCCGGCGGCAAGGCACCCCGCGGGCCCATGTCCGGGATCCTCTGGATCGCCGACGACTCGATCGCCGTGCTGCCCTACGACACCGCGACTGCGGGGCGATCTCTCGACGCAGGCGGCTGGCGGCGGAGCGGCGCGGTGCGCCGGCGAGGGGGCCGCGACCTCACGATCGACATCCTGGTGCCGGGGACGAGTGTCGCGCGGCGCAACCTCGCCCAGATCATCCAGGAGCAGTGGCGGCAATCGGGGATCACGGCGACGGTCACAAGCGTGGATTTCCCCGTCTTCCAGGAACGACTTCGCACCGGACGCTTCCAGGCCTTCGTGGGCGCCTGGCTGGACGAGCCGAGCGCGAGAGGTCTGGCGGATCAGTGGACGACCCGGGGAATCGGCGCCCTCAACTACGGACGGTACCGGAGCGCCGGGTTCGATTCGCTGTTCCGGCAGGCGTCGTCGATCAGGGGCGACCCGGCGGGTGCGCGGCGCAGCTGGCGCGAGGCGATGGATACCCTGAACGGCGACGCGCCCGCCATCTGGCTGTACACCCCGACGCAGATGGCCGCAGTGGCCCGCCGCCTCACGGGCGTGGAGATCAACCCCTACTCGTGGCTGGCGGGACTGCGGACCTGGCGGGTTATAGAACCGCGGTAGTCTAGACACACGGCAGGGGACGAGCCGGCCCGTCGGCGGGCCGGACGACGGCCAGGAACGCCTCGAACACGTCGGGATGCCACCAGGAGCGGCACCGCGTCATCTCCCGGATCGCCTCCTCGCGGGTGAGCGGCGCGCGGTAGGCGCGCGGGGTGGTGAGCGCGTCGTAGACGTCGGCGGCACAGATGACCTGCGCCTCGATCGGGATCTCGGCTCCCGTGAGGCCGTCGGGGTAGCCGGACCCGTCGAACTTCTCGTGGTGCCAGCGCACGATTCTCCGGACCTCGACGGGAAGCGCCGCGCCCTCGAGCAGCTCGACGCCGTCTGTGGGATGGCGCTTGACGATTTCGATCTCCTCCGCGGTGAGCGGCCCCTCCCGGGTGAGCAGCTCCTGGGGAATCCGGATCTTCCCGATATCGTGCAGGAAGGCGCCGAGCCGGATCGCGGCCTGGGCCGTGTCCGAAAGTCCGAGCGCCCGAGCCACGTCGGCCCCCATCGCTCCAACGCGCTCGCAGTGGAGCACGATTCCCTCGTAGGCGCCCATCTTGGCCGCGATATCCATCACGTCCAGCCGGGCGTCGAGGAACCCGAACAGCCGGAGGGCCTCGCCGAGCTGGATCACCGAATCCTCGCTGCGGCCCAGCCGGTGGTGAAGCAGCGCGAGCTCGCGGGCAGCCTCGGCCTGGCCGTGCACCCAGCCCCCCTCGACGGCCAGACGCGTCGCGGCCCGGAGGCGGGCCTCGGCGAGCACCGGGCGGCCGGTCTCCCGGTAGACCATGCCGAGGACCCGGCAGGCGGCCGACTTGTCCAGCGGCGCGTCGAGCTCCTCGAAGGTGCGCAGGGCCGCCTCCGCATCCTCGCGGGCGGAGTGGTAGTCGCCGCGGGCCAGCGAGACCTCGGCCCGGTTGAGAGCACAAAGTCCCTGCAGACGCACGTCCCCGATCCGGAGGGCGAGATCGAGGCTCCATCCGAAGCAGCGGGCGGCTTCGTTGAAGTCGCCGCGCTCGCGGGCGATGCAGCCGAGATTGTGAGCGGCGACGGCGGCGCCCGCTTCGTGGCCGGCCGACTCGAAGGCGTCGAGGGCCCGGTGATAATGGCCGAAAGCGGCGGCGTGGTCGCCCTGAATGTTCGCGGCGACCCCCAGGTTCTGCTCGATCTTGCCGCGCAGCCGGGCGTCGTCTTCCGCGAAGGCGAGGGCGCGGGCGAAGGTCCGTCGCGCGATGCCCATCTCCCCCGCCTCGAGCTCGAAGCTCGCCAGCGTGTTGAGGGCCTCGCCGAGGAGCACCGCCCGCCCGCACGCCTCGGCGACCTCCGCGCTCCGCCGGACCAGCACACGAGCCTCGACCGACCGGCTCCGGAGATGGAGCACCACCGCGAGCCGGCGCAGGGCTTCCGCCAGCTCGGGCTTGCGGTCCGTCTCTTCGGCCATGGCCACGGCGAACTCGTACGCCCGAATCGCGCCCTCGAACCGGCCGGCCCGCTCGCGCACGGCTCCCGTGCGGAGCAGCTCCGCCACCGCGTCTTCGACGGGAGGCGGCGTCAGCGGCCGGGGCATCGGGCGCGGGCGGGGTGAGGCCATGCGCTCAGTAGGCGATGGCGTAGCGGGAGAAGTGCTCCAGCTGTCCGGTGACCTCGGAGCTGCCGAGATGGTCGACCGAACGGAGGAGCTCGAGGATGCTCAGCAGCTCGCTCGTGTAGGCGATCTTCTTGAGCGGGAGCAGCCGGGCGAGGGGACAGTTGCGGTAGCTCATCGTGAGCGACGCCGGCACCGCGAACCGGAGGCCTTCAGGGGAGAATCGCATGGAGTTCACGGTGCCGCTCACGACTTCCGCCGTGATGGCGACGGGCCCGGCGAGGGCACCCGGAGGAACCACGAGCCGGTGCGGGCCGGCGGTGATGGTCCCTCCTGAACTGCCGATCACGGCGGTGACCGAGCTCGCGGGAAGCGCGGAGCAGCGAAGCAGCGTCGCGTCGAGCACCGCTCCGAGGAGCGAATGCGACGGCTCGGGACCTTGCGTCGCGACCGGCGAATCGCCGGCGCAGCCCGCCAGTGTAATGACGGCGACCGCGCCGACCAGGGCGCGACTGATCGAACGGGACGTACCCATGATCAAACCCCCGGAAAGCCGGTGAACGGTTCCCCGGGTGATCGGGGTCGCAAGGGTGGTGCCTCCGGAGTACCGATTTCGTCTGATTTCTTGACGGTTCCGCCGTCGGGCCTCGGAAGGCTCATGGACGCTTGAAGTTGGGTGGGTTGGGAACCGGATTGCCGCCGGACGGCCGGGTGCAGAGTTCGTTCAGGAGATTAACAGTTCCTTAAAGCTGCAGCCGTAGCGACGAACCCCGTGGTGGTGGCGGCGCTACGGCACGTTATCTCTCTACGCCGTTCGGCGCTTCGCAGGCTTGGGCTTGGGAGCGACCGGGACTTCGAGATCCGCCTGGAGGAAGTACTCGGGATCCGACATCCGGATCTGGGGTCCGGCGGGCTGGCGGTACACGTAGCGCTCACCCTTGAAGTTTCGGAGCACGATCTCGTCGTCGTTGAAGCTTTCCACGTAATTCGGAAGGAGCGGGACCTTGCCCCCACCGCCGGGGGCATCGATCACGAAGTGCGGACTCGCAAGCCCGCTGGTCCATCCCCTGAGCGCCTTCATGATCCGGAGTCCCGTGGCGACGGTGGTCCGGAAGTGCTCGGCGCCGGCGACCTGGTCGGCCATGTAGATGTAGTAGGGCCGCACTCGGGCCATGAGCAGCCTCTGCATGAGCCGCATCATCACGGCGGGATCGTCGTTCACCCCCTTGAGCAGCACGGTCTGGCAGCCGAGGGGAATTCCGGCGTCGGCGAGCCGCCCCAGCGCGGCCACCGCGGCGGGCGTCAGCTCGTCGGGGTGGTTGAAGTGGGTGTTGATGAAGAGCGGATGGTGACGATGGAGCATGGTGCAGAGCTCCGGCGTGATCCGCTCCGGCAGATGGCAGGGAATCCGGCTCCCGATCCGGATGATCTCGATGTGCTTGATGGCACGCAGCCGTTCGAGCATCTGGTCGAGCCGGCGATCCGACAGCATCAGCGGGTCGCCGCCCGACATGATGACGTCCCGGATCTCGGTGTGCTCCTCGAGATACCGGAACGCGCTCTCGAACTGGGACATCGGGATCTTCTCCGGATCGCCGACCTTGCGGCGCCGGGTGCAGAACCGGCAGTAGCTGGCGCAGACGGGCGAGACCAGGAACAGCGCGCGATCGGGGTAGCGATGGGTGATGTTCGGGACGGGGGAATCGCGGTCTTCGGACAGCGAGTCCACTATCCCGTCCACGACGTCCAGCTCTTCGACCGTGGGGATGTACTGCCGCCAGATCGGATCGTCGGGCGACCGGATCAGGTCCACCATCGGCGGGGAGATCCGGAACTCGAAGTTGTCGATCGCCTGGCGCAGCCTGGCGTGGCGCTCCGGCGGGAAGTGCTCCGGACCGAACCGCTCGGCGAGCTGCTCGAGGCTCGTGATCGACCGTTGCCGGAGAAGCTCCTGCCAGGTGGACATAGTCGCTCCGAGGTTGCCTAGTGCCGCTTGACCAGCTTGACGAGATCATCGCCGGGCTCGTAGTAGTCGGCGATGCGCGCGGCGACCTGGTAGCCCCGGGCCGCGTAGAACCCGCGGGTCGCCCCGTATTCGGCGCGGCCGCCGGTCTCGACCACGACCAGCCGCGCCCGGCCCTCGATCCGGCGCTCCATCTCGTCGTGGAGCGCGGTGCCGATGCCGCGGCCCTGAGCCTCGGGATCGACGACGATCCAGTAGAGGTCGAACGTCCCCACGGTGCCCGGGGTGGGCCCCCAGACGATCCAGCCCACGAGCGACCCGTCCAGCTCGGCGCCCGCCGACTCGTAGTCCGGATCGGGGCGGCGGCCGACGCCGACGGCCGCGTCGAAGACATCGAGCGCCACGGGCAGCTCGATCTCCCGGAACAGGCCGGTCGCCCGGGTGAGCACGGCGACGCGGCCGCGATCCTCGGGGTGGAGCGGCCGGACGCGAACGGCGAGGGCCGTGCCGCTCACGTGGCCGGGTGCGGGACCGCGGGCTCCGCCGCCCGGAGCGCCTGGAAGCGGTGCAGCGCTTCCTCGACGATCCGGAGCACCAGGGTGTCGTAGTCCAGGCCCCGCGCCCGTCCCATGCGGGCGAGCCCGGCGTCGCTGGAGAGGTCGGGATTGGGATTCACCTCGAGCACGTTCACCTCGCCCTGCTCGGTGATGCGCAGGTCGACGCGCCCGTAGCCATGCGCCCGCGCCAGCGTCTCCCAGGCGAGCCGTGCGGCCTGCACCACGCGCTTGGCGAGCTCGGGCTCGAGCTGCGCGGGACACTCCGGCTGGGTGCCGATGTCCTCGGGGCTCCCGGTATCCCACTTGGCGGCGTAGGTCACGATGGGCCAGCTGCCCTGGGGCATCCGCTGGAAGACGATCTCCGAGAGTGGCAGCACCTCCCGGCCGATGAAGCCGACGTTCACCTCCCGGCCGTGGACGTACTCCTGGATCAGCACCTCGTCCCACTGGGCCAGCATCTTGACCAGCCGGTCGCGGAGCGCCTTGCGCGTCACGCACACGGCATCGCGGTCGATGCCGACGCTCGCGTCCTCGCCCGAGGGCTTCACGATGACCGGATAGCGGAGCCCGCCGGGCGGGGTGGTCCCGCGGGCCAGGACGAACGGCGGCACCGGGACTCCCGCCGCGGCGAGGAGGGTGTTGGCGATGTGCTTGCGATGGCAGATCGTCACCGGCCAGGACGGGCAGCCGGTGAACGGCACGCGGGTGAGCTCGAGGGCACCGACGACGTAGTCCTCGAAGCGGGCGTGGCCGTTGACGCCCTCGCAGAGGTTGAAGACGAGATCGATGCGCTGGACCCGGCGGAGCCAGCTCACGTCGCCGAGGTGCACCGGGAGGAGCGTGGTATCGTGTCCCGCGCGACGAAGCACCTGCTGGACCTCGCGGACGTTCGCCATGACCGCGGCCACGTCCTTCTGCTCCCAGTCCCGGCTGCCTCCGTCGTACAGGATGCCGACTCTCACGCCGCGGCCCGCTTCCGCTTGACGGAGTCCTTGAGGAGCGAGCGGCCGCTGATCCGGCGCCACGCGATGTCGGCCACGGTGTGGATCAGGCCGTCGTAGGAAATTCCCGCGGCCCGCGCCGCCTTGGGAAAGCAGGAATTGTCGCTCGGGTTGGGCAGGATCCCCGGGAGCGGATTGAGCTCCACGACCATCGGCCGCCCGGCAGCGTCGCAGCGGACGTCGATCCGGCACCAGTCCCGGCAGCCGAGAATCCGGTACGCGGAGAGGGCCGCCGCCCGGATGTCCCGCGCCAGCTCTTTCGGGATCCGTGCGGGGCACTCGAAGAGATCGAGCGGATGCTCCGGCGTATCCCAGAGCCACTTGGCCTCGTAGCCGTAGATCGGCGTCGCTCCGAGCGGCAGCGCGTCCCACTTCATCCCGACGAGGGGGAGGCACCGCGTCTCCTTCCCGTTGCCGAGCACGGCCACCGTGAACTCCTGCCCCGGGAGCCAGGTCTCGATCAGCACCGGCTCCTGGTAGGTGTCGAGCAGATCGCCCACGACCTGGACCAGCTTCGCCCGGTTGGTGCAGAGCGACCGCTCGGTGATCCCCTTGCCGGAGCCCTCGAGCGCCGGCTTGGCGAAGAGCGGAAACGGCAGCTCGACCGCCCGGGCGTCCGCCCGGGTGTTGGCGAGGACGAAGGGAGCCGTCGGCACGCCGTAGTACGCCATGATCTCCTTGGCCCTGCCCTTGTGGAGCGTGAGGGCCAGGGAGAGCGGATCGGAGGCGTGGTAGGGGATGCCCAGGAACTCGCAGATCGAGGGGACGTGGCTCTCGCGGTTCACGCCGTAGAGCCCCTCCGCGATGTTGAACACGAAGTCGGGCTTCGCGTCCATCACCCTCCGCGGAAAATCGCGATCGGCCTCGAGCCGGATCACCTCACCGAGCGCACCGAGCGCACTCGCCACCGCCTCGATGGTCTCGGGCTCGTCCCATTCGGCGTACAGATCGGGCTGGGGAAGATCGGGGCGGAGAGCGCGGTGCGCGGAGGCGCGATCGAGAGGTGGGACGGCGGGGTCGCCGGCTTTCGTCGGCGCCGGCAGCGAGGGCTTCTGGTTGAACGCGAAACCTATTCGAACCGCCAAGCGGTCTCCTTGAATGAGTCCGGGCTGACTCGCAGGGAGCGACTGGGCACGCCCGACACTTGCTGCTCGCCTAAGCTAAAGAAAAAAACGAGAGACCACAATAGGATCGAGCACGATTCGCGCCAGTTTCGCGGCGATGAAAGCGGATCGCGAGACGTCGATCAGCGGCGAATGCGCGTGTAGCGGCGAAAGGTGAACGGGTAGGCGTGCTTCTCGTCGGCCTCGTGGCGCTCTTCCTCCTCCAGCGCCCAGGCCGCGGTGTCGAACGGCGGGAAGAAGGTGTCGCCCTCGACGTTCGCGTGCACCACCGTGAGGTAGAGGCGGTCCGCACGGGGAAGGGCGAGCCGGTAGATCTCGGCGCCGCCGATCACGAAGACCTCCCGCTCCGTGGCGCCGAGGGCCAGCGCCTCGGCCAGGTCCGGCACCACGGTCACGCCGGCGGGCCGGAAGGCCGGGTTTCGCGAGATCACCACGTTCCGCCGGTTGTCCAGCGGGCGCTTGATCTCCTCGAAGGTCTTCCGCCCCATGATGACGGTGTGATCGACGGTGACCCGCTTGAAATGCTGCTGGTCCCTGGGGAGGCTCCAGGGCAGACTCCCGTTCCGGCCGATCACCCGGTTCTCCGACATGGCGGCGATCAGCGAGACGATCACACGGCGACCCGGGCCCGGATGGCCGGATGGGGGTCGTAGCCCTCGAGCATGAAGTTCTCGAAACGAAAGTCGTCGAGCTCCCGGACCGAAGGATCGAGCCGAAGGCGCGGCAGCGGCCGCGGCTCCCGCGCGACCTGGAGCTGCGCCTGCTCCAGATGGTTCCGGTAGAGGTGCACGTCGCCCAGCGTATGGATGAACTCCCCGGGCTCCAGGCCGGTCACCTGCGCGATCATCATCGTGAGGAGGGTGTAGCTCGCGATGTTGAACGGCACCCCGAGGAAGACGTCGCCGCTCCGCTGATAGAGCTGGCAGGAGAGCCGGCCGTCGAGGACGTAGAACTGGAAGAGCGTGTGGCAGGGCTGCAGCGCCATCCTGGGGAGGTCGGCCACATTCCAGGCGCTCACCACGAGACGCCGCGAGTCGGGATTCACGCGGATCTGGCGAACCACCTCGGCGATCTGGTCGACGTGCCCGCCGTCCGCCGTCGGCCAGGAGCGCCACTGGTATCCATATATAGGCCCGAGATCGCCCTCCGGATCGGCCCATTCGTCCCAGATGGACACTCCCGCTTCGCGCAGGGAGCGCACGTTGGTCTCGCCGCGCAGGAACCAGAGCAGCTCCTGGATCACGCTCTTGAGATGAACCTTCTTGGTCGTGACGAGCGGAAAGCCCCGGGCGAGGTCGAAGCGCATCTGCCATCCGAAAGCGCTCAGCGTGCCGGTGCCGGTGCGATCGTTCTTGGGGCGGCCGTGGTGGAGGACGTGCTCGAGGAGCTCGAGATACTGGCGCATGTCAGGTCTCCCTCGGAAGCCCGAAGAATCCATCGGCGAGCTCCAGGCGGTCAATGGAATATCGCGCGTTCCGCTCGATCTCGCGCAGCCCGCGCTCGATGTCGGCCGGCAACGCCGCGGCGTTCGGACCCACCTTGAGCCCGGCAAACGGAGCCCCGTCCTCCTCGAGCGGCACCTTCACACCCGGATTCAGAATCCCGCGCGGATCGAACGCCTCCTTGACCAGGCGGAACAGAGCGGTCACCTCCTCGCCGTACAGCCGCGCGAGGAGAGGCGTCCGCAGCCGGCCGTCGCCGTGCTCTCCCGTCGGCGTCCCTCCGAGCGAGAGGACGGCATCGGTCGCCTCCTGGTAGAGGGCGGCGAGCCGGCCCTCCCATCCCGGCCGGGTCGTGTCGGGAAGCAGGTTCACGTGCACATGGCCGTCGCCGGCGTGCCCGAAGAGGACGGCCGGCACGTCGTGGCGGTTGCTCGCGGTCCGGATCGCCGCCACGTAGCGGGCGAGCGCCGGCACCGGGACACAGCCATCCTCGATCACCTGCATCGAGCGACGGCTGTTGCCGAGACCGGCCAGAATCGGGCTCGCGGCGTGGCGGATGTCCCAGAGCGCGTCCACGTCCCGGGCCTCGAGCGCGCTGGCGACTTCGACCGCGGCGGGCCGGAGGAGGGATTCGGCCGTGCGGAGCCGGGTGAGGAGCGATTCCTCGTCCTCGCCTTCGAGCTCGAGCAGCAGGATTCCGCCCTCCGCCCCGGCCGGGATCCGCTCTCCCGCCCGCTCGATCGCGGGCAAGGCGAATCGGAGAAACGTCGCGTCGAGGTACTCGAGCGCCGAGGGCTCGAGCATGAGGAGCGCGGAGACGACGGCGCCCAGCGAATCCAGGTCGCGCAGCGCGGCGCGGACTCCGGCGCGGTGGGCCGGGACGGGGGCCAGGGACCACTCGATCTCGGTCACGATGCCGAGCGTGCCTTCGGCCCCGATGAAGAGGTCGAGGAGATCGCCGGAGGCGAGCCAGGCGTCGAGCGCGTAGCCCGCGGAGTTCTTGCGCGACCGCGGGAAGGTGTCACGGATGAGCGCGGCCTGACGCCGGATGGCGGGCTCCGCCGTCCGGCGAAAGCGGTCGACCGCGGCGGTCGGAGGAGGCTCGACGCCCCGCCTCAGAGGCAGCGCATCGCCGTCGGCGGTGATCACGTCCAGCGCTTCGATCCAGGGCCGCACACTGCCATGGGCAACACTGCGCGCGCCCGAGGCGTTGGTGGAGACCAGGCCGCCCAGCGTGGCGAAGCGCGAGCTCGAGGGATCGGGAGGAAGCCTGAGCCCGTGCTCCTGGGCTTTGACCTGCAGCGCGCCGTGCGTCAGTCCTGCGCCCGTCCGGGCCCGGCGGGCTTCCACGTTCACCCGCAGGGGACAGCCGTCCAGGACGGTGAGGTCAACCACGATGCCGTCACCGACATTGCCGCCGGTCATCCCGCTGCCCGCGCCACGGGGAACCAGCGGAATCGCATGGCGCGACGCCCAGGCCACCAGCGACCGGAGCGCGCCGGTCGTGGACGGCACGACCACCGCCGCGGGCACGACGCGGTAGATCCCGGCGCCCTCGGAGTAGGCAGCCCGGGCGCGCGGGTCGGTTCGGCTGATGCCGTTGAGCGGTGGCGGAAGGACCACCCGGGTGGACGGGTCGGCGGTCACACGCATGAGTCCGTGCGGACGCGGCGCCCTCGACGGGGCATGCGCCAGGTCACGCGGGTATTATAAGGCCATGCCTTCCCGTCCGGAGCGACCGGAGCTCATCCGGCTCGGCGGTGATCGTCGCCTCGGGCACGAGTGGGACGAGTGGGACGGCGGCACCCTCGAGAACAGCGGCGATTTCGACGCGCCACCCGGCCTCTTTCTTCGGTGGGCCGCCGGCTGGATCGCGATGGTCGCCGCCGCCGCCGGCGCCGTCGTCCTGCTGGTCGCTCCCAGACTGTCCCTGCTCTCGCCGCACCTTTCCGGCTGGCTGCTGACCGGCCTCGCGGCCCTCGCCGCACTCGCTCTCCTCTGGTGGTGCACCATCGCCCTGTCGATCGCGATCGACCGGGTGCTCCTCCCCGAGCACCTGGCCGAGCGGGGGCCGCTGCTGCCGCTCATGCGCCGGGTCTCCAACCTGGCCCGCCGGTTCGGACAGCGGGACCGGGTCGAGAACGCGGCGATCAAGGTATTCGACCGGCTGGCGCTGGCGCGAAAGCGGCGGGTGAGCGGCCGGGAGCTGCTGCTCCTCATTCCCCGCTGTCTCGCCAAGGAGATGCTCGAAGGCGTACTGGGCGTGGCCCGGCGCTACGAGGTGCCGGTCTTCGTGGCGACGCGGGGCCAGCTCGCGCGCCGGGTGATCCGGGAGCGGCGACCGAAGGCGGTGGTCGCGGTCGCCTGTGAACGGGACATGGTCACCGGCCTGCACGATGTCGCGGGTAAGGTCCCCGTGCTCGGCCTCACGCTGACGCTCCCCGATGGCCCGTGCAAGGACACGCGGCTCGACCTGGGCCGCCTCGAGGAATTCGTGCGATCCTACCTGGCTTCGGACGCCGCCGATCCCCCTCGCGGCTAGTGCATCAGCGAAGGCTCGCGGAAGCCTGAATTCAGGGTTGCGGCAACAGCGTGATCTGCGCCGAAATCACCCGCCAGCGACAATCGAGCCAGGCGTACGTATCGATATAGCGGGACACCCCGCGGCTGCCGTCGAGCCGCTCCCACGGAGCGTCAGCGTCGACCTGCACCGTCGTACCGAAGACCCGAACGGTCACGTCCCGCAGGCCGAGCGAGCGGGTGGTCCGCGGTCCGTCCCGCACCATGGCTACGAACTCGGGCCGGGTGAGCCGCCGACCGCCGCCCAGGATGACCACGAAGTCGTCAGCCAGGTGCCGACTGAACCAGGCGTGGTCGGCGGTGCGGGATGCGTCGATGTACTCCCGGTTGAGCTGTTCGACCGCTCGCCGCGCCTCGTCCGCTCCGGGCACCGTGCAGGAGCCGGTAGCGTCCGGCGACCTCGTGGCGCGGAGCGCGGCGACCGCGGCGGAGTCGAGGGACAGCACCACCGTGGTGTAGTTCTGAATCAGGGCCATCACCCGCTCGCGCGGCCCGTCCCTCCACTCCGCGCTGCCGTAGAAGGCGTCCTCCTGCCGCTGGCGCGCCGCCACGCTGGGGAAGGCGCGGACCAGATAGTAGGACGTCGTATCGTGGGCGGACGGCCCGTAGGCCACGACGTCCACGTTCCACCGCCGGAGCAGAGGAAGCGTCTGGACCACCAGCCGGTGGAATTCGTCCCGCGCACCGGGACGGACGTCGTACGACCGGATCTCGACCGTCAGGTCCTGCGCGGACAGAGGGCCCGCGAGGGCGGCGAGCACAATGACCGTAGCGGCAGGGAGCGTCAGCCCTCTCATCGTGACGACGACGGTAACCGTTCACCGGCTGAACTGCTGGCCGGATTCGGCCCTCGATTCGCGGTCAGTGGGGGCGGCTGCTGAAGTCCGGAATCGGCGAGCCCGTGTCGGTTCCGCTCACTAATCGTGGCGCCATGCTTCTGAGCGCTCAGCGCCGGTAATCGAGCGGCGGTTTGCGGTCGCCGACCCGCGACGTATACCGGAACCCGGCGAGCCGCTTCTGGAACTCCGCCCTCGCCGCCGCCAGGTGCGCCGGGTTGCTGAACAGCTCCTGTGCGGTGAGCGCCATCGCCTTCGCCGCCACCAGCATCCCCTTCGATCCGATCGACATCCCGCCGGTCGCGACCGCCTGCCAGCTGTGTGCCGGCGTGCCGGGCACCCAGGTGGCGCCCGACATCTGCACCGTCGGTACGACCCAGCTTACGTCGCCCATGTCGGTGGAGCCGCTCGAGACGCCGGTCTCGGGCGGATACACGCGGGCCGAGGCGTCGAGCGGAGGCATCGTGCCGGAGAGGGACTTCCGGATCTCCGTGGCGAAGGCCCGCTCCTCGGGCGTGTAGGCGAAACCCCCGACCTTCTCGAGTGCGCTCTGCATCACGTCCGCCAGGACGTCGTTGGGGAGCACGTTGTACACCGAGTTCACGAGCTCGTGCTCCACCGTCGTCCCGGTGCCGAGCGCGGCGCCCTCGGCGGCCCTGAGAATGCGGTCCCAGATTCCGTCCAGCACCCGCATGTCGCTGTGCCGGGCGTAGTAGTACACCTCGGCAAAGTCGGGGACGACGTTCGGCGCCTTGCCGCCGCTCGTGATGATGTAGTGGATCCGGGTCTCGGCGGGGACGTGCTCCCGCATGAGGTTCACCATCGCGTTCATCGCCTCGACGCCGTCGAGCGCCGAACGGCCCGCATCTGGCGCCGCCGCCGCGTGGGCGCTCACCCCGCGGAAGCGGAACTTGGCGCTGTTGTTGGCGAGCGTGGTCGCGCGGGAGACCTGATTCAGGTCGCCGGGATGCCAGGCGACGGCGGCATCCACGTCGGAGAGCAGCCCGGCCCGGATCATGTAGATCTTCCCGCCTCCACCCTCCTCCGCCGGCGTGCCGAGGAACTTGATCGTCCCGCCGCGACCACGGGCGGCGAGCCACTCCTTCACGGCGATCGCGGCGGCGACCGAAGCCGTCCCAAAGAGATGGTGGCCGCAGCCGTGGCCGGGGCCTCCGTCCACCAGCACCTTCCGCGCCGGCACGGCGTCCTGGGAGAGTCCCGGAAGCGCGTCGTACTCGCCGATGATCGCGATGACGGGCTTGCCGCTCCCATACGTCGCGAGGAAAGCCGTAGGGATCTCCGCCACCCCCGCGGTGACGGCGAACCCCGCGGCGCGAAGCTGCTCCTGAAGGAGCGCGCTGCTCTTCTCCTCCTGGTATCCCACTTCCGCGAAGCCCCAGATCCGTTTCGCGACGTCGCGGTAGGCCTGGGCCCGAGACTCGATCGACGCGACGACGGGGTTGGAGGCGGCGGGACGGGCCTGGGCAGAAAGGGTCACCGCCAAGGACGGAATCGCGGCGACGAGAAGGGCGGCACGGTGGATCGGTGTCATGATCGGGATCGGAGGAAGAGTGCGGTGTCGCGGCGCCGTGTGGTGGTGTCGCGCTTCGCCCCGGTGGTATCGCGGCGGCCGGTGTCGGGCCTCGCGGCAGGGGGTCGGAGCGGCTGGAACGCGCGGGCGGCGGCGGTGTCGCCGTACTGCTCGAGGAGACGCTGGAGCACGCCGTTGACCCGCCGCTGGACGGGATGATCCGGCGGGACGACGACATCCAGGTCCCGCTCGGGCCGCGACGGGTCCGCGATCGGACGGTAGACCGTCTCGACCGAGAGCTCCACGAAGCCCACCTTGGTCGGCGTGGCCCATGCGCGGACGCGAACCACATCCGGGCCCACCGGGAGGCGCCCTGTCGGCGCGAGACTGGTCGCGTCGAACCACCCGGAATCGAGAAACCCGTCCCGGGCCTCCACCTTCACCACAGGAACACTGTCGGCCCGGAGCGCTTCGGCCAGCGTCTCGGTGGCGGCGGGCATCCCCAGCTCGACTTCGGCGAGCGCCGCGGCGGGGAGGGCGTCGTACGGGGGCCGGTTCGTGGAAGCCTGGCAGGCGGCCAGCACGATCGCGAGTGCAGCCCAGGCCGTTGACGGTTGACGGTTGACGGTTGACGGGAAGGTCATTGGAGGGGCGTCGCGACCGGCGGCGTCACGCTCCAGTCATAGAACCCCTTCCCGCTCTTCCTCCCGAGCCACCCGGCGAGGACCATCCGCTTGAGGAGCGGCGGCGGAGCGAAGCGGGGCTCGCGGAACTCGTCGAACAGGATCTCCGCGACCCGGCAGGTCGTGTCGAGGCCGACGAAATCGAGCAGCGTGAGCGGGCCCATCGGGTGGCCGCAGCCGAGCTTCATGCCGAGATCGATGTCCTCGGTGCGCGCCAGGCCGTTCTCGAGCGCGCGCACGGCGTCGAGCAGGTAGGGGATCAGCAGCCGGTTGACGATGAAGCCCGCGCTGTCGCGGGCGGCCACCGGCTCCTTCCCCAGCCGGCGGACGAAGGTGGTCGCCGCGGCCAGCACTTCGGGCGCGGTGGCTACCGTCCGCACGACCTCGACCAGCGGCATCATCGGCACGGGATTGAAAAAGTGGAGGCCGAGGAACCGGTCCGGGCGGCTGGTCACCGCCGCCATCGACATGATCGACAGGCTCGAGGTGTTCGACGCGAAGATCGTCCCAGGGCCGCAGACCTCGTCCAGCGCGGTCCACTGGCGGTTCTTGAGCTCGAGGTCCTCGGTGACGGCTTCGATCACGAGGTCGGACGCCGCGAGCGCCTCGAGCCGGGTGGTGAAATCGAGGCGCGACATGGCGGCGTCCCGTTCCGCCGGACCCAGCTTGGCCTTGTCGACGAGGCGGGCGAGCGAGGCTTCGATCGCGGCGCGCCCGCGGGCGAGCAGGTCTTCATCGAGATCCCGCGCGACGACCTCGTATCCCGCCGTCGCGGCCACCTGGGCGATCCCGCTTCCCATGAGCCCCAGGCCCACGACGCCGACGGTTCGCAGCTCGCTCATGGCTTCTTCGGGCGCTCGGGCGGCGGCGGCGGCTGCAGCGCCTTCCGGATCTCCCCCGCGAGAGCACCGAGGAGGCCCGAGCCCTTCAGCGGGAGCTCGTGCGCCGGCTTGACGCCCCCGCGCTCGAGGAAATCGAGGGCGCGCTCGAGGCCCAGCAGCGTGCGCTCGACCACGGGCCGGTAGCTGCGGAGGGCGAGCCACCCGATCATGCCGCCGACGAAGAGCGGCGGAATGGTCACCACCCAGAACGGGCTCAGCACCGCGGCGATGAGGGCGCCGGACGCCCCGATCGCGGCGCCCGCGAACCCGCCGCCGATCGCGGCGCCGCGCGCCTGCTTGAGCTGGGCGCTCAGGGTGACGTGACAGTAGCTCGACTCGAGTCGGGTGAACGTCGCGCTCACGATCGTGGCCCGGGAGAGCATGTGCTTGGGGTGCGAGCTGTCGAACGCGGCGGCGCCCCGGCGAAGGGCCGCCGGCATTCCGCGCAAGGGCTCCCACGTCACCCGGCCGGTCTGCTGGCGCTGGACCACCAGCAGCTCGTGCTTGTCGAACCAGGAGATGAGCGCCCGCGCGGCATCCTCCGGGTCGCCGACCACCACGCGATGGGCGCTCACCGCGGCCGGCCCCACGAGCTGTCCGGCCAGCCCCGACTCCGCCGGGGCCACGATCTCGGTGGCCTGCTCGAGCATCGCCTGCTGGAGGTAGCGGCCGGGAATGCCGACTTCGCGGCCAAGGGCCAGGACCTCGTCGGGCGCGAGCCCCTCCCCCACGTCCGCTTCGGCGGCCTGGAGCTCGGCCGCGCGCTGCATGATCCGCTCGAGGGCCGCGCGATCGATCCGCTTCTCGGGGAGATCCGCCATCCTAACCGGCGTTGCCCTTTCGCTCGCGCGGCGTCGCGATGGTGAGCTCCGGGAACAGCCCGGGCTCGGGCGGCGGCAGGGCCTCGGCCCTGGCGGGCTCGGGGAGCGCCGGGGCGGGCGTCGCCTGCCCGGCGGGGGACGGGACCGTGGTCTCCCCACGGCCGAGGATGCCCTTCAGCAGCTCGATCGGAATCGGGAAGATCGTAGTCGAGTTGTTCTCCGCGGCGATCTCCGTGACCGTCTGGAGGTAGCGGAGCTGGATCGAGGCGGGCTGGCTCGAGAGCACGCGGGCGGCCTGCGCCAGCGCCTCCGACGCCTGCAGCTCGCCCTGCGCGTTGATCACCTTCGCGCGCCGCTCCCGCTCCGCTTCCGCCTGGCGCGCGATCGCCCGCTTCATTCCCTCGGGGAGGAAGACGTCCTTCACCTCGACGGCCGAGACCTCGATGCCCCAGGGGTCGGTCCGCTCGTCGATGATCTCCCGAAGCAGGGTGTTGACCTTCTTCCGGTCGCTCAGCAGATCGTCGAGCTCCACCTGCCCGAGCACCGAGAGGAGCGTGGTCTGCGCGAGCTGGCCGATCGCGTAGAGGTAGTCCTGGATCTCGATGATCGCGAGCGCCGGGTCGCGGACCCGGAAGTAGAGCACCGCGTTCACCTTGACCGAGATGTTGTCGCGGGTGATGACGTCCTGCGGAGGGATGTCCATCGCCACGATCCGAAGCGACACCCGCTTGATGTGCGCCAAGCCGAGCGGCGCGAAGATGAGCCCCGGACCCTTGGTCCCCCAGTAGCGGCCGAGAAAGAACAGCACGCCCCGCTCGTACTGGCGCAGGACCCGGAGGCTGCCGAACGAGTAGGCCATCAGGACCGCGAGCGGCCCGAGAATGAATTCCATGGGGTCCTCCTCTCCCGGCTAGGCCGGGAATGCCTCCACGATCACGGCGATGCCCTGCCCTCCGCCGATGCAGGCGCTGCCCAGGCCGTAGCGCTTGCCGATCCGCCGGAGGGTGTGCAGGAGGTGCACGGTGATCCGCGTGCCGCTCGCGCCCAGCGGGTGCCCGATCGCGACGGCGCCGCCTTCGGCGTTGGTGAGCTCCCGGTCGAGGCCCAGCTCCTGCTCGACGGCGAGGTACTGCGCGGCGAAGGCTTCGTTCACCTCGACCCGGTCCATCTGGGCGAGCGTGAGACCCGCCTTCTCGAGCGCGATCCGGGCGGCGGGCGCCGGCCCGATGCCCATGATCTCCGGCTCCACGCCCGCGACGCCCCAGCTCACGAGCCGTCCGATCGGTGCGAGACCCTTCCGGCCGGCCCACGCCTCCAGAGCGACGACGACGGCGGCGGCCCCGTCGCAGATTCCCGAGGCGTTCCCCGCCGTCACGACGCCGTCCTTCTTGAAGACCGGGGCGAGGCGGGCGAGCCCTTCGGCCGTGGTGTCTCCCCGCATGTGCTCGTCGGCCGCCCACGGCACCGCCTGCGTCGTCTTCCGGTCCGGCACCGGCACCGGGCAGATCTCGTCCTGCATCCAGCCGTGGTCCCACGCGGCCCTCGCCGCCTGCTGGCTGCGGAGCGCGTAGGCGTCGACGTCGTCGCGGGCGATGCCGTACCGTGCGGCGAGATTCTCCGCGGTGATGCCCATCGGGCAGCCGCAGTGCTGATCGGTGAGCCCCTGCCAGAGCAGATCCTCGAGCGCCACGTTGACGCCGAGCTTGGCCCCCCAACGAATCCCGCGCGCCACGTGCGGCGCCTGGCTCATGGATTCCGACCCCGCGGCCAGCACCACCCGCGACTCCCCGAGCAGAATCTGCTGCGCGCCCTGCACGATCGCCTCGAAGCCCGAGCCGCAGAGCCGGTTGACCGTGAGCGCCGGCGTCGGGATGGGGCAGCCCGCCTGGAGCGCCACGTGCCGGGCGATGTACGCGCCATCCGCGGACGTCTGCATCGCGTTCCCGACGACGACATGGTCGACGTCCGCCGGAGCGACTCCGGCGCGCTCCATCGCCTCCCGCGCGGCGACGGCGCCGAGCCGGGTCGCGGAGAAGTCCCTGAGCGTGCCGCCGAATCCGCCGAATCCGGTGCGGACGCCGGAGAGAAACACGATGCCGTCTCGGGGGCTCATACGAAGCGATACGGATCCTTGACCGCGGTGCCGCAGGTGATGCAGTGGTGCCAGTCCGACTCGAGCTCGGTGTGGCACTTCGGGCAGGTGAACGGCACCACCCGCGCGCCGCACCAGGGACAGAAGATGACCTGCCGGCCGGCAGGAAGGGGCTGGCGGCAGGCGCCGCAGGCCTGAGCGCTCGCAGATGGGGCGGCCATGCGCGGGGCGGGCTCCCTCGTGGGTCTCGGAGGTGGTCCCTGAGGCGCCCTCGGCGCCGCGGGAGGACGGGGCGAAGCCACCGGCGCCGGCGGCTCCACTCTCTGCGGCCTCGGCGGAGGAGCTGGAGGGGACGGCGGCGGCGGCCGCACCGGTGCTGGCGGAGGCGCCTCGATCGGCTCCGGCGATTCGAGCTCGAGGTGCCGCTCGATGATGTCGAGATCACTGCGGGCGGCGCGCGGCGCGGCCGCGGGCACCGACTCGCCGAAGATGCGATCCAGCGCCTCCGCGCCGATCTGCACGGTGACGTCGGCGAGCTGGTCGAGCAGGGTCACGTCGGGAGCCGGGGCCGCCGCTTCGGCGCGGCAGCGCTCCGCCGCGAGCTCGGGCAGGGTCCGCGCATAGCCCCGCTCTTCCGCCACGAGCCGGAGCACGACCACGTCGTAGTCCTCGGCGCTGTCGAAGCCCAGGATGACGCGGCAGGCGCGATAGGGCACCACCTTGGACCGCAGCTCCTGGAGAGTGACCGGCCGATCGGCGCCGCCCGGTGTTTCCCGGAGGCGCTCCACCAGCACGCGTGCAAACCGCTGGAGCTGGTCGGTCATCGGAAGCCGGCCGCGGCCCGGCTGTCATCCAGATCGAGGGGGAACCGCTCCTCGCGGGCGAGTCGCGCCGCCAGGGCGTCGAACGCCTCGTCGGGGTCGTAGTCGGCATAGCGGCCCCGCGCACGCTTCTTCTCCAGCCACTCCCCGAACCCCGACTCGACCACGCCGGACGAGGTCTGCCGGGTCCGCGCCGCCTTCACGGCGAGATCGTTGGCGTACTCGTTCTTCGGATGGCCGGCGTGCCCGCGCACCCAGGCGAACTGGGCGTCATGGAGCGTGAGCGAAAAATGCAGCACTTTCCAGAGGTCGAGGTTTTCGATCTCCCCTCCCTTCCGCTTCCACCCGCGGACCACCCAGCCGGGCAGCCACTCGCGGACGCCGCGCACCAGATACTCCGAGTCCGAGACCACCAGCAGCCGCAGCCGGTTGCCCTTGGCGGCGAGGAGCTGCAGCACGCCGATGGCGCCCGCGAGGGCCATCTTGTTGTTCGTGGTGTCGGGAGCGTGGACGAAGAAATCCCGCCGCTCGATACCGCTTCGCACCCGGACCTCGACGAGCCCGCCTCCGCCGCCGGGCGTCGACCCGTCGAGCCCGTTGCCCAGGCAGCTCTCGTCGAGATGCGTCACCGCAATCGGGGGGACGCGGCGGGCGGGGCTCACGCGATCACCTCGAAGCCGTCGACGTCTTCCAGGTCGAACCGCAGCTCCTCGCCCGTCATCGGGAGGTAGCCGACGAGGGTTTCCCGCCGGTCGACGGCCACGATCCGGCGCGCCTCCACGACGTACTCCGTGCCGCGGCGGAGGATCATCACCCGCCGCCGGTCGCGGGCGGCGCGCTCGAGCTGATCCATGCGCGCCGGAGTCCAGCGAAACGATCCCATGCCTTCTCCGGAGGTCAGGCCGCCGACCGCACGACCCGGAGGACATTCGCGTCCGCGGTGATCTCGCCGATCTCGGCCGCCGCCGGGGTTGCCTCCGCGCGCAGCGCGGCGAGGAGCCCCGGCGCGGCGTCGGCGGGCACGGCGAGCAACAGCCCGCCCGAGGTCTGGGCGTCGGCGACGAGGAGGCGCTCCGCGTCACCGACATCCTCGTCGAACCGCACGAAGGTCGCGGCTTCGAGATTCCGCTTCGTCCCGCCGGGCACCACTGCTCGGGAGGCGAGCTCGAGGACGCCGGCAAACACCGGCAGCCGGTCCACCGCGATGCGCGCCCCGACGCCACTCGCGGTGAGCATGTTCCCGAGATGGCCCAGGAGCCCGAACCCGGTGACGTCCGTGGCCGACCGCACGCCGTGCGCGAGCGCGACCCACGCCGCGCCCGCATTGAGGGTCGTCATGCTGCGCACCGCGTCGCGGATCTCCGGTTCATCCACCAGACCTCGCTTGAGCGCCGTGGTCAGGATGCCCGTGCCGAGCGGCTTGGTGAGCACCAGCCGGTCGCCCGGGCGGGCCGCGGCGACCGTGAGGAGCCGGTCGGGGTGGGCTTCCCCGATCACCGCGAGGCCGAACTTGGGCTCGGCGTCGTCGATCGAGTGCCCGCCCAGCATGAGGCATCCCGCCCGGCGCGTGACCTCCACCGCGCCGCGGAGCACCTCGCCCAGGAGCTCGAACGGCAGCTGCTCCCGCGGCCAGCCCACCAGGTTCAGCGCGAAGAGCGGCCGTGCCCCCATGGCATACACGTCCGACAGCGCGTTGGCCGCGGCGATCGCCCCCCAGTCGGCGGCGTCGTCGACGATCGGGGTGAAGAAGTCCACCGTGGCCACGAGCGCCCGGTCGGGGGCGACACGATATACTGCCGCGTCGTCGCGCGTGGCGGCGTCGACGAGGACATTCGCATCCTCGATCCGCGGCAGGTGACGCAGGACCTGCGTCAGCTCGGCACTTCCGAGTTTGCAGGCTCAACCCGCGCCGTGCGAATATGAGGTCAGCCGGACGCGGGCCCGTTCGTTCATCGCTGGCTCGGACATCGTTCCCCGGAGTTCAGGTGACGGGTTTGATCCCTCTCGGCACGGCGCTCGTGCTCGGCGTCGTCCACGCGCTGGAGCTCGACCACATGGTGGCCGTCACGGCATTCGTGTCGCACCGCCCCACGCCGCTCGCCGCGCTCCGGTTCGGAGCGCGCTGGGGGCTCGGGCACTCGGCCGCCGTGCTCCTCCTCGGCGGGGCGGCTCTGGTCGCGGACTTCCGGATCCCCGCCGGAGCCGAGCAGGGGCTCGAAGCGGTCGTGGGCGCGGCCCTCATCGGAGTCGGTTTCTGGTCGCTCCGCGCGACCCGCAACTTACACTTGCACGCCCCGGACGAGCACGGGGATCACGCCCATCTTCACCTGCACGCGAAGGCCGCCCCGGGCCACGTCCATCCGCACGGCGCGGATGCCGCCCATCCCCCCCACCATCACCCAAAAGGCATCGGGACCGTCGGGCTGATACACGGGCTCGCCGGGACGAGCGCGGCCGTCGCCCTCCTTCCGGTGACCCTCGGGCCAAGCCTCGGCTTCGGGCTGGCTTACCTGGGAACATTCGGGGTGGGAGTCATCGCCGGGATGTCGGCGTTCGCCTTTCTCACGGCCCTGGCGATGCGGACGGCACGCCAGCGCTCCGTGGCCATCGGGCGCCGGATCGCCGGGAGCGCAGGCTGGGCGAGCGTCGCGGTCGGCGCGGTCTGGCTGGTCGGAGCCTTCGGGAGATAAGCGAAAACGCCCCGCGATGAGCGGGGCGTTTTCAGCTCGAGCCGCGGGCTCAGCGGCGGCGCCGGGCCGCCTTCTTCTTCGCGGGACGCCGCTTGGCGGCCGCGCGACTCCTCGGCTTGGCCTTCTTCGCGGCCTTTCGCGCCGGCTTCCCGGCTCTCTTTCTCGCGGCCGGCCGGGCCGCCTTCTTGGCCGACTTCTTGGCGGCCTTCCGGGCCCCTGCCTTCTTCCCCGTGCTCTTCTTGGCGGCCGCCTTCTTCCGCGGCGCGGGAGTCGCCGCTCGCGGGGTGGGAGCCTTGGCCATCGGCTTCGGAGCCACCGGAGTCATCGCGGGCGGCGGAGGCGGCGGGGACGGGGGCGGGGGCGGTGGGGGAGAGGAGCTCGGCATGGGATCCATCCAACCGGAACCGGACCACCCCATTTCCATGCTGCGTAACACGGCCATGCTGGCCTCCCAGGGGTCGATGGCGGCAGGTCCCGCCGCGAACGGGTGAGGCGCCCGCGCGCCTCTCGCTGATGAGCGGATATATCTTGCACAACTTCCACGCATCTGCAAGGCGGAAAACTCGCGATGCGGGCCCTCGCCCTGACCAAGCACGGCGGAATTGGCGATCTGGCCGTCCTCGACCTCCCCGCTCCTGCCGTCACGGGCCCCGATGACGTCCTGGTCCGGGTCCAGGCCGCCGCGATCAACCACCTGGATCTCTTCCTCCTCCCCGGCCTCAAGGGCGTGTCGGTGACCTTTCCTCATATAGTGGGGACTGACGGAGCCGGCGTCGTGGAGGCGGTGGGATCCGCCGTCGAGACCGTCAAACCCGGTGATCGCGTCCTCATTAATCCCGGTATCTCCTGCGGGAACTGCCCGACCTGCCACCGGGGCGAGGACACCTTCTGCCAGGACTTCGGCATTCTCGGGGAGCACCGCGCCGGTACGGCAGCCGAGCTGATAAACGTTCCAGAAAGGAACGTAGCCCGGTTGACGGCCGACATGCCGTGGGATCTGGCGGCAGCCTTCCCGCTCGCTACCGTCACCGCCTGGCGCATGCTGGCAACGCGAGCCCGACTGGCGGCCGGCGAGACCGTGCTCATCTGGGGCGTGGGCGGAGGCGTCTCGCTCGCGGCGCTCCAGATCGCCAGGCATCTTGGGGGCCGCGTCGTCGCGACGAGCTCCACGACCCGGAAGCTCGACAAGGCGAGGGAGCTCGGCGCCGATGCCTGCTTCAACCACCGGGAGCAGACGCCGGACGAGATCGCGCGGGCGGTGCGGAAGCTCACCGGGAACGGTGCGGACGTGGTGGTGGATTCCGTGGGTGAGCGCACCTGGGACGCGTCGCTCAAGGCGCTCAGGCCGGGCGGCCGGCTGGTGACCTGTGGAGCAACAACGGGTCCGAACGTGTCGCTCGACCTGCGGCGGCTCTTCTGGTTCCAGTGGTCGCTGCTCGGGTCCACGATGGGGACGCGCACGGAATTCGCCCGGGTCGTGGAGCTCGCGAATCAGGGGAAGCTCTGGCCGGTGGTGGACTCGGTGTTTCCCCTCGAGCAAGGGCGGCAGGCGTACGAGCGGATGGAGCGCGGAGAACAACTGGGCAAACTCGTGATCGAGGTGACGCAGTGAACGAGCTCTGGCAGCGGCTGGTCATCGGAGCTGAGCAGCTTGGCGCGGTCCTCCCGTCGCTCCTGGGCGCGGCCGCGATTCTCCTGGCGGGCTACATCCTCGCCCGGACGCTGGAGCGCTGGACCGATGCCCTGCTCCGCCGTCTCAACTTCAACAAGATGGCCGAGCGGGGCGGCCTGTCGGAGGCCATGGGGCGCACCGGCACCCGCCTCGACCCGATTCACGCGGTGGGCAAGCTGCTCTTCTGGATGGTGATGCTGGTGGTAATTCTCCTCGCCAGCACGGCGCTCGGACTCGAGAGCATCAACGAGATGTTCGGGACGATGCTCTCGTATATCCCGACGCTCATCGCGGCCATCGTGATCGTGATCCTCGGCATGATCGTCGGCGAGTTCGTGCGGGGCATCGTCCTGGCGAGCGCCGGCGCGGTGGAGGGCGTTCCGGCGGTGGCGCGGATCGCCAAGGGGGCAGTGGTCGTGATCGCGGTGTTCATGGCCGTCCAGCAGCTCGGTGTCGCCGAGGAGATCGTGACCGCCGCCTTTACCCTGATCCTGGGCGCGCTGGCGCTTGGAGTGGGCCTCGCGTTCGGCCTCGGCAACCGCGAGCTGGCGGGGGAAGTCACCCGGCGGTGGTACGAGCGCGGCCGGTTGCGGCGGCGCCAGCGGCGGTTGCGCGAAGAGCGCTCCTCCCGGCAGGAGGACGGCGGCCGATGGGGACGCCGCGCCACCGATCGCCTGACCGAGGCGGGGCCTCCCGCCCCGTCCGGGCCGGGAGGGGAGCGCTCGGTGGATCAGCTGGAGCTCCGCTAAGCCGACAGGGGCGGGAGAGCCCTTCGGGTTTTATCTTGAAAGGGCCTAGCGCGGTCCTGGGCCGGCAATTCGCATGTCTCGACAGGGGGTCTTCGGGTGGCAGGTACCTGTCCATCATTCCCTCCGGGTCACGGAGCAGCCTTCCTCTCGGAGCTTAAGTCCGCGGTGGATCAGCACTTCGCGTCCCGCCAGGAGTCCACCAAGGGCTCCTTCCGAATGGTGGCCAAGACCTTCGCCATCCTTGGGCTTCTGTTCGGGCCTTATGCGCTGATCCTCACGGGATGGTTCTCGGGGCCGGCCTCCCTGGCCCTGGCGGCGCTGTCGGGTCTCGGCATGGCGGGGATCGGCTTCTCGGTGGCCCATGACGCCCTGCACGGTGCCTACACGGGCAGCACCCGGGTGAATCGGTTCATCGGCATGTCGATGGATCTGATCGGCGGGAGCAGCTATCTCTGGCGCATCACGCACAACATCATCCACCACACCTACACGAACATTCACGGCACCGACGAAGACCTGGCGGTGTCGCCGCTCCTCCGCCTCTCGCCCCACGCGCCGAGACAGTGGTTTCACCGATACCAGCATCTCTACGCGCTGGCGCTGTACAGTATGACGACCCTGTTCTGGGTGTTCGTCAAGGACTACAAATACCTCTTCGCGCGGGACCTCGGGCCGTACAAGAACAAGCGGCATCCGGCCAAGGACGTCGCCGGGCTCGCCGCCGGGAAGGTGCTGTACTACGGGTGGTCCGTCGTCGTTCCGCTCGTCGTCCTGCCCTTCGCCTGGTGGCAGATCGTCCTCGGGATCCTGCTCGCGCACCTGGTCGCGGGCCTCACCCTCGGCATCGTCTTCCAGCTCGCGCACGTGGTGGAGGAGACGATGCACCCGGAGCCGGATGCCGAATTGCGGATGCCGGAGGACTGGCCGAGCCACGAGATGGCCACGACGGCCAACTTCGCCCCGCAGAACCGTCTCCTCACCTGGTACGTGGGCGGGCTCAACTACCAGGTCGAGCACCACCTGTTCCCGAAGGTGTGCAGCGAGCACTATCCGCGGCTGAGCCGGATCGTCCAGACGCTCGCGGCGCGTCACGGTCTGCCCTACCACGCGCACCGGACCTTCTTCGGCGCGGTGGGTTCTCACCTGCGAACCCTGCGCGCCTTCGGACGAACCGACGACCCGGTGATTCCCGCGACGCTACCCGCCCGCCCGCCCGACTCAGGGTCGCTGCAGGTTGCCCCAGGCGCGCTCGTCGGCAGCGAGGCCGAGCGCCAGTAACGCCTCCGAGACGCGATTGCGCAGCTGCACGCTCTTCGCGAACGCCTGCGCCAGATCTCCTGACTGAATGAGTGCCGTGATCCCCGGCCAGGCCGCCCTGGCCGAGTCGTGGATGTGCTTGACGCGCGCGACGCCTTCGGCATCGAGACCGCGAGGCCGGCGACCGCGTTCGGCCGCCTCGATCCTCACGTGGATCGAGTCGAGATTCCTGGGCATCGCCTGGGAGAGGGTCTCGAGCTCCTTCGCGAGGCTGTCCCGCCGGGCCGGCACCGCTGCCTGGACCTGCGCCGCGGCCGCCTGGACGTTCTTCGCGCCGGCGATGGCCCCCTCGTAGTTCTCCTCCGCGAACGCCGCTTTGGCGGTCGAGAGCGACCCGGTGAGCGGAGCCACCTGGTCCGGCACCACCTGGACCGCCTCCTGATTCAGGGCATTGACGGCGCTGTCCGCCCGTGCCAGCTCCGTCTCCGCAGTGCGCTTTTCGGTCTGGCACGCCAGGCCCGCGACTGCCAGTCCTGCGATGCACCATCGAATCGGCCGCATGGATCGCCTCCGGGATTCAGTGTCGGGGGGACCGAATTCTACACCCTCGGGCGCACCAGTCCGGGTCATGCTCCGGATGGGGCGGTCACCAGAATGAGTCACGCGGGGCAAGCCCGGCCGCCAGACCCGCTCCGGCAGCGCTTCCACGCGGGCGCGGAACCTGCCCTCCGGGTTCCCGATGCGCAACGAACGTATCCTGGTCACCGGCGCCGCGGGATTCATCGGGAGCCATCTGGTCGACCGGCTTCTCGCCGACGGTGCGACCGTCGTCGGGGTGGACAACTTCGACCCGTTCTATTCCGCCGAAGAGAAGCGCGCCAATCTCGCGATGGCGTTCGAGCATCACCGGTTTCGTCTGATCGAAGCGGATTGCGCGGACCTTCCGGCGCTCGAGGCGAAGCTCGGCCGGGAGTCCTTCGACGCCGTCGTGCACCTCGCCGGAAAGGCGGGGGTCCGTCCCTCGCTGGCCGACCCGGCCGGGTATCTCCGGGCCAACGTGCTCGCCACGCAGTCGATACTGGAGCTTGCGACACGACGGGGCATTCAGCGGATCGTGTTCGGATCGTCGTCCTCCGTCTATGGGGACGCGGCACGCCTGCCCTTTTCGGAAGACGATCGCACCGACGCGCCGGTGTCGCCGTATGCGGCCTCGAAGAAAGCGGCCGAGCTGCTCTGCGCCACGCACCACCACCTGTACGGGACCGGCATCGTGGCGCTCAGGTTCTTCACGGTCTACGGCCCGCGCCAGCGTCCCGACCTCGCGATCCGGAAGTTCGGCACGCTCATGCTGCAGGACGAGCCGATTCCGCTCTTCGGCAACGGCGCGACGGCCCGCGATTACACCTGGATCGACGACATCCAGGACGGCGTGGTCGCGGCCCTGGACCGCACCCGTGAGCATCCCGGAACGTTCGAGGTGATCAATCTCGGCGGCAGCCGCACCACGACGCTCGACCGGCTGGTCGAGCTCCTGGCCGGTGCGCTGCAGGTGGAGCCTCGCGTCGTCCGCCTTCCGCTGCAGCCGGGCGACGTGCTGCGAACCCATGCGGACGTCCGCCGGGCGCAGCGGCTGCTCGGCTACGATCCCCGCACGCCGATCGAGGACGGCATCCCGCGATTCGCCGATTGGCTGGTCGGGCATTCGGGCGCTCGCATCGCCGCCGGTTAGCCCGGCCGAAGCCCCCCAAGCACTGACGATTCCTGAAGGCCGCGGGCGTTGGGCGACTCCTTCCGGAGCGCCAATCGCCCGCGGGCCTCTATATGCGGAATCCCTCCAGCGGCCACCATCGCGAGGCCTGCGCGGCGCGGCGGCGATCGGAGCGCCGCCTGTCGCCGGGATAGCGCCGGTCGGTCGGCTGGGGCCTCGGCTTTCGCCGGCGGTCCGACCGCATGCGCCGCCCCGACCCTCGCCGTCGATCAAGGAATCTCACCCGCCGTTCTCCCCCTGTCGGTCCTGGCGGTAAGCCGGTTCAGTCAGCGCTGGCCGTAGCCGACGCCGAGCGTGAGACCGCGGATCGTCTCGCGCCATGTGGCGGCGCCGAGCCGGGTCTCGTCCAATGCGTAGCCCAGCCGCACGGCGATCTGCCGCCGGGCGAGATACAGCACGATGCCCGCCGCCGCGCCGCGGGCACGATCGAACGCGTCGGCGTTGTTGACGCTCCCGGTGACGGCGGCCCACAGCTCGCCGTAGCCGCCCACGATGTCCCGCACGATCAGGCCTTCGTAGCGACCGTGGATCTCCCAGGTGAGCCAGCGCTGGGTGAACTCCCGTTCGGCCGCGGCCTGCGGATCGCCGATCGAGACGCCGATCACCGGAGGGGTCGGCACGTTCCGCACGAAGGCGCGGGCCCTCGGCCCGCCGGAGAGCTCGAGACCCGCAATGGGGCGCACCCCGACGAGGGCGTAGCCTTCGATGTAATCCCGGACCGACGGCCCGGCGGTATCGGGCGTAAGCGAGCCGTTGAGGTATCCCATCCGGAGCGCGAGACGCTTCCAGAACAGGCCCCCTTCGCCCCCGATGGCGGCGCCGCTCACCGCTTCGACGCCGCTGGGATAACGGCTTCGCGCCTTGACCGACGTGCCGAGCACGCCGATCCAGACTCCGGGCCGGTCCTGCGCGACGGCCGGGTCGGGCACCAGCAGGCCGCCGAGCGCGGCGGCCGCGAGCAGGGCATGCAGGCGAGCGGTCATGGCGTCCCTCCTTCCGGGCCGGTGCGTGCTCCGCCCGCGACCGCGCCGCTCGTGATGCGGAGGCGGACGTCGCGACGGATTCTGACGTTCTCGCTCCGGACCGAGTCCGCCCTGCGGAGCCAGGCATCGCGCGCGGCCTGATCGTTCGACACGGCGGCAGGTTGTCGCGACGAGCCGCCCTGTTGTGCCGCGAATCCGACCAGGCCGGCCAGTGCGAGCCCTCCGCCGACGTAATAGCGCGCGGATCCCCCGGCGCCGTCTGCCGCGACCACTTCCGGCAGCATGACGGCGGCGAGCCCGGCGAGGACGCCGGCCGCGAGCGTTCCCACAGCCCGATTCGAGGGTTTCCTGGCCGGCTGCTGGACGACGGGGGTCGCGGCGGGTCGCTCCGGTACCGGGAGCGTGTCGCGCCGCAGCGAGCGGACGGTGATCGGCAGCCGCACGACGCGCGGCGGTCCGCCACCCGCGGGCCTCGAGGTCACGAAGAGCGCCAGCGCGCCCGTGAGCGGCGCTCGACCGGATCCGTCGGTCCCTTCCCAGCGCACGTCGAGGCTGTCCGGAATGGGACCCGCGAAGAGTCGCCGCGCAGCGCGGCCCGCCTCGGGTCCGATGTCGACCGTGCCCTCGTGACGGGCACTGGCATAGAGTCGGACGACGTACTGGTCGACTCCATAGGTGATCGTCGTGTCCTTCGGCGCGCGAATGCGGACGTACGCGGTCTGCCGCCGCACCTCGTCGAAGACGTCGGTGACCTGCGGCGGGAAGATCAGGGAATCGGGTCGGAAGCGCGGCTCGGTCGCGAGGGCCTGCCGGAAGGCGGCGTCCGCCGGATCCCGCCGGCCCCGCAACAGCTCGCTCGCTCCGAGATAGGCGTAGGCGTCGGAGCGGACACTGTCGGAGAGCGTGGTTCCGTTCGCGCCCAGACCGCGGCGGAGCAGGGTGACGGCGGCGTCGTAGTCGAGGGCTCGGTACGCGGCCAGCCCCTGCGCGATCAGATCCGACCCGGTCTGGCCCGACAACCTGCCGAGCGTGAGCGCGACGAGCAACGGTGTGAGGACCAGCGCGCGGCGGATCATGGCGGGAGCACCTCCAGGACGAGATCGATCAGACGCATCTCCTGGCCGGCTTCGATCCGCACCTCCCGCTCATAGGGCCGAAACCCGGGGCGGACCACGCGGATCTGATGAAGGCCTGCCTGCAGCGGAAGCCGGGCGACCGGGGTATTGCCGATCAGCTGACCGTCGACGAAGAGCTGTCCCCACGGCCGCGTGCTGATGAAGAGCTGGCCGGGGGGCGCGGGCGGAGCCGTGGCGGCGGGTGGAGGAGCGACGATCGCGCTGTCCCGCTGGGCGGCCGGAGGGACGCTGCGGTCGGAGCGCCCACCGTTCGCGCCCGCACTCCGTCGCGGCGACGGCCGGGGCGCGCGGCGCTCGACGACCGGAGTCTCTTCCACCGGATCGGGCTCGAAGTCCGTCTCTGCCGTGGAGAGCGCCGCCTCGTCACCGGGCTCCTGGCGGGGCTCCTCGCGGGGACGGGGGCTCTGCGCTTCCCGCCGGGCGACTCGCTCTGACTCTTCCGTTTGTGGAGCGAGGATCGGAACGGGCGCGGCATAGCGCTCGGCGTCCGTTCGCTTCCAGGGCGCCGCGAACAGGAGGGTGACCGCGATCACGGTCAGAACCGCGAGCGCCAGCAGACGGGGCGGGCGCTTGCGCCGCGGGTACTCCACGAAGAGCAGCCTCTGGCTCGCGGTCGAGGGCGCCGCGGTGCGGGGCGGCGGCTCGAGCGACGCTGCCGGCGGCACGATGCCCAGGGCCGCGACCAGCTCCCGCACGCCGGGGAACCGGGCGGACGGCCGCGGGTTGAGCGCGCGACCGAGTGCCTCGGCGGCATGCGGCGGCACGTCAGGCCGGAGCTCCGTCAGGCGGGCCGGCAGCTCGCCGTCCCGCTCCTGGCCTCCCGGCGGCAGGCCGGTCAGACACTCCCACATCGTGAGGGCGAGCGCGTACTGATCCGCCGCCGGGCTCGGCGGAAGGTCGGTCGTCTCCTCCTCCGGCGCGGTATACACCGGCCGGGTCACCTCCGCCTCGGCTCCGCCGGCGGGAAGCCGGTCCAGCACCCGGCCCACGGCGACGTCCGCGAGCAGCACCCATCCGGGGCCGAAGAGGAAGATGTTCGCGGGGTGCACGTCGCCGTGGACGACGCCGCGGCCGTGCGCGTAGTGCAGGGCGCTCGCCGCCTGCTCCATCGCACGGACTGTCTGACGGAAGTCGAGGGGACCGTGGTCCCGGAGCAGCGTGGCGAGCGACGCGCCCTCCACGAACTCCATCGCGTACCAGAAGAGCTTCGCCGAGCTACCGGAGCGCTGCACCGCGACGACGTTGGGATGATCGAGGGAGGCCCAGTCCGCGACGGCCCGGACCAGACGCTCGCCGAGGCCGGCGTCGGTCAGAGCCGAGCGGTGCATCACTCGGAGAGCGACCCGCCGGTCCGTCTCGAGCTCGCGCGCATCCAGCAGGACGGAGCTCCGGCCCCGGCCCAGCACCGCGCGAATCTCGAACAGCTCGCCGAGCTCGCGCCGGGCGAGGGACTCGAGCTCGCGACCCGGCGAAGGGCCGATGACCCAGCGGGCCTCCGCTTCGGCCTCGGCCGCGTCGAGCTCCGTATCCCGGGACACGCGCCAGCGATTCATGTCTACAGCACGGTGAATGGCGCGCTATCGATCGTCAGGGCGCCGGTGACGATCCGCAGCCGATAGCCCAGTCCGGGCAGGTCGATGCGCAGATCGGGAAAGGTGAACACACCGCCCGAGGGAGGCTGGGTGAGCGTTCCCGCGAGCGTCGCCCCGGGTGTTCCCGTCAGGGGAACGATGCCGGCGGCCGCCGTTGCGTTCGCGCTGGTGGCGATGTTGCCGAACTGGTCGAGGATCACGATCCGCACCGCGGGGGTCATCACCTGGCCGGGATGCGTATCCGTCGGGTGCTGGAGTACCGCGAGCTGCGCGGCGGTGGCGTGTCGCGCCGTCGCCGTGAAGCTCACCGGGGACCCCGTCGCGTTGGCGACCGACGCAGCCACGGTCTCCTGGCCCGCGCGGTCACCGAGCCGGTGCGTCGCCCGCGCGATCCCGTTCTGGTCCGTGGTGGAGGTCGCCGGGCTCACGCCGCCGGTTCCGCTCGTGACGGACCAGGAGACGGAGACGCCGGCGACCGGCAGCCCCGTGCTGGTGCGGACCTGGACCTCGTACGGCACCGGCAGCGTCGCCATGACCGTATCGGCCTGGCCGGCGCCGTCGAACAGCGCCACGATGTTGTCGTTGCGCTCTTCCACGATGTCGAAGCTTCGGCTCGTGGCGGAGCTGGCCCCGTTCGTCGTCGCGACCAGCGTGTAGCCCCTGCCGGACTTGTCGATCTTGAGGCCCTGAAATGTCGCCACGCCTTCTTCCACCCGGCGGCGGGTACCGCCCTCGAGCTTGCCACCACCGGAGTTGTTGCCGATGGCCAGGGTGATCTCACCGCTGAATGTGGTCGCCAGCACACCCGACTGATTCCGCACCGCCACCCTCACGGGAGGCGTGATCTGCTCGTCTTCCCGGGTGTCGCCGGGCTGAACCAGAAAGACGAGCTGGAGAGAGCTGCTCCCGCCGCCGCCGGGGTCGTCACCGGGATCCGTGCCCGGGGAGCTCACCAGCTTGTCGATGCCGCACCCGGGGAGGAGCGCGAAGGCGAGAGCCGCGACACCGAGCCGGAGACGGCGGGCGACGCGGCTGCCGCGTGGCCGACGGTCAGAACGCCCTGGACAGGCCATAGAGGCCCCCGGCAATGCTCACGATGATGCCGACGGTGCGCAGCGAGTCGTACCCGCTGCCCGCGCGCCGTCCGCCCACCACGAGCCGGTCGCCGTCGCGCAGGGCCGCTTCGTCGACGGTGCGGCGATCCGCGATGAGGCGTTCGAGCTCCTGGGCTCTGTAGATCTCCCGTCCGTCCCGCTCCACTTTGAGCTTCTTCATGTCGGCATCGGGCGTCGCGCCTCCGGCCGCCATGAGAACGTCGGCGAGCGGCGCGTCCGGCGGCACGCCGTAGATACCGGCGCGCGCCACGTTGCCCTGGATGGTGAGCCGCATCAGCGGCCACGCCCGCACCCGCGAGTTCTGCACGAACTTCTTCACGAACTCGGCGACCCTGGGCTCGAGCTCGGACCGGAGGACGCCGGCGAGCGCGAGGCTCCCGACGGCGGGCGAGGGGAGCTCCAGGGTGCGGTCCCGGGTGACGGCGAACGTATCGGTGAGGGTGGATTCGGCCTGAACTTCAATCCGGATCAGGTCTCCCGGCCGGAAGTCCCCTTCCTTGAGCCGGGCCTGCACCAGGGCGGCGACGGGGCCGCCCTTGTGCCGGGCCGCGAGCTGCTCGAGCTCCTGGCGGGAGGCGAGAGAGCGATGCGCGAGAGCCTCGTCGCCGGCCGGCCGCTCCTGGGCGGCGAGCGGGACGGCGGCGAGTAGCGCGCTCAGCGCGAGCGCGCCGCGCCGGAGCGCCGACAATGCGGTCATGAGCGTCCTCCGAGCACCTTCCGCCAGCCTTCCTTCGGGGCGCCGGCCCCGAGCTCTTCGGGGCTCGGCTCGGCGTAGCCGGAGAGGTCGTAGGTGTAGTACCGGAACGCGCCGCGGCCGCGCACGCAGTTGAGCACGGCCCCGATGGTCCGGACCGGGAGCGAATCGGCCACTTCGAGCTTGGCCACGGCGAGGGGGAGGTCGGTCTCCTCGGAACGGAGCACGAGCAGCAGGTTGTTCGTCACCGTCGCGAGCACCAGCGGATCCACCCCCGCCGCGAGCGGCGGGCTGTCGACGATCACGATGCCGTACGTCGAGCGCAGGTTCGCCATCAGCTCGCGCAGCCGGGGGAGCAGGAGCAGCTCCGGCGCCCGGTACATCCGGGTCCCGGCGCTGATGAACGAGAGCTCGGGATATGCGGTGCTCTGGATCGCTTCGTCCAGCGTCGCGCGGCCCGCCAGCAGATCGGTGAGTCCCGGCGTCGGCAGGGCGTCGAGGGTGCGGTGCTGCGCCCCCCGCCGCACGTCGCCGTCGATGAGAAGGGTCTTGTACCCGGCGTACGCGAACGACAGCGCCAGGTTGACGGAGACGAACGACTTCCCGTCGCCCTGGGACGGGCTGGAGACCGTCAGCAGCAGCGGGCCCTCCGTGCCCAGCGAGTGCAGCACACGCACCCGCAGGCTGCGGAGCGCCTCGATCACTTCCGCCGACGCCTGGCCGGAGCTCGGCAGGAGCCGGAAGCTCACGTGCGGCAGCGCGGCGAGGATGGGCAGGCGCATGCCGTGCACCACCTGCTCCGGCGTGCGCACCTTCGAGTCGAGCTTGTCGAGCACAGTGGCCAGGACGACCGCGATGCCGAGGCTGGTGAAGAACGCCAGCGCAATGAGGAGCGGCGCGAAGTCCACGGCCGGCCGGCCGGGCTGTACGGCGCCGTCGAGGAGGCGGAGATCCGGCGTGGTGCTGACCAGCGCGAGCTGGACCGCGTGCAGCCGGCTCCCGATCGCGGCCGCGACCTCCTCCGCGGTGCGGACGCCCCGCTCGAAGCGCGCCTCGTCGAGGGCAAGCCGCGGAACGTCCCGAAGGAAACGGAACGCCGAGTCGACCTGCGGAACCACGGCGGCTTCGCGCGAGCGGAGCTCGCCGGCGAGCTTCTGGGCGAGCGCGGGAAGATTCCGCCGCTGCATCGCCTCGAGGTCGGCCTTGAGCTGCTGCACCGGCTGGCTCTCGTCCGTGTAGCGCTGCCGCAGGGTCCGCAGCTCGGCTTCCTTCCTCGCGATTTCCGCGATCGCCGCGGCCATCTCCGGCGACTGCTGCACGGAGGGGATCACCGCGAGCGCGTCGAGCCGGACACCGCGCTCCGGCATGTCCCGGATCGCCTGTTCGATCGTCCGGCGCTCCCGGCGAAGCTGATCCATGGAGACTCGAAGGTCGAAGGCCCGCGCGAACATCGGGTCACCGCGCGGGTCCAGCGTCGACGACACCGCCGGAGCGGATCGCTGGAGGAAGCCGGCCGTCTGCTGGCGATGGGAGGCCAGCGCGCCCTCCGCCAGCCGCAGCGTCTGCTGCGCGGCCTCGTGCTGCCCTTCGAGGATCCCCGCGAGCTGCGCGAACCTTCCGCGCTTGAGGTCGGAGGCGAGCGTGACCACGCGCTCGGCGATGGCGTTCACCGTGGCGGTCGCCAGGGCCGGATCAGTAGCCTTGAGCTCCAGCCGCAGCACGCTGCCGCCCGGGTCGAGGCGAACCTTGAGGTCGCGGGCCAGCAGCTGCGCCGCGTCGTAGGGCGCCTCCACCGCGAAATCGATCCGCCGGCCGGCTCTCGCCTCCGCCGGCGTCAGCACCCAGGCGAAGCCGGCTCCGGTGCCGAGCGTGTCGCCGACCGGCCGCCGTTCGATCACGGTTCCCTCGGCGAGCCGGAGCTCCGCCGTCTTGCCGCCGCCGTCGATGGCGAGCTGATACCGGCCGGGCCGGAGATTCTTGCGCGCCTCGAAGGTGGCGAACGCCGGAGCGTCGATCGGATCCCGCGCGCGCACGTAGAGATGCAGCGAGCGGACGACCTCGTCGAGCACGGCATAGGAGGTGATCAGCTCTACCCAGCTGGGCGGGTTCACCAGGTCGCCGCCGGCATCGAGAATGGGATCGCGCGCCGATTCGCGCGCGGGCGTCTCGATCCACAGCAGGGCCTTGGCGGAGTACCGGGGATCCAGAAACTGCGCGCTGATGATGCCCAGCGCGGTCCCCAGCAGCGTGATGAAGACCACGAACCACTTCCGGCGAACGATGGCCGCCGCATAGCGCGGGGGCTCCGCCGGCTGAGCGCTCGGACCGAGGCTGTGCGCCGCCGGAGACGCCGGCAGGGCGCTCTGGTGCGTTGAAACCTCGACGTGAGGGCGCTCGATCGGCCACGACGGCATCCTCTCCATGTGGATTCGCTGTGCCTCCTAATGAGCCTGGACCGTGGACCGTGATCGGTCCGCACCCGGGATGCGCGGTGCAAACCCGGGACCGCGCGACGGGTGCGTAAGTCGTGCGTCGATGCGGCGAGCGATCGCCGCCGGCACCGTTTCGCGGCGCAGGGTTCGAGAAGCGGGCTGCGTTTTGTGACTGAGTAACGATCCGGTTTTCATCACCGGCCGCGAAGCCGGGCAGGGGGCCGCGAACGCTTAAGTCGCGTCGTCGCAAGCGTCCTCCGGGGCGGAGGCCGATCCTGCGACGTCGCGCGCGGCGCGGCGCGGAACCTGCCCTCCGGCAAGCGTATGGATTGGCGCATACTGATTCGCCGATCGGCGCCCAGGCGGGCGCTGATCGTTGCTTCGCAGATCGTCGTCACCGCCGCCGCGTTCTACGCCGCTTTCTCGCTGCGGTTCGAATTCGACATCCCGGCGCGGACGTTCCGCCGCTTCCTCGAGACGCTTCCCTACCTCGTGCTGATCCGGGTCGCGGTCGCGCATCGGTTCCGGCTCGATCGCGGCTACTGGCAGCACGTCGGCATGCAGGACCTGCTGCACCTGACCGCGGCCACGACGTTCGGCTCGCTGCTCTTCCCGGCGGTGCTGCTGGCCCTGGGCCAGCTCCGCGGGATCCCGCTCTCGGTATTCGTGCTGGACTGGATCCTGGCCCTGTGCCTCGCGGGCGGGCTGCGCATCGCCGCCCGGTGGACCCGGGAGCGCGGGCGTCCCCGGGCCGCCGACGCCCGCCGGACCTTCATCGTGGGCGCCGGCACTGCCGGAGAGCAGATCCTCCGCCAGCTCCAGCATGCGCCCGAATGCCGCTATCACGTCGTGGGACTGATCGATGACGATCCGGCCAAAGCGGGCCGGTCGCTCCACGGCGTGCCGGTGCTCGGGTCCAGCGATCAGCTCCGGGGGCTCGTCCCGCTTCATCGGGCGCCGCAGGTGCTCATCGCGATTCCGTCGGCTTCGGCGAGCCAGCTGCGCGCGCTCGTGGAACGGTGCGTCGACGCCGGCGCCGAGGTGAAGATCCTTCCTCCGCTCAAGGACCTGGTGACCGACCAGGTGGAGGTCAGCCAGGTTCGCGACGTCCAGATCGAGGATCTGCTCGGCCGCGAGCCGGTGAGCCTCGACCTCAAGGCCATCGCGCCGCAGCTCGCCGGCCGGGTGGTCGTCGTCACGGGCGCGGGGGGATCGATCGGATCGGAGCTCGCGCGCCAGATCGCGGCCTTCCATCCGCTCACCCTCATCCTCATCGACCGGGCGGAGAGCCCTCTCCACTCCATCCACCTCGAGCTCTCCACAGCCTGCCCCGAGGTGCACGTCGTGCCGGTGCTCGCGAGCGTCACCAACCCGGAGCGGATGCAGCACGTCTTCGACGTCTACCGTCCCGACTGCGTCTTCCACGCCGCGGCCTACAAGCACGTGCCGATGCTCGAGTGGAACGTGGTCGAGGGCGTGTGGAACAACGTGATCGGCACCCTCTGCGTGGCCCGCTGCGCCGCGCGCTCCGGGACGCGGAAGTTCGTCCTCATCTCGACCGACAAGGCGGTGAACCCGGCGAGCGTGCTGGGCGCGACCAAGCTCATCGCGGAGCGCATCGTGCTCGAGCTGCCCTCGCTCCGCAGCGCCCCCACCGATTTCCGCGTCGTCCGCTTCGGCAACGTGCTCGGCTCGGACGGCAGCGTGGTCCCGCTCTTCAAGCGCCAGCTGGCGGCCGGCGGCCCGATCACGGTGACGCATCCCGAGGTCCGGCGCTGGTTCATGACGATCCCCGAGGCGGTCCAGCTGGTGCTGCAGGCGGCCGCGCTGCCCGAAGCGATGGGCCGGATCGCGGTCCTGGAGATGGGGACCCAGGTGCGGATCCTCGATCTCGCGCACCAGCTCATCCGGCTCGCGGGCCTCGAGCCGGAAGAGGACGTGCCGATCGTCTTCACCGGCCTGCGCCCGGGGGAGAAGCTCGAGGAAGAGCTGGTGGGTCCGGCCGAGACGGCGCTCCCCACGAGCATCGACAAGATCCGGGTCGTCGATCGGAACGGGAACGGACACGGTGACGAGCTGGCCCGCCGGCTTCGCCACCTGACGCACGTGACGGCGCGGCGCGACGAGCAGGCGCTGCTCCGCGCGCTGGCCTCGCTGGCGCCCGAGTATCAGCCCGGACTGCGGCTGACGAGTCTCCCGGGCGGCAACGGCAATGGCAACGGCCAGCTCAACGGGAACGGGAGCGCGCACAAGCACCTGCACCTCCGCCGGGGCCGGGAGCGGCTGATGCGGCCACCCATCGCGCTGCCGTCGGGAACGTTGCCGCGACTCAAGAACGGAAGCGCCTGACCGGTCCGCCGGACCGGGAGGCGAGGGTCTCGGGGGATTATGACGGGTACGCGGACCATCCGGACGGAATTCCTTCCTTTCGCGCCGCCGTCCATCGGGCGCGAGGAAATCGACGAGGTCGTCGATACGCTGCAGTCTCCGTGGATCACCACCGGGCCGAAGACGCATCGCTTCGAGCGCGAGTTCGCGTCGTTCCTCGGGGCTCCCGGCGCGCTCGCGATGAACTCCTGCACCGCCGCGCTGCACACCGCGCTGGTGGCGATGGGCATCGGCCCGGGAGACGAGGTGATCACCACGCCGCTCACCTTCGCGGCCACGGTGAACGTGATCGAGCACGTCGGCGCGCGGCCGGTCCTCGTGGATGTGGAGCCCGACACCCTGAACCTCGATCCGTCGCGGCTCGAGGCGGCGATCACGCCGCGCACCAAGGCCGTCATCCCGGTGCACTACGCCGGACATCCCGCCGAGCTCGATCCCATCCACGGGATCGCCGGCCGGCACGGCCTGCACGTCCTCGAGGATGCGGCGCATGCCCTTCCCGCGCGCTACCGGGGGCGTCCGGTGGGCAGCGGCGCGAACCTGGCGGCCTTCAGCTTCTACGCGACGAAGAACCTCACGACCGCCGAAGGCGGCATGCTCACCGGTGATCCGGGTCTGCTCGAGCGGGCGCGGATCATCGGGCTGCACGGGATGACGGGGGACGCCTGGAAGCGCTACGCCAAAGGCGGGACCTGGCGCTACGAGGTGATTCTTCCCGGCTTCAAGTACAACATGACGGACCTGCAGGCCGCGCTGGGGCTGCAGCAGCTCCGCAAGCTGGAACGCTTCCACGCGCGGCGGCAGGAGATCGCGGAGCGCTACACCGAGGCCTTCGGGGCGGACGACGCCCTCGAGCCGCCCTCCACGCGGAGCTGGGTCGAGCCGGCCTGGCACCTGTACGTGCTCCGGCTCCGGCCGGAGGCGCTGGTGATCGACCGCGACCGGTTCATCGAGGAGCTGTCCGCGCGCGCGATCGGGACGTCCGTGCACTTCATCCCGATTCACCTCCATCCCTACTACCGCGACAAGTACGGGTACGAGCCGCACGCGCTCCCCGTGGCGTACGGGAACTTTCTCCGCATGCTGAGCCTGCCCGTCTACCCGCGCCTCACGGACGAGGACGTGACCGACGTCATCGAGGCAGTCCAGGATGTCGTGCGCGTGCACCGGCGCTAGCGGCGATGCGGTTCGCGTGGGTGGGATTCCATGCGGAGGGCCTTCCTGCGCTCGAGGCCATGCTGGACGCACGCGCGCCGATCAAGGCCGTCCTGACCCTCGAGCCCGCGCTGGCGGCGCAGCGGAGCGCGCACGGCGACTACGACTCGCTCTGCCGGCGCTTCGACGTGCCGCTGCTCTACATCGCGCACATCAACGAGCCGAGGGCGCACCACCTGCTGACGCGGCTCGCCCCGGACGTGGTCTTCGTGATCGGATGGCATCAGGTGGCACGGCGGCCGACGCTCGACCTGGCGCGCGTCGGCATGATCGGCGCGCACGCCGGCCTCCTCCCGCACAACCGGGGGAGCGCGCCGATCAACTGGGCGCTGATCCGCGGCGAGCAGGAGACCGGCAACACGCTGCTCTGGCTGGCCGACGGGGTGAACGCCGGGGACATCATCGACCAGACGGTGATCCCGATCTCGCCGTACGACACCTGCGCCACGCTGTACGCGCGCGTCGCCGAATCGAACCGCGAGATGCTGCTCCGGCTTCTGCCCCGGCTCCTGGCCGGCGAGCGCCCGGGGCGCCCGCAGCCGCCGTCGGCCGAGCCGCTCCTGCCGCGGCGACGGCCCGCGGACGGCACGATCGACTGGAGCCGCCCCGCCCCGGCGGTCTACGACTTCGTGCGGGCGCTCACCCGTCCCTACCCCGGCGCGTTCAGCTGTCTGGACGGGCGGCGCTGGCGCATCTGGCAGGCGGCGCTGCCCGACGGCGCGAACGGGTCGCGGGAGCCGGGCAGCATCCTGGGCCCGAGCGTGAGTCCGGTGGACGACGCGTGCGGGCTGCTCGTGGCGTGCGGCGAGGGCTCGGTCATCCTGCTCGAGGTGGAGAGTCCGGACGGCGAGGTGCTCCGCGGCCGGGCGCTGAGCGAGCAGACGTGGGCGGGGCAACGGTGGAATGATGGCTAAGCGCCTGTTCGACCTCCTCTCCGCGACGGTGGCGCTGGTGGTCCTGGCGCCGGTGCTCCTGCTCGCCGCCGTCGGTATCCGGCTCTCGAGCCCGGGCCCCGTGCTGCACCGCGCGCCCCGCGCCGGGCGGTTCGGCCGTCCGTTCACGATGTACAAGCTCCGCACCATGCGGTTCGGAGCGCACCAGGGCGCGCGGGTGACCGCGGCGGGCGATCCCCGGGTCTTCCCGCTCGGACGGCTCCTGCGCCGCCTCAAGATCGACGAGCTCCCGCAGCTCGTGAACGTGCTCCGCGGCGAGATGTCGGTGGTCGGGCCGCGCCCGGAAGACCCGGGGATCGTCGTGGAGCAGTACCGGCCGGCGCACTGGCACACCCTGCGGGTCCGGCCCGGGCTCTCGAGTCCCGGGAGCCTCTACCACGATACCCACTGCGTCCGCCTCGTCGCCGGTGACGATCCGGAGCGCCTCTATCTCGAACGGGTCCTCCCGCTCAAGCTCGCGCTCGATCTGGTCTACGTCCGGCGGGCGTCCTTCGGCTACGACCTCGTCATCATCGCCCGGACGCTCTGGGTGATCGCGTCGAGCCTGGCCGGCCGGCGCCGTTTCCCCGAGCCGCCGGAGCTCGACGAGGCCCGCGGCCTCGTCGTCTCGATGCGAAGCGGCGCCGACGAGCCCCGCGTTCCCGCCGCGCGGCAGAGGCGCCGGGGTCCGCCGGCCGTGGCTTACGGCACGAGGGTCCGCCAGTGATCGCCGCGCCGTCGCTCACCGTCCGCGAAGCGGAGGGCGCCGACCTCGATCGGTGGGATGCGCTCGTCCACGCCTTTCCGAACTCGCGGGTGACGCATACCCAGCCGTGGATTCGCGCGCTGGAGGCTTCCGGCTACGGGAGGCCGCTCCATCTCCTCGTCGAGCGCGACGGCGAAACCATCGGCGCCCTGCCCGGGCTGCTGTCGACGGTGGGGCGGTGGCGCCTCTTCGGCTCCCCGCGCATGGGGTGGCAGACGGTGAGCATGGGGCCGGTGTTCGATCCCGATCGCGTCACGACCGGCGAGATCGTCGGCGCCGTCGTGCCCTACCTCGAGGCGCGCCATCGCGTCGCCCACATCGAGCTGATGCACACGGGTCTCGATGCCGAGGCCATGGAGCGGCTGGGATTCCGCGGCGAGCCCGTGGTCACCTACCGCGCCCCGCTCTTCCCGGGCGAAGAGCGGCAGGCGTTCCAGCGGCTCCAGGGCAGCGCCCGTCGCAATGTCCGGCGTGCCGAGCGACTCGGCCTCGAGATCCGGTTCGAGTCCGACGAGGCGTTCGTGGACGAGCACTACGCGCAGCTGCGCGAGGTCTACCTCCACGGCGGCCACACGGTTCCGTTCGGACGCCGGCGGCTCCTCGAGACGTTTCGCCATCTCCGCGCGGCCGGGAAGCTGCTCGCCGTCGCCGCGTATCTGCCCGGCGGTCGCGTCTGCATCGCCACGGGCACGTTTCTGCTCGACGGCCGGGAGCTGTCGCTCTGGATGTGGGCGCACCGCCTCCATTACCGCTGGTACCGGCCGACCGAGCTGATGACCTGGACGGTGATGCAGCGCGCGATGGAAGCCGGCTGCACGTCGTTCGACCTCATGGGCGGCGGGGAGTTCAAGATGAAGCTGGGGGCCGAGCTGGATACCACGAAGCGCCGCTGGATGCGGAGCCGCCCGACCTGGCTCGGGGCGGCCCGCAGCGTGGCGCGGGCCGGATTCCACTGGCAGCAGGCCGTGCGCGGGCGGGCCGCGCGCCTGACCCGCGGCCGGAGCCCTCGCGCCGGCCATCGGGAAGCCGCCGCCTGCGTGCTGGGAGACGTGGATCTCGTGCGGGCTCTCGGTCTCGTCGGCATCCGCCCGGTGGTCGTCGCGCCTCCGGGCGACGCGGCCCTGTACTCCCGATTCACCCGCGCGGCCCTGCCCTGGCACGATCCGACCGCGGAGCCCGACGCCCTGCTCGAGTCGCTGCTCGAGTTCGCGTCCCGCGAGCCGGAGCCGCCGGTGCTCTTCTACGAGGACGACGGCGGACTCCTCTTCATCTCCCGGCATCGCGACCAGCTGGCCAGGAGCTTCCGCTTCGTGCTGCCCGGGCCCGAGCTCGTGGAAGACCTGGTCGACAAGGGCCGGTTCCAGCGGCTCGCCGAGCGGCTCGAGCTTCCGGTGCCGCCGGCGCGCGCGGCCGACCCGCGCCGCGAGCCGCCGCCGGCCGAGCTCGATTTCTCCTCTCCGCTGATCCTCAAGCCGCTGATCCGCCGGCCGGAGAGCTGGCACCCGATTGCCGGAGAGCGGAAGGCGCTCTCCGTGGACTCCGCCGCCGAGCTGGCGGGGCTCTGGCCCAGGCTCGCGGAGGCGGGTCTCCCCGTGCTGCTTCAGGCTCGCATCGACGGGCCGGAGACCCGCATCGAGAGCTACCACGTCTACGCCGACCAGTCGGGCCGGGTCGTCGCCGAGTTCACGGGTCGGAAGATTCGCACGCTCCCGGTCGAGTGCGGCGACAGCTCCGCGCTCGAGATCACCGCCCAGGCGGACGTCGCCGAGCTCGGCCGCACCCTGACGGCGCGACTCGGTCTCACCGGCGTGGCGAAGCTCGACTTCAAACGGGATGCCGGCGGGCGGCTCTTCCTGCTGGAAGTGAACCCGCGCTTCACGCTCTGGCATCATCTCGGCGCGCGCGCCGGCGTCAACATCCCCGCGATCGTCTATGGGGATCTCCTTGGCCGCCATCGCGGGCCGGTCGCCGCCGCCCGCTCCGGCGCCCGTTGGTGCAAGGTCTGGACGGACCACAGTGCCGCCCGCTCGCAGGGGCTCTCGTTCGCCCGGTGGCTGGTCTGGGCCCTCCGCTGCGACGCCAAGCGCGCCCTGGCCTGGGACGATCCCTGGCCCTTCGTCGGCGCGGGACTCTGGCGATGGCTGGTCAAATCCCGGCGGGAGTCCCGGTCCGCGGCGCCCTCCGCGCTCACGGCCGCCGGGACACCGCCATGCCCCTGAGCCTCCGAATGCCCGCGACTACGCTGCTCACCCTCCTCGTCGGCTGCGGCGACGGCCTGGGCCCGCTGCCCGGCTTCGAGGACGACGAGCCCGGCGCGGCCATTCTGGTCGGCAGCGGCGACATCGCCCTCTGCAACGGCCGCTGGGACGAGGCCACCGCCGAGCTGCTCGACGGAATACCCGGTATCGTCTTCACGACCGGCGACAACGTCTATCCCGACGGAACGGAGCACGACTTCGAGACCTGCTATGCGCCGAGCTGGGGGCGCCACCGTTCCCGCACCCGGCCGAGCGCGGGCAATCACGAGTACGAGGTCGCCGGAGCCGCCGGCTACTTCAAGTACTTCGGCGACCGCGCCGGTCCCGCCGGGGCGGGCTACTACAGTTACGACCACGGATCGTGGCACATCATCGTGCTCAACAGCAACCTGAGCCTCGGCGCGGGCTCGGCGCAGCTCCGCTGGCTCAAGGAGGACCTGAACGCGTCCACCGCGCGCTGCACCCTCGGCTACTGGCATCATCCCCACTTCACCTCGAGTCCGGGACCCGAGTGGGACAACCGGATCGAGACGGCGCTGCGCGTCCTCCATGAGGCGGGAGCGGAGGTGATCCTGAGCGGCCACGCGCACAATTACGAGCGCTTCGCGCCGCAGACTCCCTGGGGCACCGCGGATGACGAGCGCGGGATCCGCCAGTTCGTGATCGGGACGGGAGGAGCCGAGCTGCATGGCTTCGGCCCGCCCGCCCCGCACAGCGAGATCCGCGGCCGAGCGTACGGCGTGCTGCGCCTGGCGCTCCGGGAGAACGGGTACTCCTGGCGGTTCGTGTCCGTCGCCGGCGAGCACTTCACCGATTCCGGGTCCGACGAATGTCACTGATCGCCGATCCGCGCACGCGGGCGCGCTTCGACCTCGGCGCCGTGACCGCCCCCGTTCCGCCGATGGACGGGCTCCTCGCGGAGCTGGGCGATGCGCTCGAGGCCTCCGGCGCCCGGTACTGCCAGTGGAAGGGTCACACGCGCCGTGACCGATGGGTCACCGCGGCCGGCGATCTCGATCTCCTCGTGCATCGGGCCGACGCGGCGGCCTTCGGCAGCGCGCTCGAGCGGCTTGGCTTCAAGCTCGCGATGGCGGGGCCGGCGCTGCTGCTCCCCGGGGTCGTGAGCTATCTCGGGCACGATCCGGCGCTCGAGCGCCTGGTGCACGTCCACGCCCATTACCGGCTGGTGCTCGGATCGCCCTGGCGGTGGCATTACCTCCTGCCGATCGAGAGCGAGGTGCTGGAGGCCTCGGTGCCGCGGGCACCCTTCCGCGCGCCGTCGCCCGCGCATGCCCTGCTGCTCTTCGTCCTGAATCAGACCCTGCGACACGAGGTCGCCGACCTGTGGCGCCGCGAGCCGGCATGGCTCCGCGCCATCGAGCCCGAGCTCCACCTGCTCGAGTCCGCCACCGACCGGCGTCAGGTCCGGCGCGAGCTCGAGCGGCTTCTACCTCAGGTCGAGCCCGGGCTGTTCGACCGATGCCTGGAGTCCCTCCGGCCCGAGCAGCCTCCGGGTGCCCGCCTCGCCGCGCGTGCCGCCCTCGAGCGGCGGCTGCGCGCGCTCAGGAGACGACCCTCGCCCGCGGCCTTCCCCGCCCGCCTCGCCGCGCGCGCGCGCAGACACGGCCTGCGGGGTGGGTGGCGGTGGATCCCGGGGAAGCGACTCGCTTCCGGCGGCGCGGTGATCGCCCTCGTCGGCGCGGACGGCGCGGGCAAGTCCAGCTGCGCGGCCGCGCTGGTCCAGTGGCTCGGTGCCGAGCTCCGGACGCGGCACGCCCATCTCGGGCGGCCCCCACGACGCCTCGCGACGCTGCTCGCGGGCGCTTCGCTCAAGCTCGCCCGCCGGATCGACCGCGTGCGTGGCGCGCTCACGCCTTCGGCCCTCACGGCGCACCTCGAGCTGCTCCGCCATGTCTGCACCGCCCGCGACCGCTACCTGCTCGCCCGGGGTGTCCGGCGCTTCGCCGCCGAGGGCGGCCTCGCCGTGTGCGAGCGCTATCCGGTGCCCGAGAGCCATGCGCTCGCCGGCCCGAGCGCCGCGCAGGGTCTCGGCCTCGCGGCGACGTCCCGGCTCGCGGGCCGGCTGCGCCAGGCGGAGGCGTCGTACTACGCCGGCATCGGCGCGCCGGACCTGGTGCTGGTGCTGCGGGTGGACGCGGACACGGCGGTGCGGCGCAAGACGAACGAGCCCCCCGACTACGTCCACGCGCGGGCCACGCTGCTCGAGGACGTGGAGTGGTCCGGGCCCTCGACCCGGATCGTCGACGCCGTGCGCCCCTTCCGTGACGTGCTGGAGGACCTCCGGGATCAGATCTGGAGGGCCCTGTGATCATGCGGGCGGAGAAGTCCCGCGCGCCGCGGCCGCGGCTCGTGGAGGTGGTGGGGCCCGCAGGCTCGGGGAAGAGCACGCTCGTGCGCTCGATGCCGGCGCGACACCCCGCGCGGTGCGGCTGGTTGTCGCTCTGGGGTCTTCCGCTTCCTTCGCTGCTGGCCGGCGCAATCGCCCTCGTGCCGACCGCTCTCAAGGCCGCGCTCCGCGGCCGGCCGCTCCGCTTCGCGGAGCTGGCCCAGATGGCGAGGCTCGAAGCGCTCGCGCGCCGGATCGACCGGCTGCCGCCCGACGCTCCTCCGCTCGTCGTGCTCGACGAGGGACCGGTCTTCGGGCTCACCTGGCTCGACGTGTTCTTCGGTCGGAACGGCGACCCCGGCTGGACCGCCTGGCGCCGGCGCGCCGTCGCCGAGTGGGCCGCACGGCTCGACGCCGTGCTCTGCCTCGACGCGGACGATCGCGTCCTGATCCGGCGGATTCGCGAGCGGTCCCAGGACCACATGGTGAAGGACCGTCCCGAGCCCGAGATCCGGGCGTTCACCGCCCGCTTCCGCCAGTCGTACGACCGTGTACTTCGCGATCTCGCGTCGTCGGGCCGGCCTGCCGTGCTCTGTCTCCGGACGGACGACGAGAACCCCGACGCTCGCTGGGTGCTGGGAGCTCTCGAGGAGGCGCTGCGTGAGCGCTGAGTCGGTCGCCGCAGGCCGCCCGGCCGCGCTCGGTTCCGCCGCCCGGAGGGGGGAAGCGCGGGGCTTGACGCGCCGCGCCTCTCTCACGGCGGCGGCCGGCATTCTCGATTACGCGGCGAAAGCCCTCGTGTACGTCGTCGTCACCCCGATCCTCGTGAGCGGCCTCGGCCGCACGGTGTACGGGATCTGGGAAATGCTCTCGCGGCTCGGCGGCTACATGACCGTCACCGACGGGCGCTCCACCGAGGCCCTCCGGCTGGTGATCGCCCAGAAGCAGGAGAGCCCGGACGACGGGGAGAAGCGCCGCACCGTCGGTGCGGCGCTGATGGTCTGGCTGCTCATGCTCCCGGTCGTCCTGGCCGCGGGGGTCGTACTCGTCGCGTGGGTCGCGCCGGCGCTGATCCGGCCCGAAGGCGCGCTCCAGGGAGACGTGCAGCTCACGCTCGCCATCCTGGCGGGAGCGTTCGTGGCCACCAGCCTCGGCCTGGTTCCCGAATCGGTTCTGCGCGGCATGAATCTCGGGTACAAGCGCGTGGGCGTTCAGGCGAGCCTCAACATCCTCGGTGGCGCGCTGGCGGCGGCCGCGGTGTGGCAGGGCCTGGGCCTCGTCGGTCTCGCGGCGGCGCAGGCCGTCAAGGTCGTGCTCGCGGGTCTCGTCTTCTGGATGCTGGTGCGGCGCTTCGTGTCGTGGTGGGGGACCGCTCGCCCGACCCGGCCCGAAGTGCGCGCGCTCTTCGGCATGAGCCTCTGGCTCATGGCGGGCGACGCCGTCGCGAAGCTCCTGCTCGCCACCGACGTGCTGATTCTCGGCGCGATCGTGGCGCCGGCGGTCGTGACGACCTACGCCCTCACGGGGTACGCCGCGCGCACCGCCGTGGGCCTGCACGTTTTCGCCGCCGGAGCGGCCATGCCCGGCCTGGGCGGCCTGCTCGGCGCGGGAGAGCACGATCGCGCGGCCGCCGCGCGACGGGAGATGCTCGTGCTGACGTGGCTGTTCGTGACCGTCATCGGCGGCGCGATCCTGCTCTGGAATCCCGCGTTCATCCGGCTGTGGGTCGGACCCGAGAACTACGCCGGCGCCGGCATCGACCTGCTGATCGTGCTGATCGCCGTGCAGACCGCCTTCATCCGGACCGACGCGTACCTGCTCGACGCGGCGCTCGAGCCGAAAGCGAGGGTGCTCGTCGCCTCCGCCGCCGCCGTCGTGACGATCGGCCTGACCATTCCGCTCACGCACCTGTTCGGCCTGCCGGGGCTCTGCGCCGGCCTGCTCGCGGGACGGGGAGTGCAGTCGGTCGCCTACCCGCTGCTCGTCCGGCGGTCGCTGCGACACCCGCGCCGTCACGCCGGCGGCCTCCGTCTCGGGCTCAGGCTCGGCCTCGTATCGGGCGGTCTCTTCGCCGGGTGCGCCGCGCTGGGCCGGGCTCTCCAGCCAGTCGGCTGGATCGAATGGGGCGCCGGGCTGGCGCTGTCCCTGCCGGTCATCGCGGGCCTCGCGCTGCTGGGGGGCCCGGACGCGACGACGCGGCGCGCGCTGCTCAGCCGGCTGCACGCGATGGCGTCCCGCGGAGCTCACCCATGACGATTCCACTGCGTCTCGCCACCACCGGATACCCCACCGCCTCCCCGGCGGCCCGCGCGGAGCCCACTAGCCGCGTCCATCCGGTGGTGCGCGCGGCGCTATACCTCTACATCGCATCCATTCCGTTCGAGTTCCCCGGGCGGACGATTCCGCTCGAGATTCCGACGCTCACGGGACTCGTCTACCTCGCCGCCACACTCATCAACCCCGTCCTCTCCTACCGCCGGCTGCCGCTCGCGGTGGTGTGGTTCGGGCTGCACCTGTGGGTCCTGGCCGCGGTCACGATCCTCCTTTCGGTCGAGCATTTCGCGCTCGCGGCCCGGCAGTTCGTCCTGCTCCTCCAGCTCCTGTTTCTGCTGTGGAGCATGTACAACCTGCTCGGGCACCCGGCGGTGCTCCGGGGTGCGCTGATCACGCTGATCGCCTCCTGCACGGTACGGGCGGCCATCCAGGTCCTCGGGATCGGAACCACGTCGTACGAGGTATGGACCGGGGGCACGCGAGTCACGACGCTCGGCCAGAACATGAACCTGAGCGCCATGATCCTCTCGGCGGGGCTCCTGACCGTGCTCGGACTCCAGGTGGTCAAGGAGCGCCGGCTGCCCAGGCCGGGGCTGCTCGCGATCCCGCTCGCCGCGCTCATGGGATGGGCCATTCTGCAGACCGGCTCACGCGGCGGCGTGGTCTGCGCCCTGGTCGGCCTTGCCGCGTTCAGCATCACCGGCCGGAACGCCAGGCAGCGGATCCGCAACGCGGCCCTCGGTGTGGTCGGACTCGCCGTGATGATCTGGGGCGTCACGCGTACCGAGGTGCTCTACGAGCGGTTCGGCCTGGCCGTGCGGGAAGGCGCATGGGCGGGGCGCGAGCACATCTGGCCCGCGGCGATCGGGATGATCCAGGAGCGGCCGTTCTTCGGCTGGGGACTCATCGAGAACCAGTACGAGATCGGGCGGCGGATCGCCCATGCGAAAGGGTTCCGCGACGCGCACAACCTCGTGCTCGAGATCTTCACCAACTCCGGGCTCGCCGGCGCGATTCCCTTCATCGTCGGGCTCGCGCTCTGCGTCGGCGCCGCCTGGCGCGCGCGGAAGGGCCCGCTCGGCGTCTTTCCGTTCGCGGTCCTCATGGCGATCCTGGTCGGGACGCTGAGCGGAACCTGGATCGCGTCGAAGATCCTCTGGCTCGCCCTCGCGATCGGTCTCGCGGCCGGAGGCCACTACGCGATGCGGGTCCCCGATCCGCCGAGGAGTCAGGTCTGATGTGCGGCTTCGCCGGCCGGTTTCACTGGGAGGGCCTCGCGGCGATGCCGGGATGGACCGAGCGCGCCTCGCGCCTGCTGGCGCACCGCGGCCCCGACGGCTCGGGCCTCTATCGCGACGAGCGGTGCGAGCTGGTTCACCGGCGGCTCGCGCTGATCGACCTCTCGCCGACTGGCCAGCAGCCGATGGCGAACGAGGACGAGAGTGTCTGGGTCGCTTACAACGGCGAGATCTACAACCACCGCGAGCTCCGGACCGAGCTCTCGGCCAAGGGACACCGCTTCCGGGGCACCTCGGACACCGAAGTGCTCGTGCACCTGTACGAGGAGCTGGGCGAGCACCTCGTCGAGCGGTTGCGCGGCATCTTCGCGTTCGCCCTGTACGATCGCCCCCGTCGCCGGCTGCTCCTCGCCCGCGATCGCTTCGGCGTGAAGCCGCTCTTCTGGACGCGGCTCCCGGAGGCGCTCGCGTTCGCGAGCGAGATCAAGGCCCTCACCGCGCTGCCCGGCTTCACGCCCGGCATCGACCGGCAGGCGTGTTACGACTTTCTCGGCCTCGGATACGTCCCCGAGCCGGCGACCGGGTTCGCGGGGGTCTTCGCGCTCCCGCGCGGGACCACGCTCGTCTTCGGCGCCGAGGGCGTCCGGTGCGAGCGGTATCACGCGCTCGCCGCGCGGGCCGAGGCGCACCGGTCGCTGCCGGAGACGGTGGAGGCGCTCGCCGGCCGGCTCCTCGATTCCGTCGGCCGCCAGTCCGTCGCCGACGTGCCGGTGGCGGCGCTCCTGAGCGGCGGGATCGACTCGTCCCTCATCGTCGCGGCCCACCAGCGGGCCCTCGGGACGGCCGCGACGACGTTCAGCGTGCGCTTTCCCGACGCGAGCCACGACGAGACGCCGGCGGCGCGCTCGGTCGCGAGCCACTGCGGCACGGCCCATCACGTGATCGAGCAGGACGATCGGGATCTCTCGCCCGGGACGATTCTCGGGCTGCTGCGCCACTTCGACCAGCCCTTCGCCGACACCAGCTTCCTCCCGACCTACTGGGTCGCCAGGGCGGTTCGGGAGCGCGGCATCATCTGCGCGCTCTCCGGCGACGGCGGCGACGAAGCCTTCGGCGGCTATGCCCGGTTCTGGCGGGCCAACCGGCTCGCGCTGCTGATGCATGCGCCGGCATGGGTGCGCCGGACCCTGGTCGCGACGGGCGATTCCCTCTCCGCCGCCACGCGGGACTGGGGCCGCCAGCTCGCCAAAGCGACGCGGCTCGCGTCGGCGGGCCGGGTGGACACCGCGCCGCTCCTCGCCGGGCTCGCCAACTATCTGAGCGAGGAGCAGAAGGCCGAGCTCGTCGTCGCCGAGGCGCGGGAGGGTCTCCAGCCGAGCTGGAGACTCTTCGACGGCTATCTCCCCCGGGGGGGCTGCGGGCTCGAAGAGCTGTCGCGTCGCATGACGGAGACGCTCTTCGCGGTGAGCCTGCCCTCCGACATGCTCCGGAAGGTCGACATGATGAGCATGCGGGCGAGCATCGAAGTCCGGGTGCCGCTGCTCGACGAGGACGTGGTCGGCCTCGGGCTCACGCTCCCGCACCGCCTGAAGACCGACGGCCGGCGCGGGAAGCTCGTCCTCAGAGGTCTCGCGCGACGCTGGCTTCCGGAGGACGTGGCCCTGCGGCCGAAGCACGGCTTCACCGTGCCCCTCGACGTCATGGTCCCGCCGGCGCTCCACGCCGCGGCGAGGGACCTGCTCTGCACGTCCGGCGCCCGGACCCGGCCGATGGTCAATGCCCGGCTGGTCGACGGATGGGTGGACGGCTTCGCGGCGAGGCGCGACGGAAGCTCCGCCGGCGGAACGATCAGCCGGGAAGGCCTGCATCGGCGGGTGATGTCGTTGCTGTCCCTGGAGCTCTGGCTCCGTGACCATCAGCTGACCTGGTAGAGCGAGCGGACGCCGATGCGACTGGCCGTCTTCACGAACATGTACCCCGCGCAGACCGCGACGTTCTTCGAACGCGACCTGCTCTCGCTCCTCGCCGCCGGCATCGAGCCCGAGATCTTCGCGATCCATCCACCGGACGAGTCGCTGTGGCAGTATTCGCTCGGACTGCTCGACCGGCCCGGCATGGGGCGGGAGCGGGTGCACCACCTGCGCCTCCCCGGAACTTTTCGTCGCGCCGGCGCGGTCCTTCGCCGCCGTCCCGCGCGGTGCCTCTCGGACGGCGTGCGCACGCTTGCGGCGGCGGCACGCTACGGAGTGATGCCGCTCCTCAAGACCGGATACGTCCTCCCCAAAGCCTGGGCCTGGGCGGCCGAGCACGACGGGGAGTTCGATCACGTCCTGGCCTACTGGGGCAATTACGCCGGCACCTGCGCCTGGGCGTTTCATCGCCTGCTCCGGCGCCCGGTGCCGTTCTCGATCTGGCTCCACGCCGGCGTGGATCTCTATCGCACGCCGGTGTTCCTGCGGCAGAAGCTGCTCTACGCGGACAACATCATCACCTGCTGCGAATTCAATCGCGGCTTCATCCGGGACCGGTTCGGAGACGCGGGCGTCGCGATCGCCGGCAAGCTCCACGTGAGCCACCACGGGCTCGACCCCGCGGACTTCGCGTTCCGCCCCGAGGGCCGGCCGCAGGGCCGGCTCCTCGCGGTCGGCCGGCTGGCGGCGCACAAGGGCTACGACGATCTCCTGCGCGCGGCGGCCATCCTCGCGGGCCGTGGCCGGGAGATCACGGTGGAGCTCGTGGGCGACGGCCCGGAGCGCCAGGCCCTCGCGGCGCTCGCCGGCCGGCTCGGCATCGCGGATCGGGTGCGATTCCGCGGATGGGTGCCTTTCCCGGAGGCCCGGCTGGCGATGAGCGAGGCGACGGTGCTGGTGCATCCCTCGGACGGCCTGGGCGACGGCCTGCCGAACGTCGTGCGCGAAGCGATGGCGGTCGGTACGCCGGTGGTCGCTTCCGACGTCGCCGGCATTCCCGACGCGCTCGGCGACGGCTGCGGCGTGCTCGTTCCGCCGCGGGATCCCGCTGCCCTCGCGGAGGGCCTCGCGCGCCTGCTCGACGACGAGGGCGAGCGCCTGCGGATCGCCGCCCGTGCGCGGCTGCGGGTGGAAGAGCGTTACGACATCTGGCGCAACGGCGCCCGGCTCGCCGATCTCCTCCGGCAGACGACGCGTCGCCTGCCCGCCGGCCCTGTGCCCGCGTGGAGCCCGGGATCGGTCTCCTCCGGTGACGGTGGATGACGACGATGACGACGGACCTCCGAGGGAGGGAGCTACGCAGCGATGCGCGATGAAGTCCTGAGTCTCTACCACGGCCTGCCGGCATCGGCGCGCTCCGCGGCGGCGACGCTGCGGGGCCTGTACCTGCACCTCTGGCGGTACGGCCCCGAGAGCGGCCGGCTCCGGGCGCAGACGCTCGAGCGCGACGGCTGGACCGCGGAACAGTGGCGCACCTGGCGGGAGGAGCGTCTCGCCTACGTGTTGCACCGGGCGGCCACGCGGGTCCCCTACTACCGCGAGCAGTGGGCGCGGCGGCGTGCCGCCGGCGACCGCTCGTCGTGGGAGATCCTCGATCACTGGCCCGTGCTCGAGAAGGACGCCGTCCGGGAGCATCCGCGGGCGTTCCTCGCCGACGATTGTCACCCGCGCCGGATGTTCCACGAGCAGACCAGCGGGACCACCGGGAAGCCGCTCGACCTCTGGCGCACCCGTCTCACGGTCTCGACGCTCTACGCCCTGAGCGATGCGCGCACCGACGCCTGGCACGGGGTCCCGCCACGGGCCCGCTACGCGCGTCTCGGCGGCCAGCTGGTCACGCCGGTCCGCCAGCGCCGGCCGCCGTTCTGGGTATGGAACGTGGTCATGCGGCAGCTCTACATGTCCACCTATCACCTCGCGCCCGACCTCATCGGGTACTACCTCGACGCGCTCCAGCGGTATCGCGTGGTCTATCTCGCGGGGTACACCTCCTCGCTCGTGGCGCTCGCCCAGGAAGCGATCCGGCTCGGCCGGGGGGACCTCGGGATGATGATCGCCTTCACCAACGCGGAGCCGCTCCACCCGGACCAGCGCACGGTCATCAGCGAGGCCTTCCGGTGTCCGGTCCGCGAGACGTACGGACAGACGGAGACCGTGGCCTACGGCAGTGAATGTCCCGCCGGCCGCCTGCATCTCTGGCCGGAGGTGGGGCACCTCGAGGTCTGGGTCCACGACGGACCCGCCCCCGCGGGCACCGCCGGCGAGTTCATCGGCACCGGGCTCCTCAACGCCGACATGCCGCTCATTCGCTACCGCGTCGGCGACCGAGGCCGCCTCGCTCCGCCCGACGATCACTGCACCTGCGGGCGCCGGCTTCCGCTCATCTCGGCGGTCGAGGGACGGACGAACGACGTCCTGGTCACTCGTGACGGCCGCCAGGTGTGGTGGCTCAACCCGGTCTTCTACGGCCAGCCGATCCGGCAGTCGCAGATCGCGCAGGATTCGCTGCAGCGGCTCACGGTGCGGGTGGCGCCGGCCGATGGATTCGGCCCCGGCAACGCCCGGGCGATCGTCGAACGGCTCCGTTCCCGCATGGGCGACATCGAGGTGGACCTGCAGCTCGTCGACGAAGTTCCGCGGTCGCCGAACGGAAAGCTCAAGGCGATCGTCTGCAACCTCTCGGCGCAGGAGCGCGAGGCGGCCCTGCGCGGCGGTGGCGGCGCCACCGCGGGAGCGACATCGTGACCCTTCTCTCCCTCATCCTGCCGTGCCGCAACGAGGCGCTGTACATCGGCCCCTGCCTCGATACGCTCCTGGCCACGCGCTACCCGATGGAAGGTCTGGAGATTCTCGTCGTGGACGGGATGAGCGACGACGGGACCCGGGAGCTGGTCTCCCGGTACGCCGCCCGCTACGGCCGCATCCGTCTGCTCGACAACCCGCGTCGCGTGGCTCCCTCCGCCCTCAACATCGGCATCGCCGCGGCCACCGGCGACGTCATCGCGCGCGTGGACGCGCACGCCCTGTATCCGCCCGAGTACCTCCCCCGCCTGGTGCGGGCGCTCGAGGAGACCGGCGCGGACAACGTCGGCGGTCCGGTCGTCACCCTTCCGGCCAACAGCGGCGCGCAGGCGCAGGCGATCTCCCTCGCGCTGTCCCATCCGCTCGGGGTCGGCAATTCCTGGTTCCGGATCGGCAGCCGCGACGCCCGATGGGTCGAGACGGTACCGTTCGGCTGCTGGCGCCGCGAGCTTTTCCGGCGGATCGGGGGATTCGACGAGGAGCTGGTGCGGAACCAGGACGACGAGTTCAACTACCGCACCGCGCGCGCGGGAGGGCGCATCCTGCTGCTCCCGGAGGCCGTCTCCTACTATTTCGCGCGGGACTCGCTCGGGCAGGCCGCCCGGATGATGTACCAGTACGGGTTCTACAAGCCGCTCGTCGCACGCAAGGTCGGCCGGGTCGCCACGCTGCGACAGCTCGCCCCGCCGGCGCTCGTCGCCGGGCTCATTGCCGGCGCTGCGCTCGCGCCCTTCTGGGCTCCCGCCGCCTGGCTCTGGGCGGGGGTGATCCTTCTCTACGCGCTGCTCGTCATCGCCGGCGCGCTGAGCGCCGGCTGGTCGCGCGGCAGCCGAGTCGTCGCCGCGCTGCTGGCCGCGTTCCCGGCGATGCACTTCGCGTACGGCTGGGGCTACCTCAGGGGTCTCTGGGGTGCCCGCGCCGAGCGTCGTCCCCGGTGGCGGGATCCGGCCGCCGTTCCGCTGACACGCTGAGAGGGAGACCCGTCGTGGAGACGCGCTGCAGAATCGCCTGCCTCATGTATCACGAGGTCACCGACGACAGCACGTCCTCGGGATTTCAGCGCCCGGCCGCGCGCCGGTACGCCCAGAAGCCCGCGCTGTTCCGCCGGCATCTCGACCGGATCGAGCGCAGCGGGATGGTCCCGGCCCGCGTCGACCAGGTGGAGCTCGGCAAGCCGGGCCGGCACCTCATGCTCACGTTCGACGACGGCGGCCGGAGCGCGCTGCACGTCGCCGACCAGCTCGCCGAGCGCGGGTGGCCCGCCCATTTCTTCATCGTCACCGAACGGATCGGTGCCCGGACCTTTCTCGGTCCGGCCGACATCCGGCGCCTGCGGAGCGATGGCCACCTCGTCGGCAGCCATTCCCACACCCACCCCGACATCTTCCGCGACGGCACCCGCCCGCTCATGCTGGAAGAGTGGCGCGTGAGCGCCGCGATCCTCGAGGACCTGCTGGGCGAGCCCTGCTCGGCGGCCGCGGTGCCGGGTGGAGATATCTCGCCGGAGGTCCTCGCGACCGCGCGCGATTCCGGGTTCCGGTATCTCTTCACGAGCGAGCCGTGGGTCGTTCCACGGCTTCTCGGCGGTTGCTGGGTCGTCGGACGAGTGTGCCTCAAGGCGGGCGTCTCGCCGGACACCGTCGCCGCGCTGACGCAGTTCCGGGGCTGGGGACGCGCGCGCTTCGTGCGCGCGCTCAAGGGCGTCGCCCGCTACGGCCTCGGCCCGCTCTACCGGATGTACGTCGCCCACACGACGCGGCCCGTGCCACCGGTCGGCGCCACCGGCGCCTGACCGAACGAAATGCCCCCGGCCGCGACGCGGCTCGGGGGCATTTCGTCCAGCTCGGGTTCCGACTCAGATCTTCTGCACGACGAACACGTCGAAGTCCGGGCCGGTCTTCGGCGCGCTCCGGGTCCACCCGATCGGGGCGGGCGGCGTGATGCCGGAGAGCGGCAGCGTGACCGACCCGCCGCCGAACGTCCCGCTCGCCACCGGCGCGCCGAACGGATTCTGCGCGTTACGGACGACGTACTGGTCTCCGACGCTCAGGATCCCGCTCAGGCTCACCGAGACCGAGCCCTGCCTGGCCCAATTGTAGACCGCCACGTAGCCGCGGCCCTTCACGTGCGGGTTCACCCGGGTCACGACGTGCGTCGCGGTGGGGACGCCGGTCATGGCCTGGTCGCTGCTGGCCAGGGCGGTCGCCGACTTCCACGAGGTCCAGTTATAGCTCGTGCCCTTGTACTTCCACGACGAAGTCGAGGGATCCCTCCGATGAGTGTTGGCGCTGAACTGCTTGCCCGACGTCGTGGCGTCGTTGAGCGCCACCACCGTGCTCGAGCCCACCAGGGTGTTCGACGAGACGGTGGCCGACGACCAGTACCCCAGGTCGAGGACCGGCGACCCTCCCACGGCGTAATTGCCCTGTACCGAGGCGCTGCCGTTCTTCGTGGAGCCGTGGCCGATGCGCACGTTGGCCCCGCCGGCTCCCGGCGAGTAGTACGTCAGGTTGTTCACGACCGTCGCGCCGGTCGCCGTCGCCGAGCCGCCGTAGAGGATGTTCGGCGAGGTGGAGTTGTTCGAGGTCGTGCCGTTGTTGAAGGCGACGTTGCCGTCGAGCGTGATGTTGTTGAGGAAGCCGGAGCCGGAGTTGCTGTAGATGTGGATGCCGTACCCGAACTGCCCGAACAGGATGTTGTCCCTGAGCACGACCGGGCCGACGTCGCTCTTCACGTAGAGCCCGTGGCCGTGACCGCGGTCAGGCGCCTGCCATCCGTTGTTGTAGAGGATGCAGCCGTAGACCTCCACGTTTCTCTGGGTGGTGTAGTTGAAGAACGCCACCCCGCCGTCGTGGATGATCAGGTTGATGTACTTGGTGTTGGACGCGTTGTTGACGACGTTGTTCGGCCGCCAGTTGTTGCTGGTGGTGGAGGTGGAGCGGCTCGGGCTCGAGTTCATGACCTCGAAGTCCATGAACACGGTCCACTGCCCCTTGACGATCAGTTGATCGCCGGTGAGCCCGGCGCCGTCGAGCGTGGCCCGCTCGCCCGGATACTGGGCGATCACCACCGGCGCGCTCGCCGTGCCCGCCACGGTGCTCGTGTAAGCGCCCCGGTAGGTCCCGCCCCGAAGCCAGACGGTATCGCCGGGCTGAACCTTGCCGTTTCCGCCGGCCAGCGCGGTCGTGAGCGACCACGGGCTGCTCGTCGTTCCCGCGCCTGAGCTCGATCCGGTCGGCGAGGCGTACCATCCCTTGTGGGTGGTACTGCTCGGCGCCGCGATCGTGATGGTGGCGCTGCCGGTCTTCCCGCCGCTCGTGGCCGTCACCGTGACGCTGCCCAGGGAGAGGGCCGTCACCAGGCCGGAGCCCGAGACGGTCGCGAGCAAGGCGTTGCTGACGGACCAGGTCACCACGGCTCCGCTGATCGGGTTCCCGGA